>NZ_JBYSWV010000004.1:0-193840 GCF_058781555.1 Brevibacillus sp. FW306-2-1A-C05A
AAGAAAGTGTTTGGGTTGGAAGACCGCCTACGAATCATTCATGGAGGCAGTGTCGCACTTGGCTTGACAATCCGTCATTAAAAAATGTAAACACGAATAAATGGGCTGAAGAATATTGACTTGATTCAGCTTATACGCTACTATACATATTGTTGTTGGCTACAAGACTGGCTTGATGAATACATGACAAATTCGTATATCCTCAAAGATATGGTTTGAGGGTCTCTACAGGGAACCGTAAATTCCCGGCTACGAATGAGGATGTTTTTTGACATACCTTATTCGTCGGCCGGGAATTTTTTGCGTTGTCGTCTGTTGCCGCGGGCAGGGATAGACAGCACAAGAGCCATCTATGCTTGGTGAAAGCCTAGTATTCCAACATGCTTACGGGGAGGAACTGGAAGTGAAGAAATACGATGCGATTGTGGTAGGAGCAGGACCAGCCGGAATTTTTACATGTTATGAGCTGACGCGAAAAGCGCCGAATGCCAAGGTGCTTCTCATTGATAAAGGGCACGACATTTACAGCAGACGCTGTCCGATCCTGGAAGAAAAAATCAAGCTCTGTCCGCCGCCTGCCGGGAAAAAGGACTATGCGGGCTGTCTGCCGGCCTGTTCGATTACCAGCGGTTTTGGTGGAGCAGGCGCTTACAGTGACGGCAAATTCAACATCACGACGGAGTTCGGCGGCTGGATGACGGATTACCTCAGTCCTTCCACTGTGCTTGGTCTAATCAAATACGTCGACGAAATCAACCTGGAGCACGGCGCGACCCGCACGATTACCGATCCGACGACAGAGACGATCAAAAGCATCGAGCAGCGCGGGTACGCGGCAGGGCTCAAGCTGCTGCGCGCACAGGTGCGCCATTTGGGCACAGAGCAAAACCTGGAGATTTTGCAGTCGATTTTTGAATATTTGAAGGAACGGATCGACATGATGTTCAAGACCGAGGTCGAGGACATTTTGACGGTCAAGGAAGACGGCGGCCATCGCGTGAGAGGCGTCGTCCTGAAAAACGGGGGAGAGTACGAGAGTGACTTTGTCGTGATCGGACCTGGCCGGGACGGCTCGGCTTGGCTGACCAACATCCTGAAAAAGCGCCGCCTGAAAATGTACAACAACCAGGTGGACGTCGGGGTGCGCGTAGAGACGTCCGATGTCGTCATGCGCGAAATCAACGAGCATTTGTACGAGGGCAAGTTTATTTTCAAAACATCCGTCGGCACGCGGGTCCGCACGTTTTGCAGCAATCCGTCCGGGCACGTCGTCGTGGAAAACCACAGCGGGGTCATGGCGGCAAACGGGCATTCCTACAAAGACCCGGCGCTCGGCTCGACCAATACGAACTTCGCGCTGCTCGTTTCGCATACGTTCACGGAACCTTTTGACAAGCCGAACGAGTACGCGCGCGAGATATGCAAACGCGCCAACGATTTGTCCAACGGCGGCGTGATCGTGCAAAAGTACGGCGATATTTTGCGGGCGCGCCGCTCTACGGAAGCGCGGATCAAGGAAGGCTTCCTCGAGCCGACCTTGAAGGAAGCCGTGCCGGGCGATCTCGGACTGGTGCTGCCTTACAATACGATGAAAAGCCTCATTGAAATGGTGGAAGCGCTGGACAAGGTCACGCCGGGAATTGCCTCGGAGCACACGCTGTTTTACGGCGTCGAAGCGAAATTTTACTCGGCGCGTCCCAAGCTGACAGAGGAGTTTGAGACGGAAATCAAAGGACTGTTCTGCGGGGGCGACGGGGCAGGGATCACGCGCGGACTGGCGCAGGCGGGTGCGGCAGGCGTCTGGATGGCGCGCAGCATGGTCAAACGGATGATGTAAACAGCAACCCGCAACAGGGAAAAGGGCTTCTGCTTGAGCACGGCTGCTTAGCCGCTCAGGAGTAGAAGCCCTTTTGTCGTGTCGTCGTATCAAAAACAAGCCTACGCTTGCGTATTCAAATTTTCCGTCATCTTTTTCAGCACCCGGTTGAAGACGGCAAGCTCGTTCTCGTCCAGATCGCGCAAGGCAACCGCTTCCAAATCGCGCGCCGCTTGCAGCCACTGGGGAAAACGCTCGATTGCCGCAGGCGAGAGCGACACGTACCGTTCCCGCTTGTCGTCGCCTTCTGAGCGGATGATCCAGCCCATCTCTTCCAGCCGGGTCAATGTCCGGGTAATCGTCGGGGCTTCGACATTCAGGTAGTTGCTCAGTTGCACCTGCGTCAAAGAGTTGCGGTAGTGCAGGCAAAGAATAATGCTCCATTGCGAGCTATATAATCCCATCGGGGACATGATTCCATTCAATGTTTTACTGAAGACTCTGGCAGCTTGGCCGATCTTGTGACCGTAATGTTGCATGATATCAGACCTCCAGGAAAAGCTGGTTCGAAAGACGAAGCGCTTGATTGCTTAAGTAAATATGTACAAATAACATAGTAGCAGTTCAGGACATATAAGTAAATGTTTATTCGAGTGGAAAAGAAGGCGTTTTTCTGACAAAAATAAAGCCGATGCCGTTTCAAGGGCATCAGCTCGGGGAAGAAGGTAAAAGGAGGGCTGTTAATCGGCAGCCAAAATGCCAAGCGGCCCGTTTTCGTCAATGATGGGCTCCAACTCGTAGATGGAGATGGGAAACATCGGGAAGCCGACATAGTACGGGGTGATTTCGTACAGTTGGAAGTAAATGACCAATGATTTGTCGGCAACGTAAAAATCTTGATCGGGCTTGATCGTGGTAAAACCGTTCAGCGTCGGGATTTGCCGCGCCTCGATCTGGCGTTTGATGTTCGCGGACAGGACGTTGACGTAGTCGCTGCCCGGCTTGAACAGCTCGCGCAGCGTATAGAGCTTGCCTGTATGGATGTTTGCCGTCACCGACCCGAGGAAGGTCATGCCGTGGGCCATTTGCGGAGTGTACGCGTAATTGCTCATGGTGACGCTGAAAATGCCGCGCTCGTTCGTTTTGATTTCGTAGCTTCCTTGCATTTGGGTATTTCCCGGTACTTGTACCCGTTGCTGTTCGTGAATCAATCCTTGGACCGTTTGCAAAATGGCGCGGTTGATGTCTTTTTCTGCTTGCTGATTGGCTAGCCCTGCCAGTTGCGGGTAATAAATCATGGTATTCGGACGTTGGATCGTCCGCGTCAGCACGGTGGCTGGCAAAAGATTGCGTTGTTCTTCCACGGTTCTTAGTTCCTTTCCAGATGTCTTAAAATAAGGGGTATGATAGTAGCCTATTCGTCACTGGTTTTGGCTGTTCTCACTTTTTTCACAAATTAGTCAATCTGAGCGCGATATAATGGAAAAAGAATCCGATACATAAGTAGCAGGGAAAAGGGGGGCAACTATGATTCAATTGGTTCGCAACACATTAACGGACAAAGAAGGCTTTATGATTTTTATCCTATGGAACCATCTGTGGATGGCGGGACTCATTGCCTATCAAGTCGACGCTAATTTCTGGAAAGTGACTTCCCTCGGATTGCTGGTCACCCTTATTGTTTCGCCTTTTTACTTCATCAAAAGAGACAGCCATGTCATTCGTTATCTGGTAGCGATCGGACTTATGTTTTACGCGATTTCGTTCGATCATTTCACGACGTATCCAGAAGTTACGTTTCTCGCTTTTGTGGTCATGGGTTTTCTCGCGGCTTACCTGGATTGGAAGCTCGTAGTGACAGCCGGAATTGCGCAAATCATCGTGACGCTGGTCGGATTTTACACAGGATCGTACGAGATTTTCAGCGGCGATTTCACCGAGCTGAATCTGGTGCTACGCATCATGGCGATTCTGATGATGATGGGAGCGGTGACGTACCTCTGTCTGGCGGGACAAGCGTCCTTGCAGAAGGCAAACATCGCCCGCCAGGAAGCGGAAGAAAAAGAGCGTCGCCTGGGAGAGATGCTCGTCCATATCCAACAGATGACCGAGCAGATCGACCGTACGACAGAGCACGTACACGAGCATGCCGAAGGAACGAAACGCAATACGGATGAAATGATGATCGCCTTCAAGGAAGTGGCGACGGGCATGGAGTCGCAGGCGAACTCGACAGTGAAGATCGAGGAAGAGGTGCAGTCGATCGACCAGGAGATCGTGGCGGTCACCACGCAGACGAACGCGATGAAAAGCGAGTCCGACCAGAACAACCGCCGCCTGAAAGAAAGCGTCGACATGATGAAAGAGCTGTCGCAGCAAATGGAACAGATCGTTTCTGCCGTCAACGTGGCAGCGTCGACGATTCACCAGCTCAACCGCCAGGCCAATCGGGTCGAGGAAATCGTAGGAGCCATCAACCAGATTGCGACGCAAACGAACCTGCTTGCGCTCAACGCCGCCATCGAGTCGGCGCGTGCAGGCGAGCACGGCCGCGGCTTCGCCGTGGTGGCAGACGAGGTGCGCAAGCTGGCGGAGCAGAGCGCAACCGCTACACAGGAAATTACCGAGATTCTCAAATCGCTCCATCAGGAAAGCGAGAACGCTGTACAGCAGATCAGCAACGGGGAAGCTTCGGTGGCAAAAGGCCAGGAGCTGGCTGTGAAAACAGTGGCGTCGATCGAGGCGGTGCGCTCCGGCATGATGGCCTTCCTGCAGGCAGCGGAGCAGGTCGGCTCCAGCATGAACCGGGTAAAAATGCGCTCGGGCGAAGTGGCGATGGAAATGTCGACCATTACCGCTGTCACCGAGCAGTCGGTCGCCAATCTGGAGGAGCTTTTCGCCACAGCGGAAAACCAGCATCAAAAGGTGCGGGAAATTACCGAAGAGCTGGGGGAACTGAACAATCTGTCGCATCGGCTGCAGGAAACGTTTCACAGACAATAGGCGCCAAAGTGTAAAATTGGCGAGAACAGTCTGAAAAAACAATTGCTTTTTCAGTTTGTTCTGCTAGAATGAATGCATTGTAACTTGATAGTTTTTATCTCCTTATCGAGAGCGGCGGAGGGACTGGCCCGATGAAGCCC
The DNA here is from genome assembly GCF_058781555.1 of Brevibacillus sp. FW306-2-1A-C05A. Classification (NCBI taxonomy): domain Bacteria; kingdom Bacillati; phylum Bacillota; class Bacilli; order Caryophanales; family Paenibacillaceae; genus Brevibacillus; species Brevibacillus sp. FW306-2-1A-C05A. The sequence continues at coordinate 4,960 of NZ_JBYSWV010000004.1, forward strand.
GGCAACCACTGGACATGCGTGACATGGACAGAAAGGTGCCAATTCCTGCAAAACCTGTACCGGGGTTTTGACAGATGAGGAAGAGGACGGCTTCGGACGCAAACTCTTCCTTCGGGAAGAGTTTTTTTGTTGTCAGGAGGGGTAATACACGAACGATAAAATATTTTTATTGCAAAATATTCGTGTTTAGTATTGATTTTTTCGGAAAAAAGCCGTACATTACGTAGTAGGATACAGAAAAAACGTAGAACGTTCGGATGGGAGCGGAAGACACCATGAAGAAGTTGTTGTTAGCATTCACCACTTTTGCTGTTTTGGCTGCGGGCTGTTCGGCTGGCGGAAATGCGCCTGCTGACAAGCCAAAAGAAGAAGCGGCAGGGCAAGAAGGCGCGGCGAAGAAGCGCATTGCGCTGATTTTGCCGGAAAAAATCGGGGTAAACCCGTTCTTCCAGCAAATGGACGAAGGCGCGAAAAAAGCAGGACAGGAATTTGGCGCAGAAGTAAAAAGCATCGAGTCTACTGACCACGGCGCCATCGAAGAAAATTTGCGCGTTGCGGTAGCGGAAAACTACGATCTGATTATCACTTCTTCTTTTGAAGCGGAAGACGCGCTGAAAAAAGTGGCAGCCGAAAATCCTGACCGCAACTTCGCGATTATTGATACCGTAGTAGATTTGCCAAACGTGCGCAGCGTTACCTTCCGCGAGCAGGAAGCGGCTTACCTGATGGGCGCTGCGGCAGGTCTTGCCACGAAGACAAACAAGGTCGGCATGGTTGTCGCCATGGATATTCCGCTGTTGAAAAAATGGACAGGCGGCTTCCAGGAAGGCTTGAAAGCAACCAATCCAAACGCGGAGTTCCTGGTGAACTACGTAGGAAGCTTCTCTGACCCGGCAAAAGCGAAGGAGCTGGCGCTGCTGCAAGCATCCAAAGGCGCCGACTTCATCAACGGAGCGGCAGCAGTAGGCGACCTCGGCGTGTTCGAGGCCGCGAAGGAAAAAGGCTTCTATACATCGGGACAGGACGTTGACCGCACCACGATCGACCCTGAGCACATCGTGTTGTCCCAGCTCAAAGGGACAGATGCCGCTGCGTATGAAACCGTGAAGTCGTTCGTAGAAGGCTCGTTCAAGCCGGGTGTCGTCACTTACGGCTTGAAAGAAAAAGGCGTAGGCGTAACGTATGTGACGCACGAGAGCCAGACGCCTCTGAACGCTTTTATTGGCCAGGAAGTCGTGGACAAAGTAAAAGCGATCAGCGAGGAGATCATCGCTGGTACCCGCAAAGTGCCAGACTCGTTTTAACAGCTAGCGCACAGTGCATGATTGTGACCGACTACAACTGTGTAGTCGGTCTTCCTTATATGCAAGGCAAGGAGCAGAGGCAAGGAAGAGAAAGGCTAGGCGCAAAGAAGGAGGAGCAAGGATGACCGATCGTTTGGAAATGCGGGCCATGACCAAGAAATACGGAGATTTTATTGCAAACGACAAGGTCTCGTTTTCGCTTGCTGCGGGAGAAGTCCACGCCATCGTCGGGGAAAACGGCGCGGGCAAGACGACGCTGATGAGGATGCTGTACGGCATGGAGCAGCCTACGTCCGGCGAGATCGTGCTAGGCGGCAAGCCTGTCGCTTTTCGCGGGCCGCAGGACGCCATTCGCAGCGGGATCGGGATGGTGCACCAGCACTTCATGCTGTTTGGCGAGTTTAGCGTGGCGGAAAATATCGTGATCGGCTACGAGCCGCAGCAGGCCGGATTTTTCCGCCGGAAGGACGCCGTGGAAAAGGTCCGCGCACTAAGCGAGCAGTACCGGATTCCGATAGATGCGCAGGCTAGAGTGTCCAACTGCTCCATCGGCGAGCAGCAGCGTGTGGAAATTCTCAAGGTGCTGTACCAGGGAGCGGACATCATCGTGCTGGACGAGCCGACTGCCGTGCTGACGCCGCTTGAAGTTCGCGAGCTGTTGCAGACGATCCGCAATCTGGCGGAGAGCGGGAAGAGCGTCATTTTGATTACGCACAAGCTGCAGGAAGTGATGGAGGTCGCAGATCGGATCACGGTGTTGCGCGGCGGCAAGGTGACGGGCACGGTAGCGCGCGACGAGACGAATGTGGACGATCTGGCCCGGCTGATGGTCGGACGCGAGCTGCGGGAGCTGAGCGAGCGCGTCGATCTGGAGCGGGGGCCGCTTTTGCAGGTGGAGAACTTGACGGTTCGGGAAAAACAGACGCTGCTCGACCGGGTCAGCTTTACCGTGCATCACGGGGAAATCGTCGGCATCGCGGGCGTATCGGGCAACGGCCAATCCGAGCTGCTGCAAGCGATCAGCGGCTTGCGGACGGTACAGGAGGGAACGATTCGGCTGGGCGGCAAGGACATCACCAACCAGACTGTCGCGACGATTCGCGAGGCGGGCTTGGCGCACATCCCGGAAGATCGCTACTTGTGGGGGACGGCCAAGCTGGAGAGCGTCGAGGAAAACGCGCTGATGGGCTACCAGCGAAAGCCTGCGTTCAATCGGCGCGGCGTCGTGTTGCGCGAAGCTTTTCGCCAGGTCGTCAGAGGCTGGGTAGAAAAGTTCGCGATCAAGACAGGCTCCAGACAGCTTCAGGAGCTGGCCGGGAATTTGTCGGGCGGAAATCTGCAAAAGCTGATCGTGGCGCGCGAGCTGGGACATGAGACTCCGTTTTTGATCGCGGCAGAGCCGACCCGGGGTGTTGATATTGGCGCGATGGAGTACATCCATCAGGCGCTGATCGACAAGCGCAACGCAGGCGACGGGATTTTGCTGGTCTCGTCCGAGCTGTCGGAAATTTTGGCGCTGTCAGACCGGATTTTGGTGATGTACAAAGGGCGGATCGCCGGAGAGCTTTCGCGCAAAGAGGCAACCGAGGAAAAAATCAGCGTGTTAATGGCGGGAGGAAGCGTTCATGGCAGCAATCAAAGAGCTGGGTAAATCACTGGTTCAGCCGCTTTTGGCGGTTGTCATCGGGCTGTTGATCGGGGCGCTCGTCATCGCTTCGGTAGGGGAATCTATCCTGGGCACGTATCAGGAAATGTGGAAAGGGGCCTTCGGCAGCTTCTACTTCTTCACCTCTACCTTGGCGAGAGCGACGCCGATCATGCTGATCGCCTTGGGGCTGTCGCTTGCTTTTCGGGCGGGAGTGTTCAACCTGGGGGCAGAAGGACAGATGGTGCTCGGGGCGATCAGCGCTACGCTCGTGGCGATCTATTTGCCCGCACCGGGAGTCGTGAAGCTGGTGGCGGCGATTTTCACGGGGATGGCGGCAGGCGGTTTGTGGGCGCTGCTGCCGGGCTTTATGGAGGCGAGATTCCGCATACCGCTGCTCATCTCCACCTTGCTGTTCAACTATATCGCCGTTCTGTTCGCAAGCTACCTCGTAACCGAGCCGTTTCGCGACCGCAGCGGTTCGGCGGCGCTGGCGCAGACGGTCATGCTCGATAAAAGCGTCTGGTTGCCCAAGTTGTTTGCGGGGATGAGTGTGCACGCGGGCTTTTTGTTTGCCATCGTCGGTGCCGCGATCCTGTTTTGGGTGATTCGCTTTACGCCGTTTGGCTATGAAGTGAAAATGCTCGGACAAAACCCGCTGTTTGCCCAGTACGGGGGGATCAACGGCATTCGCGTCATGCTGACGGGCATGTTTGCGAGCGGCGGATTGGCCGGCCTGGCAGGAACGGTCGAGGTGCTGGGGGCGCACTATCGTTTTGTCGACGGCGCTTTGACGGTGCCGAACTTCGCCTGGACAGGGCTGATGGCAACGCTTTTGGCGAACTCCCATCCGGTGGGTGTCGTGTTTACCTCGATTCTGCTGGCTGCATTCCAGACGGGAGCGATGGGCGTGGAGCGCAACACAGAGGTACCGCTGGAGCTGGCCAGTGTGATTTCAGCCGTGCTGATCCTGTTTATCTCGGCTAAATTCAGCTACGACTGGTGGAAAAAGCGGAAAGCAAAAGGGGGAGAATCTCATGGAACTGCTTGATTGGTCCCTCGTCAGTTCTACCATTCGGATGGTGACGCCGATTTTGCTCGCGGCATTGGGGGGAGCGCTGTGCGCGCGGGTTGGCATTTTTAATGTAGGGCTGGAAGGCATGGTGCTCGTTGGCGCCTTTTCCGCCATCGTCGGCAATCACTTTACCGGGAATCTGTTCCTCGCGATCTTGATCGCGGCGCTGACGAGCGTTCTTTTTTCCCTGCTGTTTGCCTATATGACGATCAAGCTGAAAGCAAACGAGATCGTCGTCGGGGTGGCGATCAATTTCCTCGCGCTCGGTCTGACGACGTTTGCGTTGCGGGCGATTTTTGGCGTCAAGGGAGCTTTTTACGATAAAGACATGGCAGGCTTGCCGAAGTGGGACATTCCGGGGCTACAGCACATTCCGGTCGTGGGCGAGGTCGTATCGGGGCATTCGCCGCTCGTCTACCTCGCGTTTGTGGCCGCGATTGCGCTCTATTTGTTCTTTTACAAGACGGTTACCGGCTTCCGGGTTCTCGCCGTCGGTTCCAATCCGGTGGCTGCCCGCAGCCTTGGGTTGAAGGTAGCAGGCTTGCAGGTGCTCGCGATCGTCATGTGCGGCGCTTTGTGCGGGATTGCCGGAGCGCAGCTTTCTTTGGGGCAAGTGACGATGTTTTCGGAAGGGATGACCGCGGGTCGCGGCTTTATCGCCCTGGTCGCGATGATGATGGGGCAGTCTCACCCGCTGGGAATTTTGGCGTCGAGCTTTCTGTTCGGCTTGATGGATGCGCTGAGCATTCGTCTGCAAGGCTTCTCGCTTCCGACGCAGTTTACCTCGATGCTGCCGTATTTGCTCACGGTGGTGGCGATGTTCTTCCTGAAGGATCGGATGCAAGCCGGAAGCAATAACCAGCAGAGCACCCGGTAACAAAAGAGGGCGCAGTCAGCAAAGACCAAGGGGGTACGCAACATGAACAAGGCAGATCGGATCAAACGGATGAAGGTGCCGGCGGTCGACCCGGCATTGGCCAAACGGCTTCCGCCAGGACAAGTATTGACAGAGCGCTTTCCTATTTTGCACGAGGGCGAAGTGCCCACCTACGACATGAAGGACTGGACGCTGCGCGTGTTTGGCGAGGTCGACCGGGAAGTTACGCTCAACTACGAACAGCTCATGGCGCTGCCGCAGGTGACGGTGAAAAGCGACATTCACTGCGTGACGCGCTGGTCGCGGTTTGACAATGCATTTACAGGCGTGCGCTTCCGTGATTTTTTGCAGGCAATCGGTGTCGTGCCCGCCGCGTCCTACGTCATGCTGCACGGCGATCACGATTACACGGCGAATGTGCCGCTGGCCGACCTGATGCGCGACGATGTGCTGTTGGCCCATTCCTTTGACGGGGAGCCGCTGACGGACAAGCACGGCTGGCCGCTGCGCCTGGTCGTCCCGCACCTGTATTTCTGGAAAAGCGTGAAGTGGCTGCGCGGCATTGAGTTTATGCGCGAAAACAAGCCTGGCTTCTGGGAGCAAAACGGCTTTCACCTGATCGCAGACCCGTTCCGCGAAGAGCGGTTTTCCGGTGAGGCGTTGCCGATCCCGGAAGACGAATGGGAGAAAAAGGAGTTTGATTGAGATGCTGACCAATCTGAAAGTAGACCCGGAACAACTGCCAAAACGCGCTATCGTCTGCGGCGATCCGAAACGCGCTGCCTTGATCGCCTCCAAGCTGGAAAACACGCGGCAAATTGGGGAAAATCGCGAGTACCACAGCTATGCCGGAAGCTGGAGGGGCACGGAGGTAGCGGTAGTCAGCCACGGCGTCGGTTCGCCTGGAGCGGCTGTATGCTTTGAAGAACTGGCGAAGGGTGGCGTACAGGTCATCATCCGCGTCGGGACGGCCGGATCGTATCAGCAAGAAATCGAGCCGGGCAGCCTCGTCATCAGCTCGGCTGTTGTGCGCCAGGACGGGCTTACAAGCCAGTTGGTTCCGCCCGGTTTCCCGGCTGTCGCCAATCGCCGCGTGGCAGATGCGCTCGTGCAAGCAGCAAAAGCGCACGAATCCGGGCTGCACGTAGCGGAAGGCATCACGCTGACGCTCGATGTTTTTTACAGCGGCGTCCTGGAATTTCCGCACAAGCTGTACCAAAAAGCAGGGGTGTTGGCTGTCGAGATGGAAAACTCCGCGCTGTTCGTCATTGCCGCGCTGCGCGGCATGAAGGCCGGGTCGATCCTCGCGATTGACGGCTACGCCGATGCCGATTTGCTTGCCTCGTACAACCCGCACACAGAGACGATGGCCAAAGCGATTGAAGCCGAGGCGCTGATTGCGCTGGATGCGCTAGTGTCCGTTTCCGCATAAAAATGAAGCAAGCCCGGGACGATGAGAAGTCCCGGGCTTTTTCTTTTGCCATACGACAGCCGCTATTCTTCATTGAAGCGATCCAGCATCGAGATCGTGTCGATCAGGTGGTTGTTGAAAATTTGCCGGGCAACGCTGAGCAGCTCGATAATCATCGGGTCGCGCAAGGAATACGTCACCTTGTTTCCGTCCTTTGTTCCGTACACGATGTTGTTGTTGCGCAAAATAGCGAGTTGCTGGGAAACGGCCGAGCCTTCGCTGCCGATGAGCGTTTGCAGCTCGTTCACGTTTTTGTCTCCCTCCGCCAAGAGCTCCAGAATCCGAATCCGCAGGGGATGACCCAGTGCTTTGAAGAAATTCGCTTTAAATTGCTGTAGCTCCAAATTCAATAGCAGGTTCCTCCGATCTTTTCGTCATACCGATGTTTGGGATGTTTGCTGCACGCAAGCCGTTTGCGAGTGAGGATCAGCCAGGCTCGCGCATTCCCGGAAAGCAAAGTGCTGGCAGCCCAGACATTTGCCGACGTCCAGCCGGCGCAGGGCGTACTCGATTGCCTCTCCGGTGTGGTCGAAAAAGTGTGCTTCGCCGATGAGCGCATAAAGGCCCGTGCGCTCTAAAATTTGTTTCGGGGCGTTTTGGATTCCGGAGACGAGTACCGTTGTTCCCTGACTCATGCATTGTTTCACGATCCGCGACAAATTGGCTTCGCCCGTCATGTCCAGAAACGGTACTTTGCCCATTCGCAGCAGCAACACTTTTGGCTGATGCTGCAACGTGTTCGCAAGCGAGCTTTCGAACAGATCGGCATCCCCGAAAAAGAGCGGTCCCTCGATCGTGTAGATGCTGATTTGCGGGCAATCGTGCTGGGACGTCACCATGTGAGGCGTGACCTTCTCATGCTTCAAGGAAGGGTCGGGCAATACTTTGGCTACTCGCAGGCTTTCGCGCATTCGTTTGATAAACAGCAGCACGGCCAGCACCAGCCCGACCTCGACGGCGGTAGTCAGATTCGTAAAGACAGTCAACAAAAAAGTAATCAGCAGCACGAGAGAGTCGCTCGTCCTTGCTTTCAGGATGTGCGCAAATTCCTTGCGCTCGCTCATGTTCCAGGCGACCAGCATCAGAATCGGCGCCATGCTCGCCAAAGGAATGTGCGAGGCGTAAGGAGCGAGCAGGACGAGAATGAGCAGGACGACGATGCCGTGGACGATTCCGGACACAGGGGAGGTCGCTCCGCTGCGGATATTCGTCGCGGTTCTGGCAATCGCGCCTGTAGCGGGTATTCCCCCGAAAAGCGGCGTCACCATGTTGGCGATGCCTTGCCCGATCAGCTCCTGGTTGCTGTTGTGGCGACTGCGTGTCATGCCATCCGCGACTACCGCAGACAGCAAAGACTCTATCGCTCCTAGTATAGCAATGATTAGAGCGGGACTCAGCAGTTTTTGGACGCGCTCCAGCGTAATTTCAGGAAAATGGAAGCCGGGCAGCGCGCTGGGAATCTCTCCGAAGGTCGAACCGATCGTCGCGACTTTTCCTTCGAAAAAGAGGAAGGCAACGACGCTGGAAATGACCAGGCCGACGAGCGAGCCTGGAATATTTCGCACGAAGCGCGGCGTGATTAAAATAATGGCGAGACTCAAGACTGCCGTCGCTACGCTGTACAAGCTGGTTGTATCGAGGTGAACGGCGACTTCCTTCATGTTGGACAAAAAGTCCTCGTGCCGCTGCACTTGCGACAGACCGAGGAAATTGGCGATCTGCCCCGTAAAAATAATGACGGCAATCCCGGCGGTAAATCCGATGGTGACGGGGCGGGGGATGAATTTGATAAGTCCGCCAAGCTTGAGCAGCCCCATCAGGACGAGAAGAATCCCGGCCATGAAGCCCGCGAGCAGCAAATCCTCATAGCCGTACTGCATGACGATGGCAAACAAAATCGGGATAAAGGCCCCGGTCGGCCCGCCGATCTGGTAGCGGGAGCCGCCAAAGAGCGAGATGAGCGTACCCGCGATGATGGTGGTGTAAATCCCGTACTCCGGTTTGACGCCTGAGGCGATCGCGAACGCCATGCCAAGCGGAATTGCGATAATCCCTACGATTAGTCCTGACACGCAGTCTTTTCTGAATGCTTGCGTATTGTAGCCCTCAAATCTAGCGGCCCACTTCATGGTAGCAACCCTTCTTTTCGTATATTCGAATATTTGATTATTTGAATATAGATGGATCATACTCCTGCTCGGCGATTTTCGTCAATCGCATCCTTACAGGAACTTTGCCCTTTTTTTACAAACGCTTCAAGTTCTCTTAATGCTGGTGCATTACCATTCAAAGTAACAAGTGAATACATCCCTTCGGTTGGAGCCATGGAGAAACCCCCGACAGCCTTTCCAAGCACTTTCATCGAGAGTTCTTTGGCAATTGTCATGTCGCTGTGGGTTTTTTTGTTGTGGGCAAAGGAGGCTTACGAATGAATCAGGAGCAGTTTCATGCCAGGCTGGCCGCGTACAAGCTGATCGCTTCCGTGAAGGAGGCGAAGTACCTGGAAAAAGCGGCCGAGGCGCAGGTGAGTGCCGCGGTGCTCTCGATCGGCAATATCGGTGTGATAAAAGGCTACGTGGACTTTTTCAAAAGCAGGAATATCCCGGTGTTTCTTCACCTGGAAAGAATCGGCGGCATCAGCTACGACCGGGAAGGCATCGCCTTTTTGGCGCATTACGTGAAGCCGGACGGGATTGTGACCACGCGCAATACGCTGGTCAAGCTGGCGAAAAAGCAAGGCTTGTTGACGATCCAGCGGCTGTTTCTCGTCGATAGCGACTCGCTCAAGTCCGGGCTGTCGTCTCTGCAGGAAACGCAGCCTGACGCGGTCGAGCTGATGCCTGCCCTCTTGCCGGAGTACATCGCGGAGTACAAGCGGGTGATTGATATTCCGATTATTGCTGGAGGATTAATCCGCAAGCGGGAACAGATGGAGGAAGTATGGCAGCATGGAGCGACTGCGGTGTCAGTCGGCAGCCCCCTATTGTGGAAGGAGAGTTTTTTGCATGATTCAAGCGTTGCTGTTTGATCTGGATGGCACCCTGCTGGACAGCCGGGATGCGGTCATCGACGCGGTCGCCTATACAGCAGAAGAGTATGCGCCGGGTCACTTCAGCCGGGAAGAGCTGCTCGCGCGCTTTGGCGAGTCGTTTGACGATTTTTTGGCGGCTGTAGCTGCGGCAGCAGGCGTGCCTGACAAGCACGAGGTGCTGGACAAGTACTTTGCCTACGTGCGCGAAAACCATGCCCGGCACGTCCGCCTGTTTCCTTACGTGCGAGAAGGGCTGGAAAAATTGAAGCAGGCGGGCTACCAACTGGCGGTTGTCACCAACAAGCAGCGGGAATTTGCGCTGGCCGGGCTGGAGCAGGCGGGGATTGACAGGCTGTTCGACGTGATCGTCACCGTCGACGACGTGACGAGAGGCAAGCCTGCTGCCGAGCCTGTGCACAAAGCGCTGGCAAGTCTGGGCAGATACCCGGAGCAGGCGATGATGATTGGAGATAGCCGCTACGACGTGCTGGCGGCTGTTGCCGGCGGGGTGTCGGCCGCAGTGCTGGAGTGGTACGGGCAAGAGGAATGGCTCTACGCGGTACCTGATTTCCGCTATGCCGATTTTGAGTCATTTGTCACTGATATGCTGGCCGCCAAGGCGCAAGGAGGGAGATGAAGAAATGGCGCGAGTGGTATTGCAAGGGGTAACGAAAACCTTTCAGAACCAAAAGGTGGTCAAAGGACTGGATCTGGTGATTCCGGACGGCTCCTTTACCGTTCTGGTAGGGCCATCGGGGTGCGGAAAATCGACGACTTTGCGGATGATCGCAGGTCTGGAGACGGTGTCAGGCGGGGATATTCTCATTGGCGATCAGGCGGTGAACGCGTTGCCGCCCGGAAAGCGCGATGTCGCCATGGTGTTTCAAAACTACGCGCTCTACCCGACGATGAACGTGTTCGACAATATCGCCTACGGCTTGCGAAACCGGGGAACTTCCAAAAAAGAATGCAAGGTGCTCGTAGAGGAAATCGCGGAAATCGTCGGGTTGTCCGACTATCTCAAGCGCAAGCCGTCCCAGCTCTCCGGGGGTCAGCGGCAGCGCGTCGCTCTCGCCCGGGCGATGGTGAAAAAGCCAAAAGTATTTTTGATGGACGAGCCGCTGTCCAACCTGGACGCGAAGCTGCGCAACCAGATGCGCGTAGAGCTGACCAGCCTGCACAAACAACTCGGAAGCACCTTCATCTACGTGACGCACGACCAGGTGGAGGCGATGACGATGGGCGACCAGATCGTCGTCATGAGCGACGGACACATCATGCAGGTGGCGGCCCCGATGGATTTGTACCAGGAGCCGGAAAACTTGTTTGTCGCCCAGTTTATCGGCTCGCCCGCGATGAACGTCGTGCCGGCGGAAGGCAGAAGCGAGCAGTTGTGGGGATTTCGCCCGGAAAAAGCGCTGCTTTTGCCTGCAGCGGTCTCCCCGGTTCCGGCCGACGACAGATGGGTGGCAAAAGGCCAGATCGTCTCCCGGGAAATACTCGGCTCGGACACGCTGTTCCATGTGGAGACGGAAAAAGGCAGGGTAATCGTCAAGGCCGACACCGAGGAAGCGGGGCAGCTTGGCGCAGCCGTTACCGTCACAGTCGCAAAGCCGCACATGTACGTGTTTGATCGGGCAAGCGGAAAAAGAGTGGGCCGACTGGGCGGACGCGAGCAAGTATCGACGCTTGCAGGAGGGGTGAGCTGATGCGAAAGGCGGCAACTGCCCACGAGCTGCCGGGTACCGGACAGGTGCAGGCAAAAGCGGCTGTGAAGCCTGCGACATGGCTGGAGCTCGCGACGCGTCTTCGCCCGTACCTCTATCTGGCGCCTGCGATGATCTGCTTTTTGCTGTTCTTTTTTTACCCGATCGGGTCGATCATCTATTTGAGCTTTTTGGACTGGTCGCTGATTAACCTCGAAGAAATGGATTGGGTCGGGCTGCAAAACTACCGCGATTTGCTCGGCGACCAAGATTTTCGGCAAGTGCTGGGCAATACGGCGGTCTTCACCGTCGCGACAGTGGGAATCGGCTTGACGCTCTCCTTTTTGCTCGCGCTGTGGCTGAACAAGAAGGCAAAAGTGTACGGAATCATCCAGGCAACAGTGTTTAGCCCGCACATCATCTCGCTCGTTTCTGTCTCTATGCTCTGGATGTGGCTGATGGACCCGCAGTTCGGGCTGCTGAACGCGGCGCTCGAAGCTGTCGGGCTGCCGGGATACACCTGGCTGACCGATCCGAAAAGCTCGTTGTTGTCTCTCATCATCGTCAGCATCTGGAAAGGCGTCGGGTACAACACGCTCATTTTCATTGCCGGGCTGCAAAGCATTCCGGGAGACATTTACGAGGCGGCCGCGCTCGATCAATCGCCTTGGTGGCGGACGCTTGTGCGGATTACGGTACCGATGCTGTCACCGACGATCTTCTTTTTGCTCATCATCAATACGATCTCGTCGTTTCAGGCATTCGATACGATTGCGATCATGACCCAAGGCGGGCCGATCAACAGCACGAACATGCTCGTCTACTACATTTACGAGCAAGGGATGGATTTTTACAACGGCGGGCTGGCTGCGGCTGCATCCGTCATCCTGTTGATTCTGGTAGGGATTTTAACGGCACTGCACTTCGTGTTCATGTCCAAGCGTGTGCACTATCGTTGACGACATGCGAGAGAAAGGAGGAACAGTATGAAACGAGTGGGTGCAATCTCTTTGAAAACAGCAGAGTGGGTCGGGCTTTTGGTTGTCGCTTTGTTGTTTGTGTTTCCGTTTTTATGGATGGCCTCTACCGCCTTCAAGACGATGCCGGAGGTCAGGCAGTTTCCGCCGACCATGCTGCCTGAATCGTGGGAGTGGAGCAATTTTGCCCACGCCTGGGAGTCTGGGCCGTTTCTCATGTACACGGTGAACAGCATTTTGGTGGCCGTCGGAATTTTGGTGCTGCAGTTTTTGACCGCAGTTCCTGCTGCCTATGCGTTTGCCCGCTATCAGTTTCCCGGCCGCAACTTGTTGTTTGGCCTCGTGCTGATCGTCCTGATGATTCCCGGACAGGTGATCTTTTTGCCGATCTACGTGCAACTGAGTGGCTGGGGGCTGGTCAATACGCTCTGGTCGCTGATTATTCCATACGCGGCGAGCGCATTCGGAATTTTCCTGCTTCGCCAGGCGTTCATGCAGGTGCCGGACGAGGTGATCGAGGCGGCGCGGCTGGACAATGCCTCGGAGTGGAAAATCATGTGGACGATCATGGTGCCGATGGCGAAGCCGGTGCTGGTCACATTCGGGCTGTTCAGCTTCATTTATCACTGGAACGACTACTTCTGGCCGCTGATTATGACCAACAGCGACGAGGTGCGCACACTGCCGATCGGGATTTCGAGTCTGCACATGTCAGACGGCGGCACGCTGTGGAACGTCATGATGGCGGGGAACATGATCCTCATCCTGCCGATTCTCGTCATTTTCTTCGTGGCCCAGCGCCATATCATCAAAGCGTTTGTCTACCAATCCAAATAATCGAAAACGATGTGGGAGGAAACCAAATCATGAAGGCGATGAAAAAGACAGGAACGATTCTATGTGCACTTGCTCTCGGCTTGTCAGGCGTACTGGCTGGCTGCGGCTCGACTGGCAAGGAGCAGGCTGCCGGCACGGGCAACGCGACTACCCAGCCGGCAGCGGAAACAGCGGCAGAAAACGGCCCGGTGGAGATCGACTTCTGGTATGCGCTCGGCGGCGTGCGCGGGAAAACGATTGAAGATATGGTCAAAAAGTTCAACGAGACACATAAGGATATTAAAGTAAAAGCGGCATACCAGGGCGCTTATCAGGAGAACCACTCCAAGGTGCTCGCCTCTGTCGCGGCGGGCAACAATCCCGATGTGACGATGGTAGAGATCGCGTCGATCGCCGCCTTTGCCGATGCGAAAGTACTGGAAGATTTGACGCCGTACTCGCAAGGCGAGGAGAAAAAATACATTCCCGGCCTGATGAAAAACTCCTACTGGAAAGACAAACTGTACGCCGTGCCTTTCAACCGTTCCACACCGCTTCTGTACATCAACCGCGACATGCTCAAGGAAGCGGGGCTCGATCCGAACGGCCCGAAAACATGGGATGAGCTTATCAGCTTTTCGCAAAAGCTGACCAAGAAGGAAGGCGACAAAGTTACCCGCTACGGCTTCTCCACACCTGTTGACATCTGGTTCTACGAGGCGCTTGTATTCCAGGGCGGCGGCAGCATTTTGAGCGAGGACGGCAAGGAGCTGACGCTGAACAACGAGGCGGGCAAGGCACCGCTTGAGCTGTGGTCCAAAATGGTCAAGGAAGGGCTGATGAAAAACCCTCCAGGCGAAAACTACAACGCGTGGGATGTAGCGGAACAGGACTTTTTGAACCAAAAGGTCGGCATGATTTTCACCACGACAGGCTCCTTGACGGAGTTGAAGAAAAATGCCAAATTTGACATGGGGGCAGCTTTCCTGCCAGCGAATAAAAACTACGGTACGCCTACAGGCGGCGCCAACCTGGTGATGCTGGCGAAGTCGTCTGACGCCGAGAAAAAAGCGGCGTGGGAGTTCATGAAGTGGATGACCGACACCGAGCAAACAGTGCCGTGGTCGATCGCTTCCGGATACATGCCTGTGACGACTGACGCTGTAGATTCGCCGGAGATGAAGGCATTCTATGAAAAAGATCCGAACTTCAAGGTCGCGGTCGATCAGTTGCAATACGGCTATCCACGTCCGATGGCCCCTGGCTACAAAGAACTGCAGGATGTCATCCAGAAAGAACTGCAACGCGCCATGCTCGGACAGGCAACGATTGACGAAGCACTGCAAAATGCGACGGACAAAGGCAGCAAGCTGCTGAAAAAATAAGAGCGGCACGATACAGAGAGGAGCTCGCGACATGAACATATGTATGGCCCATCGCGGCTGGTCGGGCAAAGCACCGGAAAATACGATGGCTGCGATTCAACTGGCGCTGGCCGAGCCTGCGATCCAGGCGATGGAGATTGACGTGCAGTTGACGCGTGACGGTGTTCCGGTCCTGATTCACGATTTTACGCTGGAGCGCACGACGAACGGAAGCGGGCTAGTCAAAGACCACACGCTTGAGGAACTGCGCCAGCTCGATGCGGGCAAATGGTTCGACGAGAAGTTTGCAGGCGAAAAAATTCCGACTCTGGCGGAAGCGCTGGCTGCGATCAAGGGCCACTGCACGCTGAACATCGAGCTGAAGGCGACGAGCGACATGTACCCGGGAATTGCGGAAAAGGTGCTGGCGCTGGTGGAGCAGTACGGAATGAAGCAGGAAGTGTATGTGACGTCGTTTGACCACGAACTGATTCGCCACGTGCGCACGCTCGATCAGGAGGTGCAGACGGGGCTGATCGTCTACGGCCGTCCCGTGCTCATGCTGGAGCAGATCGAGGCGGCAGGCGCCAGCATCTTGTCCATGGGCTATCCGTATCTGACGCGGGAGCTGACAGCCGCCGCGATTGAAAAAGGGTTCAAGGTCATAGCCTGGACGCTAGATGAGCCTGCGTACATCCGGGAAGTCATGTCCTGGCATCCCGAGGTGCAAATTTGCACCAACCATCCTGACCGGATGCTGACACTGGGCTAAGCGAGCATGAACAAAAAGCCGTCGGGGAGAATCGGTCCCGACGGCTTTTAAGCATGTTCCCGCTATATTTTGAACCGGCTCACATGAGATTGCAGCTCTTCTGCGATTCTCGCCAGGGAAGCAGCAGAGGAGTTCACTTCCTCCATGGCGGCCAGTTGTTCCTCAGTGGCGGCTGACACGCTCTGGGTTCCGTCTGCCGAGCTTTCAGCGACCTGTTCAATGACGCTGACCAATTCGACGACCTTCTCGGTTCCGGCAGACATTTGTTCGGAATATAGCTTCACTTCCTGGATTTGGCTCGCTACTTGTGCGACTGCATCCTGAATCTGCTCAAACGATTTTCCGGCGTTGTTTACGACCGTCAAGCCAAGCGCGACTTCCTTGGTGCCTTGCTCCATCGACAGCACAGCCTGATTGGATTCCAGTTGAATGGCGGTAATCAGCTCTTTAATCTGCTGCGCCGATTGGGCGGACTGCTCGGCCAATTTGCGTACTTCGTCTGCCACCACCGCGAAACCGCGGCCTTGCTCGCCCGCTCTGGCGGCTTCGATGGCGGCGTTTAGCGCGAGCAGGTTCGTTTGCTCCGCGATCGCCGTGATGACCTGCACGATTTGCCCGATTTCCTGCGAGCTGTTTCCCAGCCGTTTGACGATATCCGCAATGTTGCTGACCGTATTTTCAATGGACTGCATCTGGCTGATGACGACCTGCAGCGCCTCGTTGCCTTCCACGGCGATCCGGGAAGCGCTCATGGCCGATTCGTCCGCGTACTGGGCATTCGCCGCTACTTGCTGCGCCCCTTGTGACACCCCTTGCATGGCGTGCACGCTGTCTTCTACGCTCCTCACCTGTTTTTCCGCGCCGTAGGCCACTTCCTGAATCGTAATCGCAATTTGTTCCGTCGCCTTGCTGGTATGTTCCGCATTCACCGACAGCTCTTCTGCGGAAGAGGCGAGATCGGTAGCTGTGTCGTTGACCTGTTGAATGATCGTGCGCAAGTTGTGCACCATTGTGTTTACCGACTGGGATAGCTGTCCGACCTCATCCTGCGAGCGGATTCGCAGAGGCTGCACGGTGAGTTCGCCTTCGGAAATGCGGTTCGCCACAGAGGCCACATCCACAATCGGACGGGTGATCTGGCGCGAGATCGCATACGCGATGGCGATGACTACAGCAACTACGCCAAAAACGATCAGCATGACGTTGTTGCTGACGGAAGAAACGGCGGCCGTGATAGATTCGACCGGAATGTGCAAGTACAGGCCAAAGTTCGTTTTCGAAATCGGCGAGTATGTGACGACGTATTCCTTGCCTTGGTCGGAGTAGCTGTAGGAGCCTTTCTCGGCTTTGTCCGCTTGCAAAATGTCGACCAAAGGCTGGGGCAGAGCCGATTCCGCAAGCGGCTTTCCGATCAGCTCCTGGTTGGGGTGGTATTGAATCTGGTGCTTGTTGTCCACCAGAATCGGGTAACCGTCGCTGCCGACGTTCAGATTGGCCAGAAACGTCGCGGCGAACTCGTCCACGTTGACAAGCCCGGTCAGGACGCCGAGCGCCTCCTTGTTTTTGCCGGTGACGGGAGCAGCGACGATGATCGAACGGTTGCCCGTTGTTTTGGCGACCAGGACATCGGAGTAGCTCGGTTTGCCCTGCATGCCGTCCTTGAAAAATTGCCGCTCGCCAAGGTCGATCCCGACGCTTTTCGGGAACGTATCGGCGGATACTTTTCCGTCGCTGCCGATAAACGTATTGCCGTCGTACAGCTTCATTTCTTCGGTAAACTTGCGGATGAACTCGTTTTTCGCCGCCGCGTCAGCCGATTGAATATCAGAGGTGCGGGCCAACACCTGAATTTCGGTCATGCGCCGGTCCAAATATTGATCCATCGCCATCGCGGTACTGGAGGTCAGGTCGACATACGACGCTTTTTGCTTGTCGATCAGGATGGATGAAAAGCTGTTCGTAATAAACAGCGAAACGACGGCCAGAGGAATGACTGCAACGGTGAGAAACCAGAGAATCATTTTGTTCCTCAGCTTTTTGAACAAAAACATAGGCTTTTCCACTCCTAAATTCGTGCTTGGCAATTTCTTTCTGTCTTGCGTAGAACGCTGCCTGCCCGAAAGAAATGCACAGTCAGACTGCCGAGAAGACTCAGCAGCCTGACGAGCGATTAATATCCCATTGCCGCGCCTTCCCCGCGAGGGTCAGCGCCGCCAAACTTCACATTCGTTTGCGGATCAATCAAGATCGCGCCGGACTGGCCCATCGCATCGGTGTAGGCTGCTTCCAGCTTTTCGACCGGATGGCCGCGCTTCACCAGCTCGTCCAGAACGTCCTGCGGAATCCGGCTTTCGACTTTCAGGTTGTTGGAGGCAGAGCCCCAGTTGCGGCCGTGCAGCCATCTTGGCGCTTCAATCGCGTCCTGCACGCTGAAGCCGAAGTCGACGATGCGCGTGACGAGCGCCGCCTGCGTTTGCGGCTGGCCTTCGCCGCCTTGTGTTCCGTAGAGCAGGTAAGGCTTGTCTCCTTTAAAGAGCATCGCCGGGTTGATCGTGTGGAAGGTGCGTTTGCCCGGTTCCAGGTGATTGATGTGTTTCGGGTCCAGAGAGAAGTAGCTGCCGCGGTTTTGCAACAGGACGCCCGTGTCTTTCGCGACGATGCCGGAACCCCAGTCAAAGTAGTGGCTCTGGATGATCGACACGGCATTGCCGTCCTTGTCCACGACGCCAAACCACGTAGTATCGCCTTTTGGATCGAGCGGCTCGACCGCTTTTGCCGCTTGCTTCATGTCAATGCGCGCTGCCAGTTCTTTTCCGTGCTGCTTGGACAACAGCTCGTCCACAGGAATATCCACGAATGCCGGGTCAGTCAGCCATTTGTCACGGTCGGCAAAAGCTTGTTTGGTCGCTTCGACGATCGTGTGGTAGTAATCCGGCGTACCTTCGCCCATGCTCTTGAGGTCAAAGTTGTTCAGCACGTTCAAAATCGAGAGCGAGGCCATGCCCTGGGAGTTGGGCGGCACGTTGTACGCCTTGTAGCCGCGATAGTCTACCGTAATCGGCTCCGCCCAGGTGGAGGTATGCTTCTCGAAGTCTTTCAGCGTGAGCAGCCCGCCGTTTTTTTGCAGGTCGGCGACGATTTTTTGCGCGACTTCGCCTTTGTAAAATCCGTCGGCGCCTTTTTGGGCAATGATTCGCAACGTTTTGGCAAGGTCCTTTTGCTTGAGAATTTCGCCTGCGGCATACGGCTCTCCGTTCGGCTTCAGGAACGTTTTGCGGAAGCCCTCGAAGCGCTGGAGATTTTTCAGCTCGTTGTCAGTCGGGTCTGTTGCGTACTTGGTCCAGTAAACCTGGTTGGGCGAGACGGGATAGCCGTTTTCGGCGTACCCGATCGCAGGCTCCAGCAGCTTGTGCCAAGGCAGCTTGCTGTTGCCCATGCTTTTGTGCGCATAGTTGTAGGCTTCCCACCAGCCGGAAACAACGCCGGGAACCGTGTTGGCAGACTCATAGCCGCGGGAAGGAATTTTGTCGTAGCCTTTGCTTTTGTAGTATTCGATGGTTGCCTTTTCGCCAGCTCGTCCGCTGCCGTTCAATGCTTTCAGCTCTTTTGTTTTGGCGTTGTAAATGAGCCAGAAGTTATCCCCGCCAATGGTCGTGTAGTGCGGATAGACGACGGCGAGGGTAGAGGCGGCGGTAATCGCGGCGTCTACTGCGTTTCCGCCGTCTTCCAACGTTTTCAGGGCTGCGGCTGTAGCCAGATAGTGAGGTGTTGTGACCATGGCATTTGGCGACATTGATGTTGGACGATTGGCAGCTTGGACCGGAGCGAATGTTGTCAGGCCGATAGCGGCGGTCAATGCGACGGCAGAAAGTTTTTTCCAAAGTGACATCTCATGAAGCCTCCTTGTATTTTCGTGAAAAGGTTCCAACAATCCGACAGCTTTTCGCAGCCTCACCTCCTTGACCGGGACAGACAGAAAATTCCTCATACCTACAAAAATGGACAAAAACAGACAATGAGTGCGCAAAAAAAGACCAATGATATAGGATCATTGGTCTTGTCCTACATCAATATTTCGGTAGCTGGCTGGCATGCCCGCTCGTGCGGAGGTAGCCCCTCTAGCTTTGCGTCGCCGGATTTCCCCGGGTTTGCCGTTTCGATATCAATGAAAAATTAATGCAAATGTTGCAGGTAAAATTTCCTAAACCTGTTTGTCAATAATATAGACGATTTGTCGATTGGGGTAAATAAGGAAATTTCTTTTTATCTAGAAAAAAGGAAGCATCAGGGAAATACGCGTTTTTCACCGACATTCACACACCTCTGTTGGCCGAACTGCTTATGATGATAAAAAGGCACATTTGCCAAGGAGTGAAACAACGACCATGATGCATCCCGATACAGAGCTTCGCTATATCAACGACGAGATCGGGTACGGTGTGTTTGCGACAAAGCTCATTCCCAAAGGCACGATTGTCTGGGTCCAGGATGATCTCGATCAGGTATTAGACCCGGCATTTGTGGAAAAACTGGATCCATTAAGAAAACAGGACGTGCAAAAATATTCGTTCAAAAATCAGTTCGGCAAATACATCTTGTGCTGGGATAAGGCCCGGTTTGTCAACCACAGCTTCCATGCGACCTGTGTGGCGACGATGTACGATCTGGAACTGGCGGCGCGGGACATTTTGCCGGGCGAGGAACTGACCGATGATTACGGAACGCTGAACTTGGATGAACCGTTTGACTGCTTGCCGGAGCCGGGCACGAGCCGTTCAAGGGTGATGCCTGACGACTTGCTGCGCTACTATCGCCAATGGGATGAGATCGCAGCCGCCGCCTTCGAGCGGTTCAATCAGGTTGAACAGCCGCTGCTCCACCTCGTAAGACCTAAGCATTTGCAAACCATTCGCGGCATTACCGAACAGCAGCGGTCGCTCGACTCGATCATTTCGCTGTACTGCCAGCCGCAATCGCGATGGCCAAAAGAGCAGGAGTGGTAGACGCAGCGGGCCGGACAACGGCCCGATTTTGTTGAACTCTGGGAAGAGAATCAGTATTATGGAATGTAAAGGTGAAGTGAAAGGTTGATTTCATTGGAAAACAAGGTAGCGTCATCCAATTTTATCCGCAATATCGTGATTGACGACCTGCAAGCAGGCAAGGTCAAGGAAGTCATTACCCGCTTTCCGCCGGAGCCGAACGGGTATCTTCATATTGGACATGCAAAAGCCATCTGCCTGAATTTTGAACTGGCAAGCGAATTTAATGGCAAGGCTCACCTCCGTTTTGACGATACCAATCCGGTGAAAGAAGACACTGAGTACGTGGAAGCGATCAAAACAGACGTCAAATGGCTTGGCTTTGAATGGGACGGGCTGTTTTTTGCATCGGATTACTTTGAAGAGATGTACAAGCGTGCGGTGCTGTTGATTCAAAAAGGCAAAGCCTACGTGGACGATCTGTCTGCCGAAGAGATGCGCAAGCTGCGCGGAACGTTGACGGAGCCGGGCGTAGACAGTCCGTACCGCAACCGTTCTGTGGAGGAAAACCTCGACCTGTTCGAGCGCATGCGCAACGGAGAGTTCAAGGACGGGGAAAAAGTGCTGCGTGCCAAAATCGACATGTCCTCCCCGAACATCAACATGCGCGATCCGGTTTTGTACCGCATTTCCCATACGACCCACCACAACACGGGAGACAAATGGTGCATTTACCCGATGTACGACTACGCGCACCCGCTGGAGGATGCGATTGAAGGCGTGACCCACTCGCTCTGCTCGCTCGAATTTGAAGACCATCGTCCGCTGTACGACTGGGTCATCAGCGAGTGCGAGATGGAGCACGTTCCGCGCCAGTACGAGTTTGCCCGCCTGAACCTGACCAACACGGTCATGAGCAAGCGCAAGCTGAAACAGCTCGTAGACGAAAACGTCGTCGATGGCTGGGACGATCCGCGCATGCCGACCATTGCAGGCTTCCGCCGTCGCGGCTTTACGCCGGAAGCGATTCGCACGTTTGCCCGTGAAGTCGGGGTAGCGCGCAGCAATAGTACAGTCGACGCGAAAATGCTGGAGCATTTCATCCGCGAGGACTTGAAGCTGAAAGCACCGCGCACGATGGCTGTTTTGAATCCGCTGAAAGTCGTCATCACGAACTATCCGGAAGGCCAGGTCGAGATGCTCGAAGCGGAAATCAACCCGGAAAATCCGGAGATGGGCAATCGTCAAATTCCGTTCTCCCGCGAAATCTACATCGAGCAGGACGACTTCATGGAAAACCCGCCAAGCAAGTATTTCCGCCTGTTCCCGGGAAATGAAGTCCGTCTCAAGCACGCCTACTTCATCAAATGCAACGACGTGGTGAAGGACGCGGATGGCAATGTCATCGAGCTGCACTGCACCTACGACCCGGAGACGAAGAGCGGAAGCGGGTTTACAGGACGCAAGGTAAAAGGGACCATCCACTGGGTAGATGCGAGCCAGGCAGTACCTGCCGAGTTCCGTTTGTACGAGCCGCTGATTCTCGACGATGAGGACACGGAAGGAAGCTTCCTGGACAACATCAACCCGAACTCGCTGGAAGTGTTGAACGGATTCGTCGAGCCGAACATGAAAGACACGAAGGCGCAGGACAAATACCAGTTTTTCCGCCACGGATACTTCAACGTCGATCCGAAGCATACGACGCCGGACAAGCTGGTCTTTAACCGGATCGTTTCGCTGAAAAGCTCGTTCGAACTGCCAAAAGCGTAGTACAGGCGCAGGCTGTGACAAACACAAAAACGCTGTTGCGGCATGGGAAAACCGTGTGCAACAGCGTTTTTTCATCAGGCAAGGCGTGGAACTTTTCTCATTCGCGTGTATAATTATTCGTGGTGCACCAGAGAAGGAGGACAGGCAGTGAATGGGGGAGCAGAGCTTACACGCAGCTTGAAGCTGTGGCATATCGTCGTAATTGGCCTGGGGTACATGGCTCCGATGGCCGTCTTTGACACTTTTGGCATTGTGGCCGAGGAAACCGGTGGACACGTTCCTGCTGCCTACGCAGTGACGCTGCTCGCCATCCTGTTTACCGCCGCGAGCTACGGGAAAATGGTCCGCGCGTTCCCGTCGGCAGGGACCGCGTACACGTACACGCAGCAAACGATCCATCCGTATGCGGGATTTTTGGTCGGATGGGCGTCGCTGCTCGATTATTTGTTTTTGCCCATGATTAACGCCCTGCTGACAGGGGTGTATTTATCGTCCGTCTTCCCCGAGGTGCCGACCAGGTGGTGGATTATCGGATTTATCGCACTGATTACATTATTGAATGTGTTCCGGGTCACCGTGACGGCTTCTGTCAACTCGTTTCTCGTGCTGTTTCAAATCGCCTTTGTCATTTTGTTCGCGGGGTTGTCCATTCGCAGTCTGGTTCAGGGAGAGGGGCTTGGGCACGTATTCAACATCCAGCCGTTCTTCTCGCCCGATCTGTCCGTAGTCGCGTTACTGTCGGGCGCCTCGATTCTTTGCTTTTCCTTTTTGGGCTTCGATGCCGTGACCACGCTGACCGAGGAAACGGTCGAGGCCAAAAAGACGATTCCCCGGGGGATTTTGCTGGTCGCGCTGGCAGGGGGAGCGCTGTTCATTACCGCTTCGTACTTTATGCAATCGTTGTTTCCTGATGTTTCTGTATTGTCTGACCCCGAAGCGGCCTCCGCGGAAATCGCGCTGTTTATCGGCGGCTCCGTGTTTCAGCTACTGTTTTTGGCGGCAGCGCTGTCTTCTACGCTCGCCTCCGGGCTTGTGTCGGTGACCAGCGTCACGCGGCTTTTGTACGCGATGGGGCGGGACGGCTATTTGCCGCGAAAATGGTTTGGCTATGTGCATCCGAAGCTGAAAACGCCTTTGCTCAACGTCCTTTTGGTCGGGACGCTGATGCTGTCCGCGCTCTACCTGGACCTGTTGACCGCGACGTCGTTCATCAACTTCGGGGCGCTGATCGCCTTCAGCTTTGTCAACCTGAGTGTCATCGCCTACTATCTCAGGCTCAAGCAGGAAAGGCGCATGGCCGATTGGTGGGGCTATCTGCTGGCGCCGCTGATCGGGACCGCTTTTATCGCGTTTTTATGGATCAGTCTTGATATCAAGTCGATGATGCTCGGACTGTTGTGGACGTTTGTCGGCCTTGTTTATTTGTTTTATTTGGTCAAAATCAAGGGAGCCAGGCTGGAGCTGGTGAAATTCGATGAGTAGCAGCTTCACAGACGAAAGCGGGGATGAAAGGAGCGCGGGCAAAATGAAGAGGGGAACCGGAGCGAGTGTAGTGCGGACAAGCCGCATCCCGATCGCGGGAGGGGAGCTGGAATACAGCGTAACAGGCAGAGCGGATGCCCCTGTGCTGTTGCTGCTCGCCGATGAAACGAAGCTGCCTGATGAAGCGCAGCGGACCTTTTGCCGGGAAGCCGCTGTCCGTTATCAGCATGCCGTACCGCAGGCAAAAGTGAGGACGATACCGGATTCGCTTCATTTGCTGATGGTGACTCATCCACAGGAGACGGTGAAGGCCATCGATGAATTTTTGCATAGCTAAAGGGAAAGGGACAAGCGCGCGCTGCTTGTCCCTTTTTGTCTTGACCAATGGCTTGACGCAGCCATGTTTTCTCATGAACTGGCCGGTCAGCGCTTGCCGGTCTGTCTATCGCTTCGCCTCGCGGAAGAGCCTGTCCAGCTCGTCCGCCATTTTTTTGTCCCGGTTGTTGTCTCGCAAATGTTTTTTCACTTTTTCCAGCGAGTCGATCCCTTTTTTCGAGTTGACCGTCCAGACTTTCGCATCGGTGCCGTACAGGCGCTCTACGACGGTGCGCGCTTGCGTAAACAAAGCGTTCCGATCGCTGGTGCCCAGCACGCCTGTCGTGTTGGTTCTCGCCTTCGCCCCTGCGATGCCGTTCGCCGTATCGTTGCCTCTGCTGCTGCTGCCCGCATAGCTGCTCAGCAGGTGGGACTGCATCGGGTCCATCGAATTGATCGAAGCCTGGTTGGCGGTCGTCGGCGCAAGAAAAATAGCATCGCCGACGATCAATGCCTGGATGCCGTGAACTCCGGCTGCGCCGAGCTGTGCTTCCAGCTTGGTCGAGGGGCCGCCGCTGTGCAGATGCGAGCTGCCGATGGAGCTGTACACGCCGTTGCCCATTCCGCTGAAAGTCGTGCCGTGAGAGTTGGTTGTCAGCTTTTTGTCGCGGTCTACGCTGGGAATGACCGTCTCGTCCGCTCTGTCCGGATGTACGGTATGTGTCCGGGCCGGTTCTTGCGGCGCAGCCTGGTTGTTGCAGGCCGAAAGCAGAAGCGCGATGCCCAATCCGGTGCTGCCCACCCATGTTCCTAAGCGTTTCATCGTAATCCCTCCAACTGTTGCTATATAGGTAACCATATCCTTTGTTTGCCTCTGGAAACTATGTGTGGAGCATGTTGGGAAAATTTCCGGGAAATGCGTTTAGCCTGTCGAAAAAATGCGCAAACCAAGGGAAGAGACAACTGGAGGTGGTAGATTTGGCAGAATCAAACAACAGGCATGAGCAGCCAGTGTCGCGTCGGCACTTTTTGAAAAACACTGGTCTGGTGCTCGGTGGTCTGGTTGTCGGGGGAGTGGCAGGAAGCCTGCTCCGCAAGCCGGAAGCACCACCGCAACCGGGAGCGACACCGGCTCCTGCTGCCGATTATAATCAGGCGCTGATGTATTTCAGTCCGGAGCAGTTCAAGGTAGTGGACGCCGCATGCGAGCGAATTTTCCCCGAAGACGAGCTAGGCCCGGGGGCAAAAGCGTTGGGCGCGGCTTACTTCATCGACCACCAGTTGGCGGGCGATTGGGGGTTCAACTCGCGCGAATACATGCAAGGTCCGTTTTATCCGGGGGAAGTGACCCAGGGCTATCAGGGCAGGCTGAAGCGGCGGGAAATATTCGACATCGGAATTCAGGAGCTGAACAACTACAGCCAGTCTACACATGGCAAACGCTTTTACGAGATCACGCCTGAGCAGCAGGACGCCGTGCTGAAGGCGTTTGAGACAGACGAGGTGAAGCTGACCACGATCTCGGCCAGCGCTTTCTTCAAAATGCTGCGCGCCAGCACAATCGAAGGGATCTACGCTGACCCGCTGTACGGCGGCAATAAAAATATGGATGGCTGGAGATTAAAAAATTACCCAGGTAATCAGATGACCTATACACAGGTGATCGAGCAAGACAAATTCGTGAAGATGGAGCCCTTGAGTTTGCGGGATCATCAACACTGACAACACGGGGTGAAACAACATGGCCAAAAAATTGCCCAAAGTGGATGTCGTCATCGTGGGTGTAGGCTGGGGCGGAGGGATTATCGCCTCGGAGCTGACGAGGCAGGGGCTGACAGTCGTTGGACTGGAGCGAGGCAAAGAGCGGAAAACAGAAGATTACTTCATGGTACACGACGAACTGCGCTACGCGCTCCGCTATGAAATGATGCAGGACTTGTCCAAGGAAACGATCACCTTCCGCAGCAACACCAACGTTCGCGCGCTCCCCATGCGCTCGTACGGCTCTTTTTTGCTGGGAACGGGGCTGGGCGGATCGGGCGTTCACTGGAATGGCCACACGTTCCGGTTTTTGCCGTACGATTTTGAGATACGCAGCAAGACGGTCGAACGCTATGGCGAAAAGAAAATTCCCGAGGGCATGACGATTCAGGACTGGGGCATCACGTACGATCAACTGGAACCTTACTTTGACAAATTCGAGCGAATGGCGGGCATTTCGGGAGCAGAAAATCCGCTCGGGGGCAAACGTTCCCAGCCGTACCCGACGCCGCCGATGAAAACGACGCCGAGCATGAAGCTGTTTGAGGAAGCGGCGAAAAAGCTGAATTTGCATCCGTATCCGCTCCCGTCCGCGAACCTGTCGGAAGCGTACACCAATCCAGACGGTATTTCCCGGGCCGCCTGTCAATATTGCGGCTTTTGCGAGCGGTTTGGTTGTGAATACGGCGCGAAGGCAGACCCGGTTGTCACGGTCATTCCCGTGGCGAAGAAGACCGGGAAGTTCGAAATCCGCACGCATTCCCACGTGCGCCGCATTTTACATACGGGCAACAAAGCGACAGGCGTGCTGTACACGGATGTGACGACGGGCGAGGAAATCGAGCAGCCAGCCGATATCGTGGTGCTGACCAGCTACGTATTCAACAATGCCCGCTTGCTGCTGATGTCCAAGCTGGGCAGACCGTACGACCCGAATACAGGCAAGGGCGTCATCGGGAAAAACTACTGCTATCAGGTCATGCGCGGCGGAGCGACAGGCTTTTTCGAGGACAAAGAGTTCAACAACTACGCTGGCGCCGGCTCGCTCGGTATGGTGCTCGACGATTACAACGGCGACAATTTTGACCATTCCAGCCTGAACTTCATTCACGGTGCCAACATCAGCGTCTCCCAGTACGGCCAGCGCCCGATCGCCAACAACACGGTTCCGGAAGGCACGCCGAGCTGGGGCAAGGAGTTCAAGGCCGCTTCAATCAAATACGCGAACCGCACGGTCAACGTCGGGGCGCAGGGAGCTTCCATGCCGTTCCGCCATCATTTCCTCGATCTCGACCCGACGTACAAAGACGCCTTTGGCGATCCGCTGATGCGGATTACATTTGACTTCGAGGAACAGGACAGGCAGTTGGCCGCCTTTTTGTCCGAGAAATGCGGGGAAATTGCCAGGGAAATGGGCGCCAGCAAAGTGGAGGTGCGCGGCAAACTGGGGCCTTACGATATTACCCCGTACCAATCGACGCACAATACAGGCGGGGTCATCATGGGGGCATCGCCGGAAACTTCTGCGGTCAACAACTACTTGCAAATGTGGGACGCGGAAAACGTGTTCGTCGTCGGCGCTTCCGCCTTTGCGCACAACAGCGGCTACAACCCGACAGGCACGATGGGGGCGCTCTCGTACCGCGCTGCAGAAGGAATTTTGAAGTACCACAAGAGCGGCGGCATCCTCGTCTAAGCCGTTTTTTTGCCCGTGCAAAACTTCATTGTCAGCTTTGCAAAAAGCCGTTAGTGTATCTGACGGCTTTTTCTCGTTCGAGGCCAAACTTTTTTTGCGAAAATGCGAAAACACCCCGCCGTGAGCAGCGGAAAAGGGCGGTTTGATGCGCTTTTTTCGTTGGCACGCTCCTTGCTACTACCATTCGCCAAAGGATGATCGAGAGGATCGCGAAAAAGGAGAGACGATGATGAAGACAAACGACTGGAAGCTAGACACCGCGATTATTCACACTGCTCAGGAGCCTTGCCGAAAGACTGGGGCGGTCGCGGCTGCTGTCGTGCCTGCGGTAGCCTACGCGTTTCCGGACGCGGATTCCGCTGCTGCCTGCGTGGCCGGAGAGCGGGCAGGGACGTACTACGGTCGGTACGGCAACCCGACGATTGAGACGCTGGAGCAAAAAATCGCCGCGTTGGAAAACGGCGAGGCCGCTTTGGGCGTATCGAGCGGCATGGCGGCCATTTCCGGGGCGCTGCTCGCTTTTTTGCAGCAGGGCGACCATGTGGTGTGTACACGGGACGTTTACGGCGGGAGCTACAAATTTCTGACGACGATGGCCCCGCGCTACGGGATCGCCGCCGATTTCGTCGATTGCACCGATTTGCAGGCGGTAGAGCGTTCGCTGCGCCCGAATACCCGCGTGCTCTACATCGAAACGCCATCCAATCCGTGCCTGACCGTGCTGGATATCGCCGCGCTGTCCCGTCTGGCCCACGCGCGGGGGATTGTCGTGATCGTGGACAATACGTTCATGACCCCGTACCTTCAGCGGCCTCTGGAATTGGGCGCTGACGTCGTCGTGCACAGCGCGACCAAATATTTGAACGGACACGGGGACGTCATTGCCGGGTTTATCGTCGGGAAACAAGAGCAGATTCAGTTCATGCGCAAACACATTATGGGCGACCTGGGACAAAACTTGAACGCCTGGGATGCTTTTCTGATTTTGCGCGGCTTGAAGACGCTCGGCTTGCGCGTTCGCCAGCATTGCCACAACGCCCAGGCTGTCGCGGAATATTTGGCGCAGCACCCGGCGATTTCCCGCGTCTACTACCCCGGCCTTGCGTCTCATCCGCAACACGAGCTGGCGCAACGCCAGATGGCGGGAATGGGCGGAATCGTCTCGTTTGAGGTCAAGGGAGGGTACGACGCGGCCAAATCTTTCATTAACGCGCTGCGTCTGGGTATGATATCGTTTAGCTTAGGAGATCCCGAAACGCTTGTCCAGCATCCCGCCTCGATGACGCATGCTTCTGTTCCCGTTGCGGACCGTCTTGCCTTCAACATCACGGACGGTTTGATTCGCCTGTCTACCGGGTTGGAGGATGCGCGCGACATTATTGCTGATCTAAAGCAGGCGCTTTCCCGCGTGCCTGCGGCGGATGCTGCGGGCAGAGGGTAAGGAACGCAACTTGGCAGGAGGGCCGCTCATGACCGAATTTTCCCGGATAGAGGAGTTCATTCAATCATACGCAGACAATATCGCCAAAGTGCTCGGGCTGGATGTCACGATCCTCGACGAGCAGGGGATACGGGTGAGCGGCACGGGCTACTATTCGGATCTGATTGGCTTGCCTGCGCCGGAAGGATCGTTTTTCCGGATGATTTTGCAGACCGGACAGCCGGGCATGATTTTTGACATGAAAAAGAACGACTCGCAGTGTATGAACTGCAAGTTTTTGCCGCAATGCCGGGAGCTGGCGACAATCGGTTTTCCGGTACACAAGCGGGAAAAGACGGTCGGCGTGATCGGCATTATCGGGTTTTCCCCCGAGCAAAAGGAAAAGATGCTGCACCATTCGGAAAAATGGATGCCTTTTTTGCAGCATACGAGCGCACTGATCGAGCACAAGCTGCTGGAACTGGACGCGGAGCGGGAAAAGGGCTGCAACATTCAGGAGGAAATGCCCCAGGCAGCGGTCAGCCCGGTGTACTTCGCCCAGCTCATCGGCGCTGATACGGGGTTGCGCGATGTGATCGCCAAGGCGAAAAAAGTGGCAAACAGCATCTCTACGGTGTTGCTCAGAGGGGAGAGCGGAACGGGGAAAGAGTTGCTGGCAAAGGCGATCCACAGCGAGAGCCAGCGAGCCAGACAGCCGTTTGTCGCCATCAACTGCGCGGCGATTCCCGAGACGTTGCTGGAAAGCGAGCTGTTCGGCTACGAAGGCGGGGCGTTCACAGGCTCGCGGCGCGAAGGCAAGCCGGGCAAATTCGAGTTGGCGCACAAAGGCACGATTTTTCTCGATGAAGTAGGCGATATCCCGTTGTCGTTGCAGCCGAAGCTGCTGCGCGTCCTCCAGGAAAAAACGGTCGACCGGGTCGGCGGCGTCAAGACGCTGGAGGTGGACGTCCGGGTCATTGCGGCTACGCACAAAGATTTGGAGAGCATGGTCAGAGAGGGGACGTTCCGCGAAGATTTGTACTACCGGCTGAACGTCATTCCGCTTCGCCTGAAGCCGCTGCGCGAACGGCGCGAGGACATCCCGCTTTACTTGCAGCATTTTTTGTATCGGTACGGGACGATTTTGCAAAAAGGCAGGCTGGAACTGGACGCCGGACTTGCCAGGCGGCTTGTCGCGTACGATTGGCCGGGAAACATCCGCCAGTTGGAAAATGCCGTGGAATACATGGTCAACATGGCAGAGGGGCCGACGATTGGCGATGCGGAGTTGCCGGAGTACTTGCTCACAGGCGAGGAGACGGTGGACGCTGAAAAGGCGGGAGCGGGGCTGGAGCAGTTGCTGGCTGATTACGAGCGCGCCATTTTGCAAAAGCATCTGGCGGACGAAAGGCATAGCAAGGACAAGGCGGCAATCGCCAGCGAGCTGCAAATCAGCCTCTCTACGTTGTATCGGAAAATGGAAAAGTACGGCCTTGAATTGTAAAAAACCAGCCGCTGTTTCGAACGGGCTTGAACTGCGCCGCGAAACAGGGCTGGTTTTGTGCGATCAGGCAAAAGCTAGACTTGCGGTTGGCGAGGGTGTTTGCTTGCTTTCAGCTCATAATGACCGCTTTTGGAGCTGATGATGTACTCTGGCCGTTTTTGTTCCCGCGCTTTGCGGTGGCCTTCGAGATGAGGCTCGCTCAGCTCCCACTGCTTCCACGCTTCTTTCGATTCCCAGCGGATCATGACGACCACTTCTTCTTCGCCTTTGCGCGGCTTTTGCACGAAAATGCTCAAATCTACAAAGCCCGGAGCTTCTTCCACCACGCCTGGCTCTCCGAAGCCTTTTACGATTGCATCGGCGTACCCTTCCTGAACAACGATCGTCTTGATTTCGACCATCATGAGCAAAAACACCCTTCCCCTATTGAATGTTGTCTTTTCTCATCGTAGGGAGATGGATTCTCAAAGTCAATCGGAAGTTGTCCAGTTACTGGAAGTAAAAGAGGACAGCGGCTCCCCTAAATGCCGCTGTCCTCTTGGGTATATAGGAATAAGTGCTGCTTACAGCAAAGACTTCACTTCTCCAGTGTTCGGGTTGACCACGAACCAGCCGTATGTGCTGGTGTAGCTGTCTCCGGACTGGAAGTTGTTCACGACGGTTTGGTACACCTGAATGACGTAGTGTCCTTTTTCGTCATCGTGGTCATATTCGACTACGTGTGTAGGAGTGAGGCTGGCGGCGTATTTCTTTTTGACCAGCTCGACTGCTTCCATTTTCGAATACATTTTCGCAACCGGCAGCTTGCCGATGAAAATCGACTTGGTTTTGGCATCGTAAATGACTGGCTTGTTCAGGTTTTCTGCTACGAAGCGGATTGGCACGTACACGGAGTTTTTGTACATGATGCCCTGGACATCGCTGTTTGGCGATTTTGGCACGCCTTCAAAGTAGTAGGTAAACGGCGTTTTTGTGTCTCCTGCCACATCCGGATAGTTCGGAGCCGCAATGGCGATTCCCGAAAAGAGTGCTGAACCGACAATAATTCCCCCAAAAAATGATTTCAAGTCCCATTTCATGTCGAAAAACCTCTCCCTTTGTCTAAATCTTCCCAGAAAACATTATGTCAAAGATCATGGGAGAAAAGCTATCAAACGAGGGTAATAGGAAACATAGACTAAGAACGGGGGGAAAGATAGGACTGGCAGAGCCAGGTCCCGGGTGGGGGCAGGACGAAACGATGGTTCAGAGATTCGCCAGTCTGTGGTAAGGTAATAGAAAGAATAGCGGACAAGGTGAGGAAAATGGCAATATTGCAAAACGACTGGGCGCCGATATTGGCGGGGGAATTTGAGAAGCCGTACTATTTGAAGCTCCGCCAGATTTTG
Organism: Brevibacillus sp. FW306-2-1A-C05A; assembly: GCF_058781555.1. Lineage (NCBI taxonomy): Bacteria > Bacillati > Bacillota > Bacilli > Caryophanales > Paenibacillaceae > Brevibacillus > Brevibacillus sp. FW306-2-1A-C05A. The sequence continues at coordinate 36,319 of NZ_JBYSWV010000004.1, forward strand.
AAGGAAGAGTACCAGACGCGAACGATTTACCCGGACATGTATCATATTTTTACCGCGCTCCACCTGACGAGCTACGAGCAGGCCAAAGTAGTCATTTTGGGACAGGACCCGTACCACGGTCCGGGACAGGCACATGGTCTGAGCTTTTCCGTCAGGCCGGGCATCAAGCCGCCGCCGTCGCTCGTCAACATTTACAAGGAGCTGCAAAGCGATCTGAATTGCACCATTCCCGAGCACGGTTACTTGAGCCACTGGGCAAAGCAGGGCGTCATGATGCTGAATGCCGTGCTTACCGTGCGGGCAGGCAATCCTAATTCGCACAAGGGCATCGGCTGGGAGCAGTTTACCGATCAGATTATCCATCTGTTGAACGAGCGCGAGAAGCCGCTTGTGTTCATCCTGTGGGGAAGGCATGCGCAGGAGAAGGCCGCTTTTATTGATAAAACGAGACATTGCATCATCGCTTCGCCTCATCCAAGCCCGTTCTCGGCCAATCGCGGCTTTTTCGGCAGCCGCCCGTTTTCCCGAGCGAATGCGTTTTTGCGCTCGCAAGGAATGGAAGAGATCGATTGGCAACTGCCGCTGCACGTCGAAGAAGAATAGTCGCAAAAAAAGGATCTGCACCGTTTGGTTGTAACGGCGCAGATCCTTTTTTTCCTGTGCGGCTCAATCCTTGCTTTTGATGACGAGCAGTTGGCCTGTAGCGACGTCAATCGTTCCTGTCTGTTCCGTGAGCACGTTGCTGATGCCGAGCGTGTCGCCGATGCGCAGCGTGGCGTTTTCCAGCGGATACATGAAGCCGCGCAAAGTAATGCCGCTGACTTCCGCCGTCAAAGGCAGCAGGGAGACGTGGGCAAAATGGTCCTGCTCGATGCGGCAGTGGCTGTCGACCAGGCGAATTTCATTTCGCTCATCGACAATGCGGCAGGAAGCTTTCGCCTGCAATGCTTTGTGCAGCAGTTGGACGTTGGCGAGCGTATGATCGAAGCGCGAGCCAAGCACACCGAGCAGCACAATTTCCGCGGGCTTTTGCTGAATCGCCCAGGCGAGCGCCATTTCGGTATCGGTCAAATCCTTCATCACGGGGTCGCATGAAGAGACGTGTAGGCTGTGGCGCTCGATTTCCGCCATTTCTTCGGCTGTGACAGAGTCGAAATCGCCAATCGACAGGCGTGGCGCGAAGCCGTGGCGAACGAGGAACATTGCGCCCCGGTCGACGCCGACGAGCCAGTCGTCTGCGCGAATGTGGCGGATGGCCCAGTCACCCAGCTTCCCTCCTGCGAAAAGTAGGATGCGTGTTGGTTTCATGCTGCTGCCACCTTTTAATCCAATATCGTAGAGCGAAAAGTGCTTTGACAAGCGAGGCGATAGCCGGAGGCAAGCTTTTGGTCCAGCTTTTCCGATTCCTGCTTGGTCGGGGCATCGAGCAGAGAGGTTCCTGATACGACCAGGACACGGCACTTCCCGCAATAGCCCTGCCGGCATTTGTAGGAAAGCGGCTGCCCCTGTGCCAGTGCGGCTTGCAGCAGCGTCTGACAGGGGGCCTGTTCAACCGAAATCGTTTGGTCGTGCTGCTTGACCGTCACCTGTTTGCGCTTGATGGTAGTCTGGGGCTTGGTCTGAAGTCTGGAAAAGCTGCCAGCTCGCCTGGTTGTCTCCGGCATGTTACCGGACACAGGAGTAGGGGCTGGCGTCTGCACGGGAGAGCGTCCGGCGATAAGAGAGCCTACGGTGAGCTGTTTGCGCATAGGAACCTCCCGGGTACGTGATTTTTTCTATCTTACCACGCGAAAAGCAGGCGTGACAAAGAAAGCAAATGGCCAAACAGAAAAGATTGAATTTTTCGACCTCTTCAATTAAAATAATTTTATCGAAAAGAATGGAAGGTGATGGGATGATTACCATCAAGCGGATGAGTGACTGTACGTTTGCTGAAGTGACGAAAGCGTGGAACAGAGGATTTGAAGGCTATTTTATTCCGATCGTCATGACGGAGGAAATGCTGGTGCAGCGCCTGGGCAGCGAGGGCTATGCACTGTCGTTGTCTGTCGTCGCTTTTGACGGAACCGAGCCGATTGGACTTGTCGCAAGCGGACTGCGGACGATTGGCGGCCAAAAAGTCGCGTGGAACGGGGGGACAGGTGTCGCCACCGAATACCGCAGGCAAGGAATGGGCCGTCAATTGATTGACGCTACGCTTGCGCTGTACCAAGAAGCGGGCGTGGAGGTTGCCACTCTGGAAGCGATGAGCCAAAACAGCAAAGCGATTGCCTTGTACGAGCAAAAAGGCTACGAAGTGGTAGACCGCCTCTTGTTCTGGCAACGAAGCGGTCCGCTGCCAGAGCACGCTTTTCACGCGCCGACCCAGTCTGACTACCGGATCAGAGGCGTGCTGGCCCAGGAAGTGGCGGCTCTGCCGTTTTACGCGGGGGATGTGGCCTGGCAAAACCAGTGGCAGAGCTTGCGCGACGCACAGGCGCTGGTGGTGGAGGACCGTCGCGGACAGGCAGTCGGGTATGCGATGTACAAAACGATGGTCAATGAAGCCGGACAGGTGAACGCCGTCGTTTTGCGGCAATGCGTGGCACAGCCGGACCATGAAGATGCCCTCGGCATTTTGAACGTCGCCCTTGCCCATGTGTTTGCCCCGTATGAGCGCGATTGCCGCAGGGCCACATTCAATTTGCGGGCAACGGAAGGGCTGCTGCTCGATGCGCTTGAGGCAGCGGGCTTCGGACCGTCGGAAACCGAGCAGGTGTACATGGTCAAACAGATGAAGGCGGCAGAACAAGTCGGGCAGTGACCGGGCAATTTGCCCCTTCAATGCTGGCAGTTGGTGCAGGCAAATACTTTGCGGGACGAAAGCTCGCCTTTTTCAATCGGCTGTCCGCAGCGCGGGCAAGGCTCTCCACTCCGGTCGTACACTTGGCAGCGCTCGTCGAATCCACCCGTCAAGCGGTCGCCGCGATACAGCGGCTGGTCCATGTAGCCGCCGAAGCGGATCGCTTCCGTAAGCACCGTCTGCATGGAATGGTACAGTCTCGCTCGCTCCCCGGCAGTCAGCTCGGGAATGCGCCGCGTCGGCAAAATTCCCGCGTGAAAGCAGATTTCGTCGGAGTAGCAGTTGCCGATGCCTGCGATCCAATGCTGGTCGACCAAGGTTGTTTTCAGCACGCCGCGTTTTTCTGCGAGCAGCTCAAGAAAACGATCGAGCGTAAAGCCCGGCTCCAGCGGCTCGGGGCCGAGCGAGGCCATCCTCTCGTCGATCTGGTCGGGGGTCAAAAGGTGCAAATAGCCAAGGCGCAGCCCGTGAAAATAAAGGATACGCTCGCCAAAGGACAGCGTCACCTGGGCTGTTCGCGCCAGCTTGTCTTCCGCTGTGCCCAAGTAGAGGAAGCCGCCCAGCATGAGGTGCAGCAGCAGGACGTGCCCGCTCTGCAAATGAAACAAAAGGTGCTTCGCGCGCCGTTCGATGAGCGTCAGGCGGTTGCCCTGTACAGTCTGAACAAACTGCGCCGGGGGTACGTTAATCGTCTTTTCCCGCTGGACAGTGGCAGCGGTAATGGCAGCGCCGCAGATTTGCTGATGAAGCAGCCCGCGATACGTTTCCATCTCTGGCAATTCCGGCATTGGCGATTCTCCCCTTCCTGGAAGTGAATGTATTTTCATAGGATTCCCAGTATGGGCAGTCAGCATGCCAGACCCGTTCTCTTTTTGGTGGCGGGTCTTTTGGTATTGTTTTTGCACAAGATTACCAACCCCATTCGTAAATCGGGTAATATAGTATAAGGGTAAGCCCCGAAGCAATTTGGACGGACAGGAGATTACATATGCAAAAAGTAGAATTGATCGCTACGGCGACTTTTGGATTGGAATCGGTGGTGGCGGAGGAAGTAAAAGCGCTCGGCTACGGCCCGGTTCAGGTGGAAAACGGCAAAGTGACGTTTTCCGCCGATATTTCTGCGATTCCTCGCACAAATTTGTGGTTACGAACGGCCGACCGCGTGCGTCTAAAGATAGGGGAATTCAAAGCGACGACGTTTGACGAGCTGTTTGAACAGACAAAGGCCCTGCCTTGGGCCGATTGGATTACGGAAGACGCCGCGTTTCCGGTCGAAGGAAAATCGGTCAAATCCACCTTGTTCAGCGTGCCGGACTGCCAGGCCATCGTGAAAAAAGCGGTGGTGGAGAGTCTGAAAAAAACGTACAAGCGCGACTGGTTTGAGGAAAAAGGGCCGCTGTACAAAATCGAGGTAGCGCTGCTCAAGGATGTGGCGACGCTGACGATTGACACTTCGGGACCGGGGCTGCACAAGCGCGGCTACCGCGAGCTGATCGGTACGGCTCCATTGAAGGAAACGATGGCGGCGGCGATGATTTTGCTGTCCCGCTGGAAACCGGATCGCGTCTTCATGGACCCGTTTTGCGGCTCCGGCACGATTCCGATTGAGGCAGCGCTGATCGGACAAAACATCGCACCGGGAATGAACCGGGAATTTGTGTCCGAAGCGTGGCCCGTCATTCCGAAGACAGCCTGGAGAGGGGCGCGCGCCGAGACGCACGATTTGGCCCGCTACGACCAGAAGCTGGAGATTATCGGAACTGACCTGGATGACGAAATCCTCAAAGTCGCGCGCCGCAATGCCGCCGAAGCGGGCGTGGACGAGCTGATTCATTTCCAGCGCATGGACGTGCGCGATGTGCGGACCAAGCGCAAGTACGGCTATCTGATTTGCAATCCGCCGTACGGGGAGCGCCTGGGCGAGTGGAAGCAGGTCAGCAGGCTGTACGGCGAAATGGGGAAAACGTTTGCTGCCATGGACACGTGGTCTTTTTACATCATCACTTCGGACGAGCAGTTTGAGGAGCATTTCGGGCGGACGGCGAGCAAGAAGCGCAAGCTCTACAACGGCAACATCAAGGTGGACTACTATCAGTTTTTCGGCCCCAAGCCGCCTCGTCAGCCCATGGTTTCCCCGACCGAATAAACGCAGCAGAGGGGCATATTGGAGGAGAAGTTTGCAATGAGAAAGAGAACATTTGGGAGCAAGATGCTTACTGCCTGTCTGGCGCTGTCTGCCTTGCTGGTTCAGGTGGCTCCGCCATCGTATGCGGCAAATGAGCCACAGCAGAAGGCAGAGACCGGAAAAGCAGCGCAGGAGACTGTGGAATTTACCGATTTGGGGAACAGCTATGCACGTAACGCCGTCAATCGGCTGGCCGGGCTGCACCTCATCAGCGGTCAGGGCGATGGCCGCTTCAATCCGCAAAACACCATGTCGCGCCAGGATATCGCGGTGCTGCTGACAAAGGTAGTGGGCTTGCAGCCGAGCCAGATTGAACAGGCTGTGTTTGCCGACGTGCCGAAGGAAAGCCCGTATGCTCCGTTTGTTTACGGACTCGCCGACCTTGGCGTGATGACTGGCAGAGGCAATCAGACACTCGGCGGCTCCGATCCGCTTACCCGGCAGGAGCTGGCCGTCATCCTGTCTCGCTTGATGAAGGCGAGCGGCGTCACAAAAGCGCCGGCACAAAGTACGGTCGCCTACAGCGACGAAGCGGAAATCGCCGACTACGCCAAAGCGGCGGTCGAGGAAGTGACCAACCAGCGCTGGATGCAGGGCGCGGCTGGCAAATTCAACCCGGGCGGAACCGTGACCCGCGCGGAGGCGGCAGTCATCGCGGAGCGCGTGCTCGATGCCCGCTACCAGCAGGCGGAGCAGGTGGATTTTACGTTAGACACGCCGCGTCTGAGCGTGCTTGCAGGTACGAGCGAGCGGCTGGCGGTAAAAAGCGCCAAAGGGGACGAGCTGCCTTTTACCCCGATCTTCGCCTTTGATCGCCCTGAGCTGGGTACGGTGTTGGCAGACGGAACCTTCGTCGCAGGCCCGACTCCGGGAAAAGGAAACTTGACCGTAACAGTGGGCTATAAAACCGTGACGGTCCCGGTGGAGATCAAGGACGCTGGCAAACCGCCTGTCGCAGAGGCGGGAGAGTCTGGCTCAACTGGCACAACCGCCCCGACTGTCACTGCTCCTGCCGATAGACCGCAAGCTGGCGAGAGCAAGCCAGCGACAGAGAGCGAGAAAACGGAAACTGACCCGGCAACGGCTGCCGACGATGCGCAGCAACCAGCAGAAGAGAAAGAAGCGGTCGAGCCTGCCGAGCAGGACGAGCTGGTCAACATCGCTCCGGGCAGCTTCACCTCGGTCGCTACTTTTGGACCGCCGGACTCGTATTTCCAGCAGGTGGAAAAGCAGTATCCAGGCCCTGTAGGCGGACTGGTCACGCCTTCCGAGGAATGGACCGGGTACAACCGTCAGTTCGGCCGCAAGGTGACGGTTGCGCTCAACGAAGCAAAGCCGCTGGAGCGGGTCGCGTTGACGTTCAAGCAGCAAAAAACGTCCGGGATCACGCTGCCGGAATACATGGAAGTCGAAGTGTCCCGCGACGGTAAAGCGTGGTCGTACGCCGGACGCGCTGTCCACGACGTTCCTGCTAGCGAGAATCAGGTGGTCGTGCGCACGCTCGCCGTCACGCTGCCTGATGTACAAACGCGTTACGTCCGGGTATCGTTCCCGGTGAAGGTGTTTGCTTTTGCCCGCCAATTGGAGGTCTGGGCGAAAAACGAGAGCGACTGGCAAGGCGGAGCTGTCCTCTTGCCGCCGCCAAGCCCGGCGAAAGCGACGCAGGACCAAAAAGCGACGCGCCGCGTGGAAAACATGCTGCTCGCTTACTCGGGAGCGTATGGAGAGCGCGGAACGTGGACGAAGGAAGATTTTCTGCCGATGGTCGGCTATCGCACTGCGGACGGCTACATGCGCGACCAGATGTTCGACACGATCCTTTTCCTGCCGTACCAGAACATGCCTGTCACCAAAGACGGCTGGCGCGGCTACATGAATGACTTGTTCGGTACTGGCAAGCAGCTCGATGCGTTGAACCAGGCGATGCGGGAGTACAATCGCCTGCGCGGCACGCTGTACACGACGCCGACCCAGGAAAATGTCGTGCTGGCCTTGCCGTATCCAAACGCTGCTCAAACCAACTTCGGCCAGATTGCGGACAACAAGCCGTCCTTGTCGTTCAATCCTGCGGGAATCGGGGAGGAACAGGCTTACCTGAACCGCAAGGCGGCGCTGGAATGGTACTTCCAGGAGCTGCAAAAGCGCTGGAACAAGGAAGGGTACGCCTATCTGAAGCTGGAAGGCATCTACTGGTTCCACGAGCTGATCGAGGACAGCGCCCCGAAAGAGCGCACCCTCATTCGCGACATGGCCAGCATGGTGCATAACGAAGCGCTGCGTTTTTACTGGATTCCTTACTACGGGGCGCCGGGCGTGGCCGAGTGGAAGTCGTTGTCCTTCGATTACGCGTTCCTGCAGCCTAACTACTACAGCGACAAGCCTGTGCAGCTCGACCGGATCGAAGGCGTGCTGGACGTCGTCAGCAAGTACGGGATGGGCGTAGAGATCGAAGGGGACGAGCGGATGTACCGCGATCCGAAGTTCTACCAGACTTACTACAACCAGCTCGTAGCTGCCCACAAGCTGGGGATGGACAAAAACAACATCCACGCTTACTACTACGGCTCCAAGACGCTGATCGAGTCGGCGAACAGCAAGGACCCGGTCATGCGCGCCATTTACGACGATACGTACAAATGGATGCGCGGACGTTTTGACCGGGAAGAATATTTTGAGGCGACCGAGCTGCCTTAGGGCGTGAAAAAAAGAGTCTGTTTCCCCGCGTGTGGTGGGAGACAGGCTCTTTTTTGGTGCGTGGGCGGATTAGAGGTCAGGGCGGACTTCGCTCGTGTAGCATCGGACAGAGTCAGGCCCCTTCAAGCTTGCTTGCAGCAGCAGCGCTGTTCGCTACACGGGAGAAGACGGCATTTTTCCGAGCGTCTGCCCACGGATTGCTACCAGATCGCGCAAGATCGCCGCTCGCATCGAAACGAGCCGCGGACACGGGTGATAGTAGTCTTGGCCGTTGGAGCATTTTTTGCCGAAAACAGGGACACCGGACAAGGCAATTTGCTTTTTCCACAAGCTTTTCAGCGCAGAAAAGTGCCGCCATGACCTTCGTTGCAAGCACCTTTTATTACGTACAGGCTGCCACTCGTCCCTGACCTGTGCCTAGTCTGCCTGTTTGGCCGGGATCATGCGGAACAAGACGATATACAGATAGGCGCTGAGCAAGGTAATCCCGAGAATCACGCTGAACACTCCCAGCGGAGAGAGCCATTGGGACAGCCCGATCGTCAGCGGGGCAATGAAGCGTCCGATGGAAAACTGCAGCGAAGAAGCCCCCATATACTGCCCGCGCGCGTCTTCTGGCGAGTATTTGCTGATGAAGCTTTGCGCGACCGGCGTGCGGATCAGCTCGCCCAAGGTCAGTACGCCCATACAGGCGAACAGCAGCCAAATATTTGTGGTAAAGGCCATGAAAAACATGCCGAATCCGTACAGGACAGACGAAATCACGAGGCTGTTGCGGTCGTTCCAGCTTTCAAACCAGCGCGTGACAGGCAGGGTGAACAGGACGACGAGCAGGCCGTTTAGTCCCATCAGCCAGCCGAATGCGCTCGTGCCCCCCACAGACAGCTTCCAGTCGCCCCAGGACAGCAGCGTCTGGTCAAAGACGTGCTCTTTGATGTACAAAGCCATGTACATATCGAGCTGCATGAAGGCGAAAGCGATCAGGATGCCCGCGACGATGTAGAGGGCGAAAGCCTTGTCGCGGAAAATAATCGCGTAGCTTTTGAATTGCTGGGTCAGGGAAAAACGTTCCTTGGCCTTTTCCTGGCGAATGTGATCGGGCAGCGTCTCTTTTATCAGGAAAAAGAGGGCGAGCGCAAACAAAAACTCGATGATTGTACAGACGAGCAACAGCTCTGAGCGGTAGTGGACGAAAAAGAACGAGCCGAGAACAGGGCCAGCCACGACCCCGATGTTCATCGCGGTGTAAAATGTGGCGAAGACGATCCGGCGGTCTTCCTCCGTCGTCAGGTCGGCGACCATGGCAGAGCTGGCAGGCCAGTAAAGCGCCCCGCCAATCCCGATCCCGATAAACGCGATATAGTCAATCCACGGCGATGGGGAGAAAGCAAACAGGGCAAACATCGCCGTCGACGTACAGAGCGAGAGCAGCATCGTAAATCGCCGCCCTACCCGGTCAGCCAAATAGCCCCCGAACAGATTGAACAGCATGCCGAGCAGCGGCGGCACCATCAGGAGCAGCCCGGCTACGTCCTTGCCGAACGTATCGCTGAAGTAAAGCGCCATAAACGGAAAGTACATCCAGAAAAAAGTATGGGTAATCAGTTCGCCAAAAAGACGCACCTTTAAGTTCAAATCCCACGAACGCCATTGCATGACACAAATTCCTCCATTTCTTTTTACGTTCAAATAATCAGCAGGTGCCGTGACCGCGCTTTTTTCCGAAAGAGGACAAGGCGGCTGCTCTTTTTGGGCCAAACATCTCGATGCACGGCTCTTCGCGGGTTTTTCCACAACAAAAAGCGCAAACGGCTGGAGAGACAATGCTCTTTTCCGCTTGCGCTTGATCGGACGATACAAGGGTGGCAGGAAAATCCGAAAAATCGGGGAGCAAAGAAGGCTTTGTGCCCACGAAAAAAGGGTACAAAAAGCCAACTGCTCACACCGCGTATCGGCACCCACCAGTCATATCGGGAAAAAGACGGAAGCGGTTCAGGCATCCTGCAGTATCAAACGATAGATAGGGTTGGTAAGAGGCGGGGCCTCTCAGCAAAAGGCCCTACCTAAGCAGTGATAACTACAGAAAACACCATGAACTCAGCACTCCCGTCTTTCAAAATATTTGAACAGGTAAACTCTTGTTGATTAGAATACTCTACGGAAATGATTTTAGGCAAGAGAAATTTTCGCTTTTTTTGGAATTGTACCAAGCGCTGTCAGCTTCCGCCCCGTTGCGCGCTCGCAGGTGGTATGATAGTCAGGACGAGGCGGACAGAGTCGGAGCCTGATTGAAAAAGCGCCGCCCATTCGGTAAAATATTTTTTATTAAGTTCATGATGAAAACGGGGGAGATTGAATGTTGGACACTCGAATTGTCAAGCTGGCAGAAAATCTGCTCAGTCATTCCGTGCGGTTGCAGGAAAAGGAAACGCTGTTGATTGAAGTGCGCGGGGAAGGCCACGCGCTGGCAAAAGAGCTGGTCAAGCAAGCGTACGCCAAGGGAGCCTATCCGTTTGTGCGGGTTCTGGACATGCAAATCCAGCGGGAGCTGATGATGGGAACAAGCGCAGAGCGGGCGACCCATCTGGCCAAGTGGGAAGAGCCGATGTTCAAGGATCTCGATACGTATATCGTTATCAACGGCCCGTCCAATGACAGCGAAATGTCAGATGTGCCGGTAGACCGTCGCCGCGCCCACCAGAGCGTGATGCAAGAGCTGAACGATTACCTCGTATCGAATGTGCGCTGGACGCTGCTCAACTACCCGACAACGGCGATGGCCCAGAGTGCCAACATGTCTACAGAGGCGTTCGAAGACTTTTACTTCGATGTCTGCTCCCTGGACTACAAAAAGATGCACGAGGCATTCCTCCCGTTGAAACAATTGATGGACCGCACAGACAAAGTGCGTCTGGTCGGGCCGGGAACCGACCTGCGCTTCTCGATCAAGGACATCCCGAACGTCATCTGCTCCGGACTGCGCAATATCCCGGACGGCGAAATCTTCACCGCACCTGTGCGCGATTCGGTGAACGGCAAGATTACGTTCAACACAGCGACCAGCTATATGGGCACCCGGTTTGAAAATGTCAGCCTGACGTTTGAAAACGGCAAAATCGTAGAAGCGACCGCCAACAACACCGAGAAGCTCAACCAAATTTTCGACACGGACGAAGGCGCGCGGTACATCGGCGAGTTTGCGATCGGCGTGCACCCGTACATTTTGCATCCGATGAACGACATCCTGTTCGACGAGAAGATTGCGGGCAGCTTCCACTTCACGCCAGGCCGCGCGTATGAAAACGCAGACAACGGCAACCGCAGCCAGATCCACTGGGACATGGTGAATATCCAGCGCCCTGAGTACGGCGGCGGCGAAATCTGGTTTGACGACGTCCTGATTCGCAAGGACGGCCTGTTTGTCCTGCCTGAGCTGCAAGGGCTGAACCCGGAAAACCTGAAAGGGTAACCACGAGAAAAACAAGCCATCATGCTACGAGCATGGTGGTTTTTTTGGCAACGATAGTTTCCGCCAAAGGCTTGGCGCAGCCGAGATTGCTGTGGCCTGCAGGCAGCTTGCGGGAGCGCGGGCAATTTGGGAGGCGGGCATGTCAGGCGTCCTTTTGCTACAATAGGGAAAAAGCATGGAACAGAGGGATCAGACGTGAGCCGCAAAGACTGGATGGAATACACCGTCAAGGAAGAAGACACCGGAATGAACGTGGAACAAATTGTCCGGCAAAAGCTGAGCGTATCCGGGCGCATGATGCAGCGGCTGACGAGAAGCAAAGGGATTTTGCTCAACCGCAAGCCGCCTTTTTTGCAGCGGCAGGTGAAGGCGGGAGATGTGATCGCTGTGCGCGTAGCCGATCGGCAGGAGCAGCTTCAACCGCCGCCGCAGCTTGCTGCCCAACCGTTGACCACGGACAGCAAGGTTGTTCCGGTGGACATTTTGTATGAGGACGATCATTTGCTGGTCGCAAACAAACCGGCAGGCTTGATGGTGCATCCCGTCAAGCAGGAGCATAATGAAACATTGTTGCACTCGTTGGCTGATCTGTTCGCCAAAAGGGGAGAGAGCGTCAGCATCCATCCCGTGCATCGACTCGATAAAGACACCTCCGGGGCCATCCTCGTGGCAAAGAGCAGCTACGGCCATCAGTTGGCTGACCGGGTCCTGCGCGAAGGAGGCCTGCACCGCGAATATTTGGCCGTAGTCAGCGGACGGCTGGCAGATGGCACGGGGACGATTGAAGCGCCCATCGGCAAAGACCCGCGCCATCCGACGAAAAGGCGGGTGACAGACGGCGGAGATCACGCTGTCACGCATTACGAGGTGAAACAGACTTCGGAAGGGATGTCTCTCGTCCGCGTCTGGCTGGAGACGGGGCGAACGCACCAAATACGCGTACACTTCGCCCATATCGGCCACCCGCTCGCAGGAGACACGCTGTACGGCGGAGCGAGAGGGCTGTTGCGCAGGCAGGCATTGCATGCCGCCAGCTTGCGCTTTGTGCATCCGCTGCTCGAAAAGGAGCTGGCGGTAGAAGCTCCGGTGCCAGCAGACATGAGGCGGTTGCTGCAGGCTGAATTTGCATAGGTGTGAGGAAAAGAAAAGGACTTTGCCAGAAGTCCTTTTTTTCGTATAGAGCCGATGTTTATCCGGCATGCGTGCAAGATGGCGAGACTGGGGACGAAGGGAGAAGCAAGACTCAAGGCCGCGTCAATGGCCTGGCTCAGCCAAATTTTCTAATGGGCAAAACGAAAGGGAGTTGAATAACGTAACAGTGTTATGTTACATTGTTTTTGGAGGTGCTTTACATGGACCCTAACCTGATCTCAAAAAAGGAGTTGCTGGAGCTGACGGGGATATCGTACGGCCAACTGTACCGCTGGAAGCGCAAAAACCTGATTCCAGAGGACTGGTTTATTCGGCGGGCGACTTTTACCGGACAGGAAACCTTTTTCCCGCGAGAACAGATCATGAACAGGATCGAAAAGATCGTTCACATGAAAGACGACTTGTCTCTCGATGAGCTGGCCGACATGTTTTCCCCCAATTTGGCTAGTACGCAACTGACCTCCGACGAGCTGCTTGCGCGAAACATTGTTTCTGTGCATTCCCTGGAGCTGTTTGCAAAGTACTACGGCAAGCCGGAGGTGTACTCGTTCGAGCAGATGCTGTACGTCTACGTCCTGGATCGGCTGTTGAAAACGGGGGAAATGAGCGTCGACGAGAGCGGCGGGCTGTTGCAGGTGCTGGTCGATCACTATCCGAGCTTTGAGGGCAAGGCTTGCGAACTGATTTTTGTGCGGAAAATGGGGATTTCCACGTTTGCGCTGGTGCAAGGCTCCGCTGATCTGCATTTTGACAGCGGGACGAAATGGGTGGTTCGGCTGAACTTGGCCGCATGCATAGAAGAGTTGAAAGCAAAAATCTTGTAGGCATAGGAGATGAGGGCGATGAGCGAAAACAAGCCAGACCTCGTCATTCACGGCTCGGTGAATGCTTCGGGAGGCACGTATAACAAAGTAGATGTGCAGGGCTTTGGCAAAATCAAAGGGGATGTGGAGTGCGAGACGCTGCATTGCGCGGGCCATCTCGGCATCGCCGGGAATGTGCGGGGAGCATCGGCAAAGGTGGAGGGAAATTCGTCCATCAGCGGCAACGCCGAGCTGGAAACGATCGAAGTGTACGGCCAGCTCGATGTGGATGGTGACTTGTCTTTTACCAAAATGAGAGTAGACGGCAGCACGAAGGTGCGCGGCAGCCTGACAGGCGAAGAAGTGAAGGTGCGCGGCATGCTGAAGACGACAGGGGATTGCGAAGCAGAAGTGTTCTCTGCAAAAGGCGCGTTTACCGTTGGCGGCCTGCTGAATGCAGGGCGGATCGAAGTCTATCTGCACGCCGGCTGCGAGGCAAAGGAAATGGGCGGAGAGTACATCGAGGTCCGCAAGGGAGGCAGCAGCACGCTCAACAAGCTGTTGAAGCATATTTTTAACAACGCCTTCATCCTCTCGGTAGACACGATTGAAGGCGATGACATTTATTTGGAATATACACACGCCAAGGTCGTTCGCGGCAAAAACGTCGAGATTGGACCGGGCTGCGAGATTGAGCTGGTCGAGTCTTCGGAAGAGTTTCGTCTCGATCCCGACTCCCAGGTCAAGCAGCATGTAAAGCGGTGAGGCCGACAGGTTGAAACCTTCGGCTTGGCATTTGGATATCCGGCTGCCATATGCCGTGGTGTACATCTCTGGGAAAAGAGCAGTTGCAAAAAAAGCATGCGAAAACTCATTCTGGCAAAGCAACAAACGGCCTAGAGTAGCGGGTGGATGCTATGCAGCCGGACAAAAAACAAGCTGAGGGAGAGCTTGTTTTTTTGTTAGGGGAGATGAAGTGAATTTTTTCGTTTGCGAACGCATGCAAGTATTTACATGCATGCATCGCCGGGATATAATGTGCATGGAAATTTATGAAAATGAAAGCAATTGCTTGCATGGTTCGGAGGTGCATTATGGATCACCCACATATAGATCAGGCTTCTGGAGGGAGGGGAGAGGAGCAGGAGACGCGGGAGAAAATTTTGTCTGCGGCCCGCCAGTTGATGGCGCAAAAAGGCTACAAGGGAGCGACGACCCGCAAAATTTCCGAACTGGCCGGAGTTAATGAGGTGACGATTTTTCGCCATTTCAAAACGAAGGTGGCAATTCTCGAAGAGCTGCTCAAAGACGTTCTCGACGTGCGGGAGCAGTTGGAGCAAGGGCTGCAGGGCGAGTTCGCCAACGTCAAAGAGATGCTTATTACGTATGCAAGGACGTATTACCACTTGCTGGTGGAGCGCAAAGAAATTTTGATGATTTGCATTGTCGAGGCAGACAATTACCCGGAGGTCGTCAAGCTGTTCAGCAGTTTGCCGATGACCGCCGTAGACGTGCTGAGCGCAAAGCTCGCCGAATTTCAGGAGCAGGGACACCTGCCCAAATCTGATCCTTGCACAGCGGCTTTGATGTTCATTTCGACGTTCTTTTATGCGTTCATGGCCAAGTACCGCGTCAGCCTTGATGCCCCGATCATCAATGACGAGGAACAACTGTATGAGCATGCGTCAGAAATTTTGCTGGAAGGAATCAAACGGGCGTAAAAAAACAAAATCGTGTGATGGTACATAGGAGCGGGGGAAGTCATGAAGAGAAAATGGCTTGTGTCTGTAATGATGATGGGATTGTTGACAACAACGGCATGCAGTGAGCAGCAGCCTGCCGCAGCCCCGGAAAAGGAAGTCAAGCAGGTCGTCGTGGCCGCAGTCAAAAAGGAACAGGCGGAAACGGTGTCAGAGCTGTCTGGAACGCTGGAGCCGCTGGAAGAGGCTGTCGTCTCTTTTGAAGTGGGCGGCCAGCTCGTGGAGATGGCAAAAAACGAGGGCGACAAGGTCAAGGCGGGGGATGTGCTGGCTCGGCTCAACGCGCAGGACTATTCGCTGCAGGTCGCTTCCTCGGACGCAGCGGTTCAACAGAGCGCTGCCAATCTGAGCAAGGTCAACAACGGAGCGCGGGAGCAGGAGATCGCCCAGGCGCGGCTGCTGGTCGAAAAGGCAACGGTTGCTCTGCAAAAAATGCAGGATGATTTCAAACGGATTGAACAGCTTTATCAGCAAAAGGCGATTTCGCAAAGCGAGTTCGAGACGGCGCAGAACGGGCTGACGCTTGCGCAAAAAGATTTGCAAAATGCACAACAGGCGTACTCGCTGGTGACCCAGGGGGCGCGTCCAGAAGACAAGGAGCTGAGCCGGGCCACCTACAACCAGGCTGTGATCGCAAAACAAGTGGCGGCAAGCACCCTGGCAAAAACACAGCTTCGCTCTCCCATCAATGGCACCATCATCGCCAAGCTCACATCTGCGGGCAATCTGGTCGGATCCGGGACTCCTGTGTACAAGGTCGGCAATATCGACACGCTAAAAGTCGTGCTGCCAGTACCTGACCGCGAGATTTCCGTCTGGAAGGAAGGCGAGACGATTTCGCTCGATCTGTACGGCCAGAAGCGCGACGGCAAGGTCACCAAAATATACCCGGCGACCAACCAGAGCACAGGGACGATCGGTGTGGAAGTGCAGGTGGCCAACTCCGCGCACGACTGGTTTGCCGGGCAAGTCGTCAAGGCGACCAAGACGATCAAAGGGCAGGCTGGCGTCTATGTTCCGGTTGAGGCCGTTATCAGCCGAGGAAAAGACGACGCCCATGTGTTTCTCAATGCGGGCGGCAAGGCTGTAAAAACAAAGGTAGAGATCGGACAGATTTCCAATGACAAACTGGAAATTAAAAGCGGGCTGAAAGAGGGGGACCAACTGATCGTCAAAGGTGTCGACCGTTTGTTTGACGGCGACCCGATTGAGTCGGCAGGAGGGAACCAGCCGTGATTACGTACATCGTCAAGAAACGCAAGATCACACTGCTGTTTTTTGTCATGGTCGTGCTGGTCGGCTTCCTTAGCTTTTTTCAGCTACCGAAGCAGGAGTCGCCTGACATCATCGTCAACCTGGCGACCGTGACAACCATTTACCCGGGAGCTTCGCCAGAGAAGGTCGAGCAGACGGTGACGAAGAAGCTGGAGGAAAAAATCAACGAGTTGCAAGGACTGAGCTATATTTCCTCCACCTCTTCGCTAGGCGTCTCCTCGATCATCGTGGAAGCGAAAAGCGATGTGGACCCGAAGCAAAAATGGGATGAGCTGCGCAAAAAGGTAAAAGACGCAGAGGCCGAGCTTCCGGCAGATGCAAAGCAGCCGATCATCAACGACGACCTGAACCGCACGTTTGTCCAGACGTTTGCGGTGACGGCAGATTCGCGGGAGCAACTGTACAGCATGCGCGACATGCTGAAGTCGTGGAAAGAGCAACTGCGCACGATTCCCAATGTGGCGGACGTCCAGGTAGAAGGCTTGCCGAAGCAGGAAGTTCACATCGAGGTGGATACGCAAAAGCTGAGCCAATACGGCATAACGTGGAGCCAGGTAATGATGGCGGTCAAACGGGAAAATGAAAAAATCCCGCTGGGCGATTTGACGACCGACAAACGCACTTATCAATTGAAGCTGGCGGAAAACGTGAATGTGGAAGAGCTGAACAACGTATTGATCTCCCGCACACAAGCGGGCTTCCCGATCTATTTGAAGGACATCGGGCAGGCGAAGCTGACGACGGAGACAGTCAAATCGGTCTCTTATTACAACGGCAAGCCTTCGATCTCGGTCAGCATCAATGCGGAGACAGGAAGCGACGTGCCATCGCTGCAAAAGCGCGTGGACGAAATGATGCTGACGCTGGACAAATCGCTGCCAGTCTGGGCGGAAAGACATTCGATCTACAGCCAAAACGAGCGCGTGGATGAGCTGTTCAGCGATCTTACCCGGGAAATGATTATTGCCGTCATCGCGGTTTTGCTCGTCTGCACGCTGGGCTTGAACCTGATTACTTCGTTTGTCGTGGCTTTGGCGATCCCGATTTCGCTTGCGGTGGGGCTCTTGTTCTTGCCGTCGCTTGGCATCACGATGAACATGATTTCGATTGTCTCGCTCATTATCGTGTTGGGAATTTTGGTCGATGACGCCGTGGTAGTGAACGACAACATTGAGCGGCGCTTGTCCGTGCTGGGCGAAAAGCCGCTGGCGGCAGCAGTCAACGGCGCCAGGGAAGTGTCCATTTCGATTGTGACCGCGACATTGGCGACGATTGCCTCGTTTGCCCCGCTGATGTTTTTGAACGGAAACGCAGGCCAGTTCATTCGCCCCGTCCCGGCGATCATTTCGTTGACGATGCTGGCGTCCATGATTATGTCGCTGACGATCATTCCGATTTTCCGGCAATGGTATGAAGAGCGGCGCAAAGCAGGCGCGGAAGGGTACCGCAAGCCTGCGGGGCTGCTGGGCAAACAACTGACGCAGTTGACGAACTGGTACGCAGGCAAGCTGATGCCGAAAATTCTCAAGCGTCCGCTGTTGGCCGGGATGATTGGCGTTTTGATCGGGACGGCCGCATACGGCTTGATTCCGCTCACTCCCGTGCAGTTGTTCCCGAACGATGACCGCCCGCAGTTTCTCGTAGATATTCGCGTGCCAGTAGGGAGCAGTCTGGAGGAGACAGATCGGGTCGTGCGGGGTGTATCCGACTGGATCATGAAGCAGCATGGAATCGAATCGGTCGCTTCCTACGCCGGGGGCAGCGCTCCGAAAATGTTTGGCGGCGACACAGAGGCGGGAAGCGGCATCACCGTCGGGCAGCTCGTCGTGCGTTTTAATGAAAAGGAAACGAAGATCGAAAACATGCTGGAGCCTTGGACGGAAGAGTTCAAGAAAATGTACCCGGAAGCGACTGTTTTGCCTAAGCAGTTGGAGGCGGGACCACCTGTCGGCAAGCCGGTTGTCATCCGCGTGTACGGGGAAGACATCGAGACGCTCCGCTCGCTTGCGGCGCAAATCAAAGACAAGGTGGCGGGGATTGCAGGCACCTACGACGTGCAGGATAATTTCGGCCTAGAGCGCTACACGCTTGAATTTGTCGTCAACAAAGAGCTGATGGAGCAAAAGCTGGTCAACTACACGGACCTGTCGACGACGCTCAGGTTGGTCAGCGAAGGGATCAGCGTCAGCGAGTTCGACACCGGCGACGAATTGATCGACATGAAGCTGTTCCTGCAAAAAGGCGAAGAAGACCCTGCTCTGTTGTTTCAGCGTCTGAGCATCGCCAACGCCCGTGGCGAGCTGATTCCGCTGTCGCAACTGGCGGAAGTAAAGCCGACTTTCAGCACGCAGGCGATTCCGCATCGCGATTTGTCGCGGAGCGTAACGGTATCGGCTGATGTCAAAAACCGCACGGCAACAGAAGTGATGACGGAAATTCAGCCGATGCTCGACAGCATGTCTTTGCCCGAAGGCTATCGCATTGACATCGGCGGGGAAACGTCAGAGCAGACGGATATTTTTATCGACATGGGCAAACTGTCCATTCTCGTCGTGTTCCTGATCTTGATTTTGATTGCGATGCAATTTTACTCGCTGTCCATCCCGGTGCTGGTCATGAGCACCGTCTACTTGGCGGTAGCGGGCAGTCTGATCGGACTGTTCGTGACCCAGACCCCGCTTGGCTTCATGACGATGATGGGAGTCATCTCGCTGTCGGGAATCGTCGTGCGCAACGGAATTGTGTTCATCGAGTTCATCGAAGAGGCGCGGCATGCAGGGGCAGAGCTGAAGCAAGCTGTCATTTCGGCAGGCGAGGCGCGCTTGCGGCCGATTTTGCTGACCTCGTTTACTGCGGTGGCGGGTCTCATGCCGCTCGCGATTTCCGGCGACGTCCTGTTCAAGCCGCTCGCCGTCACGATCATTTCCGGCCTGCTGTTCTCGACGCTGTTGACGTTGATAGTCGTGCCGTCCTTCTACACGGTGCTGACCCAGCGCAAGCTGAAAAAGCAGGCGAAAAAAGCGGCAAAGCGTCCGGACTTGTACGGGCCGGAGGCAGAGATGATGTAAGGAAAATACAGCAGCGGCAGTCTCTCGCGCAATTTGCGACAGGGACGCCGCTGTTTCGTTTTGGTTGCTGGCTGTGAAGGGGGAGGCGAGCACGAGCGGCAGCAGGACATTGCTTACCGATTGGGCATGTGCCATTTTCGCCCTGCGCCACCCGATGAACTACAGCAAGGGAAGCGAGACGACCAGCAAGAGCGGGCTGCCCACGAAAAAAAACAGCTTCTGCCACAAAAGGTTGTGCCAGAGCGCGACAGGGACGTTTTTTTCCAGAAGCTGGACGCGATGAATTGTCCCTAGGAGACAATCAGCGGCAGCAGGAGCATTGCCATTAATAAGCTGTCCGGAAATGCAGGTGGACATAAAGTGGAGTGATTCTCTGTGACTAGGTATTATTTCGTGATTTTTCGAGGTTTTTTTCCTTTTTTCCTCCTATTTATACGACTATTAATCTATACTAAAGGTACATTTTTCAAATTTTTGCAAGAGTTTGCTTGCCGCAAGAAACACACCCAGACGTGTGTTATGATAGAATCAACGATACTGTACTCATAGAAAATAGAGAGAGAACGCAAAACAGGAAGGGAGTGTCCAGGATGCAACAGCCCCAGCTTCTACATGAAGAAAAGGTATTCAAAGACCCCGTTCACCGCTACGTCCACGTGCGGGACAAATTCATTTGGGACTTAATCAACTCGCCAGAATTTCAACGTCTGCGCCGGGTCAAGCAACTGGGCACCAGCTTTTTTACCTTTCACGGTGGAGAGCACAGCCGTTTTAACCATTCGCTTGGCGTGTACGAGCTGATGCGGAGAATTTTGGAGACATTTGAAGGCCGGATTCAATTGACGTATGAGGAAAAGTTGCTGTGTCTGTGCGCAGCCCTGCTCCACGATGTCGGGCATGGGCCGTTTTCCCATTCGTTTGAAAAGGTGTTCAAATACCATCACGAGGATTGGACGCGGGCGATCTTGCTGGGAGACACGCAGATCAACCGGATTTTGCGCCGTTTGGATGAAGAGTTCCCGAAGAAGCTGGCGGAAGTCATCAACAAAACATACGACAACAAGTTGATTGTCAGCCTGATCTCCAGTCAGTTGGACGCGGATCGGATGGATTACTTGCTGCGGGATGCCTACTACACAGGCGTCAACTACGGCAATTTCGAGATCGAGCGCATTTTGCGCGTCATGCGGCCGCAGGAGGACGGGATCGTCTTCAAGTTCAGCGGAATGCATGCGGTCGAGGACTACATCATGTCGCGCTACCAAATGTACTGGCAAGTTTATTTCCACCCGGTGACGCGCAGCGCGGAAGTCGTGCTTTGCAAAATTTTTCAGCGGGCCAAGTGGCTGTTTGCGAACGGCTACGCGTTTTCCCAGGAGCCGGTCATGCTGCTGCCGTTTTTGCAGGAAAAAGTGGAGCTGGCCGATTATTTGGCGTTGGACGAGTCGGTCATTTTGTTTTACATGCAGCTTTGGCGCAAGGAAGACGACCCGATTTTGAAAGATTTATGCGCCCGTTTTCTGGACAGGAATCTCTTCAAATACGTCGAATATAATCCAAGAGATTTCCGCTTGCTGGCAGAACTGAAAAAGCAGTTCCAACAGGCGGGCATCGACCCGATGTATTATTTGGAGGTAGACACGACCTCCGATCTTCCGTATGATTTTTACCGTGCCGGAGAAGAAGAGGAGCGGATTCCGATTATGCTCCAGATGCCTTCCGGCGAGCTGGTAGAACTGTCGCAGAAGTCTGAGATTGTACAGGCCATTAGCGGAAAGCGGCGATTTGACTACAAATTGTACTTTCCATTGGATAAAGTCATGGCTTTGCCGGGGGAGCTCTCCCGGAAGATTCGAGAACGTCTGGGAGTGATGGAGGATGCTTAATCGTCACGCCAAGATCATTCGTCTGATCGAAATTGTCGGCGAAGTGAGCGGGCGAAAAAAATTGCAGAAAATGGTGTACATAGGAAAACATCTGGAGATGGATTTCGATGAGCGCTACGAGTTTCACATGTATGGCCCGTATTCGGAGGAACTGACGCTCAGGGTGGACGAGCTGTGCAACATGGGGCTTTTGGACGAGCAGGTGGAGAGCAAGGGCGCCATTCACATGTACCGCTATTCTCTGAACGAAACGGGACGCGACTTCCTCCGTTTTCACGAAGTCGACTTCGGGCTGGGAGAGCGGGCCATTTTGCGAATGAACGAGGAAAACTCCCGCTTTCTTGAACTGGTATCCACCATCCTGTACTTCAGCCATTTGCCCTACGAAGAAATGAAGGGCAAAATTTTTACTTTTAAGAGCAAGCAGCGCTACACCGAGGAGGAAATCCAGAAGGGTCAGGCGTTTATTGAGGAATTGCGCTCATTGGTGCAAGGAGACGGCACGAAACCGATGTAGCCGATTATGCATAGACCGACCAGCACGGCGTACGAACTTACTACAGTTGTGGTACGTCATTTTTTTTGTCTTTTTTCAACAGAATCCGTTTTTTTCTTGCAGTCGACCACATCGCGGGTCGGCTTTTTTTGTCTCAGGGCGTCGCTGCATAATACGAGCATCGTTCTTTGACAAAAGCATAGCGATCATTTTTGTGCTGATTCAGTAGTATCTAGGGAGGGAAGATGATGAAAGGAAGCAAGCAATTGTGGCGGTGGAGCCTGTTTTGCGGCGTTTTTGTGCTTGTCGCGCTGGCCTGGCTGGCCGTTGCCAGCGCGCGGGAGGCGAGGATCGTTTACGTTTTTAGCGAAAACTGTGGGTATTGCACGGCGTTTACACCTACATTCGATAAAGTGATGGCTGACTACCCCGACTGGCAAGTAGAAAAGCTGGATGTAAATAAACAAGCAGATTTGGATAAAGCGACAGAAATGGGGGCTACAGCAACTCCAACAGTTTTTTTGCTCAAAGATGGGAAAGTGATCGATAAGCTGGAGGGCGACGTCCCAGAGAGTGCGTTCCGGGAATACTTGGAAAGGAACATGCGCGATTGACCATGCAGTATTGTCCGAACTGCGGTTCCAAACTGAAGAATGAATTGAGAGCTTTTGCTTACTATGGCTGCCACTTGTGCAATGCGATCGGTTCAATTCATATATTTCCGGATTGAAAAAGATGGTAAAATAAGGAATGGGGGGAGTGTTCAATGCTGAAAAGAAGATGGGTGTCCTGCCTGTTCGCAAGTGTACTCACGTTTACGAGTGTTACTGGCGTCGTCTTTGAAAATTCCGTGCAAGCTGCTGCGACAAATAAAGACTATGAATCGCATGCTGCTAAAGCGGCTATTGATTTCGGCATACAGAAAGGCTACTTGTGGTTGAGTGGCGGTAAGTTCTATCCCAATAATCAAATTACGCAAGGTCAGTTTGTGGCCAGCCTGGTTGCCATCAGAGGCGTAAAGGAAACGGCAGCAGTACCGCAACTACCTGCAGGGCACTGGGCCAAATATAGCTATGAAAGAGCTGTAAAGGCAGGCATACTGAACAATGTAAAAATTGATCCGAATAAGCCGCTCACCAAAGAAGAAGCAGCTCTACTTGTTTTTAATACTTGGAGGCCATATAGAGGTGAAAAAAGTCCCGATTTAACAAACACTGGTGCTTTGATAACATGGGGCTGGATGAAGCCCGCACCAAGAGGCCAACCGAAATTTCGCGAGGATCTGCCTGTGCTGCGAAGTGACGCTGCTGAAATCTTACAATTCATGTGGCAGGATAAATGGCAACTTGAACAAGGAAAAAAATACGCCGATGAGTTCCATAAAAGCTTGAAGGTGGTCAATGGAAAAATCACTGGAAAAGTTCCGAAAGGAGATGGAAACTTTCTGATAAGAGCCATGTTTAACACAAAAGCTGATGGATTAAACGGATTTTTAAATAATGAATCATTCGCGGTTCCTGTCAATTCAGTGAAATCATTAACCTTTCAAGTAATTAACGCGAAGGACTCAACATCAGCGGGTGGATATTGGTATCCCAACCTCCCCAAATTTGATCGGGAAAATCGCACAAAAAAATTCTATCGCTAGTTGAGGGTGCTGACATGAGAAATATTATGTGGAGGCATAGGAGAATCATTTTTTCTATACTTTCTTTTTGTCTTTTCATAGGGCTATTGGGTATACAACCATCAATGACAGAAGCTGCGCCTAACTTACACGGAATCAAACTAGCAACTATTGATTCCTACAAGCGACTTGCTCCAAAAAATGGATTCACTATAGTTTCTATTGAAGGGATCCCAGGGCAACTAGGAGCAACATTGGCACAAGTTGAAGTGAATGGGAGTGTTGATGGGCAATCCGTTTTAGGATTTGCAGATATAGACGAAAAAGCGGATAAGGGTTGGTATTTCGTAGATGGTGATGAAGCTCCACGCTGGATACAGCGGTTTGGAGGAAATCCCAACTTTATTCTCGGTGGATCAGCTAATGTGTACAGTAAAAAAGTAACCAATGAAACAAATTATGAAATCCCACCCTATCAAGCCTACAATCTCGCGGAACTGGCTGCTGCATCTGGTGGTGCCGGTTATACCAAAGGCGATAACCTGATACCAGATGGAAATGGCGGTTACAAGTCACTAGGCCACTTCCGGACAACGCCGCAGCCGACAGGCGCGGTAACGACCGACAAAACAAAATACAACGTCAACGAAACAGTGACGATCAGTGCAAATGCCACGGACTATTCTTACTATGACCGCGGCATTTTTGTTTGGTCGTTAAGCGTAATCAATAAAACGACAGGCCGTGGCTATAAAAGCTTCCTGTCCAACAAAGATTTCCGCGATCCAAGCGGCACCGTTCCTACTGTAAGTGAAACGAGCAATCCGCCTGGATACACTTGGACCTACAGAAACACCGAGTATAAGCCGACGGAGCCAGGAGTGTACGAAGTATCTTTGACGATTACCGATTTGCACCAGCGGAGCCGTCAAGGTTCGAGTAGTATAAGCGTTTCTACTCCATATATAGCTCAATTTACCGTTGGGGAAGTAACACCCGGCCCGGAAGAACCTGATCCAGAAGAGCCAGATCCAAATCCATCCTGCTCCATAGAAACAACGAAAACAAAAATGGATATTCAGGTAGTTGGCGACAAAGACATAAAAAATCATACGGCTGTTTCCAGCGGTGGATCGGATATCGTGGTAGAGAAAAATGCAGAGATCACTGTTTTTGCGAAGAAAAACGGCACATTCACGATGAATGGTTCACCAATGGCTACTGGTTCCGGAGGGAACAAAAAGGTCGGAACAGGCAGTATAGGCTCATCTGGACGAGTAAAGGTAGTTTACAGAAGCGACGACGGGACCGAGTGTTGGGAAAAATACTTTCGCGTAGAAGCCAAAGACGGCGAAGATAAATGCCCCATCATCACCCTAAACAATTCTGTTATTCGTAACGGGCATACGATTGAAATATTGCCGATAGACACTCTGTATTTCAAGGCCAATTATACAGATAAGAACGGTGAAACGGGGCCGGCAGAAATCATGTGGGACGTTACGAAACCAAATGGCAGCGTCGTCACTTTGCCTGGCCAGTACGACGATAAAGACAGGTGGCGTCCATACAACGCTGAAAAACTAAATATGCCATATCCTCCTGAAGTCGTGTTTGAAAAAGGAAAAACATACAAACTCAGGTTAAACTACTCCGCATCGCAATGGAATGGTAAACCTGAATGCGACTTCGAAATAACAATCGTTGTAAAAGATGCATCCTGCTCTATAGCTGATCTTCGAAAAGTCGTGTTTTTTGTCCATGGGCAATACCCGAATCCTTTTTCACCCGAAGGAGACGCGCTGGATAGTTCTCCTAACGGTCCAAGCACACTCACTGAACCTGTCTATATGAGGTACTTCACTGATGCAGGAGATCACTACGAGACAAACATGGGCTTCTCCACGAAGCTGTCGGGAAAATGGTACTTGAAACGGGATGGACAAAAGATACCTTTGACCGATCGTGTAGTACCTGCCAATCAAAAGTTCGATCTTAAACTACCAAGCGATGTTGACGTCGGTGATACCATACTCATCATGTTTGAGTCCGAGACTGGATGTGTAGGTGAGTTGACCTTCCCTATCGTATCAGATCGCAAATGCCCGGAAATTCTTGTATCCGTTGAAACGATGTTCCATGACGAAAAATGGAGCAAAAATATAAAGCGAGGTGAAACGATTGAACTGGCTGCGGATGAAACACAAGGCGGGTACAGGTTTCGCATGTTTTTGAGCCAAGATAGCTCGTACATGTTGAAGTGGTTCGATCAAAGCACAGGCAAGTGGGAAAGAACACGAAATGGAAAATCTCTTTCCAGCTCAGGAAAACCTGGCGAGGATCACTGGATTACTTTTCCATCTGAAAACAATTTACTTCTGGATGGACTGTACAAAGTCGAAATCGACTCATACGAAGATGAAAATTGCCACGGATTCTTTTTTGTAAAAATTGGTGAGGGTAGTTCGGGTCCAGATGGAGAGAACCTTTTGATCGTCAAGAGCAGCTTCGACATTGATCCAGGCGATCCGCAAGCGCCAGGAACGGAAGCGACGATTACTTTCAGCGTGAAAAACGCTGGTAAGTTGACACACGATACAAAATTGGCGATCAGATGGGAAAGTTCAACAAAAGAAACAATTCTCGATGTAAATGACTTTAAAGCAGGCGAGGTTCGCAAAATCACTGTACCAACCAAGTATCCGCAAAAAACAGAGGATTTCATTGCGAATATCAATCCGTCCAAGAACAAACCGGATAACGAAACGATCTGGCCAGATAACCGCGCCCAATGGCCTGTGAAGATCGTCGGCGGAAATATCCCGCAGCCTCCCGGGGGAGGGGAGAATTACGATGGCGGCGAAATCGGGCTGGAGATATACGACAGCGAGAATCGCCAGTTACAAAAGCTGCCGGTACAAGCAGATGGCGTATGGGAACGCGAGCCAGCCAAAATTCGCGTAGTGATCGATCAGGCGAAAATCAACGAAGGCTTTCAAAAGACGCAGCAGCAGATCAATCAAAAAATTACGGAATACAAGCTGCAACTGGAGCAGGCGGTCAGCGGGGAGGACGTCAAAAACATTGCCGTTACGGCCAGCCCCGGCTGGATCACAGACGCCAAAAGCCTTGCTGTCTACACGCCCGCTCTGCTGGATTTACAAGTGACAGGTCCGGGAATCCCGCAGCAATGGCAGGTAGCCAGTACGTCCATGGGGGGAGACTTTTTGTACACGGGCACGCATGTCCCCACCCAAACGACGTGGAGACAAGTGCTGCAAAATCAGCCATACAAAGCGCAAATCAACGGCTTTGTCATTGCCATGGATTACAAAATTGATTTTACGCTGACCTACGATGTGTGTTCCACAAACGAGGAGGACGAGGAAACGTGCGAAGCGCAAACTGCCGTCCGCTCGATGACGGGTCGCTACACGATTACGGTAAAAGGGGGAGAGCGCAGCTTTGAGGTGTTTGAGCCGAATGCGACAAGCTTCATTCAGCATACGCCGGAATGGTCAGAATACCATGCGCGCGACCGTTATAAGGACAGTGCGCCCAACGATTTTTATGCGGGCGAGCGGATTTTGGCGCGCGTGGAACTGCAGGAGCGTCACCGCCATCCGGTCAGCGGCCAGTTTCCGCTGATTGTTTCGGCAAAAGCATGGATATCCGAGACGGGACGGAGGCAGACGCCATTGCAGTCTTTGCTTTCGTTGCAAGCATTTTCAAACCAGCGCTGGGACGGACAGTCCTTTTCAGCGTCCAAGCTGGGGACGCGCGAGGTGGGCGTAGATACACCGTTGATGGGAGACAAGCAGCACGGCTTTGCAAAGGGCGGCTCCTATGCGGTTTACTATCAGGTGCAGTTTCGGTTTGGCGTTGACAAAGGCTTTCCTTATTTGAACAAAACGGCCGGGCAAGGCCATGAGCAGGCGGATTACCGGGTGCCTTTCCGGATTATCGCCAATGCCTGGGAGCGGCAAGGAATCCGCAACCACACGACGCAGTAAATATATTTGCACCCCTTATCTGTCTTTTTTTACTGTTTTAGGTAGATGGAGGATGAGGGGGAGTGTTACGATGAAAACGGCCAAGCGCCTGTCTTATTTCCTTTTTTTGTTGGTGATGTGCTGGACGAATGCTGTCGGGACCGGATGGGCCAGAGAGCGTGAGCTTTTCGTCGAAGCGGCGTGGGCTTGGGTGGAAAAGGGCGAGGTGCGCATTCAGGCGCAATTGTCAACAAGTCCTGAGCGGATCGAGCTGGAAATTGCCCAGGATGGCGAAAACAAGAGCCGCACCTTTCGCAACGATTCACGTATATCCGCCGCTGTACAGCCTACAGGAGACAGCCCTTTACTGATAAGCCTGCGCGAGCCGGATGAGGACGAGCCATTGGTAAGCTGGCAGCTTGATCTGGCTGGTAGAGACATGACTTACGCGGAAAAGCTGACGGTGAAGAAGGCGTCCTGGGGCAGACGTGCAGAGGTGAATGCGGAGTTGCTGGCGTTAACCACGCTTTTCGAGCAGAGGCAAGGGCAAACGACAAGCCAGGCAGACGAGGTTGAAGCAGTCAGCCACAACGAGGATGAGTCCGGCATAGACGAGTCTGACTCCAACGATGCCGACCAGACGCTGGACGAGTTGGCGCAAGAGTTTTACGCCGACTTTGCAGCCAGCGGCAAGCCGGAAGAAATCGAGCTGCGCAGCAGAGAGGTTATTTTTGAACTGGAGCCTAACGATACGTTTGGAAAAGCCGACTGGCTGTTTGACGGAAAGGATGCCAGAGGGAAGATCGGGGCGGTAGGCGACGTGGATTATTGGAAGATCAAAGGGACGAAGCACGGGCGGATGAATGTTTCCTTGCGCGAGATTCCATACGGTCAAGACTATCAACTGTACGTATTTGATGCAGAGCAAAACGAGCTTGGCCGTTCCGAACGCCCAGAAGAGAGCGACGAGTCCGTCGAAGGCATCGGACTGGAAAAAGACCAATGGTATTACATCGCAGTAAAAGGGCAGCGGGAATCCCACCATAAAGATTTCTACTACCGTCTGCGGGCTGATTTTCTGGCTGACCAGTCGGATGCAAAAGCCGATGGGTACGAGCCTAACAACACGCTACAGGAGGCGCATGAGCTGCCCGCCGATTTTTCCGCGTCGCTCACGGGGAATCTGCATGCGAACACAGACGTCGATTACTACCGCTATTCCTTTTCGCTGACATCGACTTTCATGGTCGATCTAAAAGACATTCCCGCGGGGATGGACATGGACCTGTATGTGCAGGATGAACAAGGCAAAGTACTGGCGAAATCAGAAAAACCGAAAAACGCCAACGAGCAAATCATCATGAACGTCAATCCCGGAAGCTACATCATCAAAGTAATGGCCAGCAAGCGATCCGGCTTCACGCCCAATTCCTACAAGCTTAACGTGGCTGCGAAGACGATTCCGGTCATCTTGATCCCGGGGATAGGTGGCTCCCGTCTGGTTGCAGAGGAAAACGGCAAAGCCTCAGAAATATGGCTTGGCCTTGGCGACAGTCTGCTTGGAATCAATGACCCTAAGCATCGGCGCCTGCTCTCCCTGGAGCCGACGAGGCCGAACAGTGTCGAGGTGCGGCCGAGGGAAACGGGCGTCACTATTTACCCGGAACGTGACGATGAAGGATTCAGCGCCATTGAGTATCTTTCCTATTCTCCGCTGGACCCTGTCCGCAATATGACGGAGCAGTATTACAGCATGGTAAAGGAACTGGAGAGGATGGGCTACAAAAAGCACCGCACCATTTTCGCCATGCCGTATGACTGGCGATACAGCAGTACGAAAAATGCGACCGAACTGAAGAAAAAAATCGATCTCGCCCTGGAGCGGTCAGGGGCACGGCAGGTTCATTTGGTCGCGCACAGCATGGGCGGCTTGCTGACGAGAGAGACGCTGCTTGCAAACGTTTCGTATCAGCCAAAAATCAATCGCATCGTCTACATGGGTACGCCGTTTCTCGGTTCCCCGCGAGCTTATCAGGCGATCAAGTACGGGTACAATTTCTCGATTCCGTGGATGGATGAGGAGACAGGAAAAATCATTTCGGAATACGCTCCGGCTGTGTACGAACTGCTGCCGTCCAAAAAGTACTTTGAAACGGCTGGTTTCCTGAGAAAAAACCGTAACGATACTTACAGCTACACAGAATTTTTGCAGGACAAAAAAATTCGCCTGGATTACGCTCCGCTGGTCAAGCAAGGCGGCTCGCTCCATGAAAAATGGGACAAAAAGACGATCAATGTGCCGCAGTATTCCATTGTCGGCACAGGTCAAACGACTTTTTTAGGCTACTTCTTCGACGCGTACCACAACGAATGGGTGCCTTATTACGACCAGGGACTGGGAGACGGAACCGTCCCCTATATCAGCGCCAACTACGCCCAAAAAGACATAAAGAAAAGGTATTATGTGACAGGAGAGCATGCCAAGCTGCCGACCATTCCGGAAGTCATGAAGCAAGTGACCCAACTGCTGAAAGGAATCGAGGAAACACAGCCTGGGCTGCGCAATCAAGTCCCGGGGAAAAGCGCCAAGTATTTGTACTACATTATTTCCAAAGAGGACGGAACGTTTCCTGAGCTGACGTTCCACAAAAATGGCAGTATCATCACCCTTGCTGCCGACGAAAAGGAAGTGCGGGACGATCTCGCTATCGAGTACCACGGCAACATTGTCGTCATCCATGTGCTCGACCAAGAGGAGCTGGAGTTTGAAACGCCTCCACCGCAACAGGATGAAAACTCGCCGAAGTTTATCATCAAACGTTTTTCGTCAGAAGATTCGCGAGACGATGAGGAACACGGCAAGCGCTACCGCCTGGACGAGCATTGCCTGTCGCAAGAAAAGCACTCAGTAGACTAATCGCATTCCATAGAACGAAGCGGAGAACCACTCATACACAACAAACGAAGCTAATACAACGAACACAGAGAACCATTCGCAAGCAACAAATGGTGCCCAGTAAAATAACGCAAACAGCTACAATCCGCAACCGCAACAAGCGACAACATTGCGCCGGGAGCGGACGACAGGATCGTCCACCAGTATCAGGCGACAGCCAAAAAGTAAAGCCAAAAAGTAAAAGTT
Source organism: Brevibacillus sp. FW306-2-1A-C05A (assembly GCF_058781555.1). Lineage (NCBI taxonomy): Bacteria > Bacillati > Bacillota > Bacilli > Caryophanales > Paenibacillaceae > Brevibacillus > Brevibacillus sp. FW306-2-1A-C05A. Next base: position 66,710 of record NZ_JBYSWV010000004.1, read on the forward strand.
TAGAAAGGACCTGAAAAATGGACAACTTATTTGTCTGGCTATTTCTCGGCCCGTTTATGTATTCCATTGAATTGGGAGGACCGATCATCGGGCTGATTGTGACAGGCTACATGTGGGCGGTGTTTGGGTTTCGCGGCTGGCCGACGTTTGGCGCGGCGTTTCTCACCAGTTTTTTGTACTACATGATAGCCGTTCCTTCCAATACGATGCTGGGCTCGCTGCTGATTATCAAAGCCGCGATGGCGGTTCATTCTGCTCTGCTTCTTACCTTGATAATGTGGCTATTCGACAAGGTCATGAAGCGATACCGAAGAAAGCAGGCGGCGGGCAACGAACCGCTCGAAAAATGAACGGGAAATAACCGGGCACATGGGCAAATTGCGTCGCTGTTGGTTTCCGAGTAGAATAAAGAAAGGAGAATCTGTGTCTGGAGGGCGTGTAAATGGATATTTTTGATAACAAAAAAGGCGGCTTTACGATCATGAGCGGCAAAACCGATGTTCATGGCGGGTTTGGTCAAGGTGTACTCGACTTGAATGCGGTATCGTCGGTCATCATCGACGGCGACGAGGCGTACATCGACATGGGCGCTTTGCATGCGAAAAGCTCGGTTGAAAAAGGGATCAAATGGACGACGAACAAAGAAGAAGTGCCGAACGGAAAGCCTTATTGGCTCGTTTGGGTAACCGTTGACCGCAACGAAAATGGCCCGTACTATGCTGGTGCGACTGCGTGCTATATGGAAATTGATCGGGAAGCGCGCCGCGGATACAAAATTTTGGCGGATCATGTGAATCGGATGGACTACTCCATGAAGCGCCGTATCATGCTCGAAGAACTGGGCGAAAAGGAAAAAGCGGCGCTGAAAAAATTGTTGATCGACAACAATGCGGCCATGTTTGAAAATTCTTCAGAGGAATTAAAGCGAAGTTTGTCCTAATGCTGGAAATCGTGAACGGTCTGTGAACAAATTGTGAAATCAATTGTTACCAGAATTGAAGTCAGGTAAACTTATTTCTATATCTGTGTACATGTACACTGGGTCAACAAACAGGGAAAGAGCCGTCACTCTTTCCCTGTTTGTGTTCATGCTGCCGTTGTGATTCAAGCCAATGGCGCAAGCATGCTCCCCTCAGCAAATACACATTGGAGTAAATACACATCAGGCTTTTTTTACAGGTCATGCTTTGTGGCGAACGCGGAACACTAATGAGGCTCGAACCAAACTGTCTGACGGAAGGGGCGGTACGAATGAGTGAAAATCCGCGTGAGCAGGAGCAGTCCCATGACCATTTTGTGAAGCACGGCGGCGTCCATTTCCGCACGCATGTGTCACCTGTTGAAATCAACAACTTCGTCCGGAAGCTCCCGGCGGGCAAACGGGAAAGCTTGTTTGAAGTATTGGAGCAACTCGATCAGGCCGGGCTGATTACGGTCGTCAACGACCACGTCTTCGCAGATGGAGACGGCGTTGTAGGCGGCGGAGACAACAACCAGTCGTTTTCGTGAATGAAAAAAAGGACGCAACTCCTCGCGAGTGCGTCCTTTTCCTTGTGCGCCCTTATTGCTCAGGCTTCCACCAACTGCCCATCCGCTGCCAAAACGTCGACGAATCAGGTGGAGTGAGCGGTGTAGGCGCCTGGTGGTCGGCCGGAATGTGATCGGTGCAGTAATCGTGCGGTTCTGTTCCGCTGGCGAAATAAAACAACTGGGGGTTCGGGCAATGCTCGGTCGCCAATTTCCCGGATGCCGGATCAATGTAGACGGACACGACGCCTGCCGGCATGTCAAAGAGGGCGGGTGGTTGTCCTTTTAGCGCGCTTTCCATGAAGCTGGCCCAAATTTTTTTGGACATATAGCCTTCTTTTACATCGTCCACTTTTTGATTTTTGTCGTATCCTACCCAGACCGTCGCTACCAGTTGAGGCGTGAAGCCGCTCAGCCAGGCATCATAATCGGTAGAGCCTGTCTTTCCGGCCACGGGCCGATTCAACTCGTTTGCGACTCGATACCCGGTTCCGCCGCGCTCAAATACGCTTTGCATCATATTGACCAAGAGCGCTGAGGCGACTGGATCGGCTACACGGGTTTTTTCCGTCTTTTCTTCGAGCAAAATGTTGCCTTCGCTGTCCTCAATCGAGGTGATTGCGATTGGTTGAACAGCTTCTCCCTTGTTGACGATGGCCGCATAAGCCGCATTCAGCTCCAGCGGGGAGACGGGAGACGTTCCCAGCGCCAGAGAAGGTACGGCTTGCATCGGGCTGGTAATGCCCAAGCTTTTGGCTTGCTCGACGACTTTTTGCGGACTGAGAAAATCAATGGTTTTCACTGCGTAAATGTTGTCGGAAGTTTTGATGGCTTCGCGCATGTTAATCATCGCGTTTGCATACCGTCCGCCGAAATTGCTCGGAATGTACTGCTTGTTATTGTCGTAGGTGAACACGGTCGGCTCGCTTTTCATCATCGTCAGCGGCGTGTAGCCGTTTTGCAGGGCTGCCAGGTACATGATCGGCTTGAAGGAAGAGCCCGGCTGTCTTTTGCCGAGTACGCGATTGTACTGGCTCGTTTTGTAATCCCGTCCCCCGACCATTGCTTTGATATGACCGGTAGCAGGGTCCATCGCAACCAATGCGGCTTGCAGGTTCGGATTGTCCTTTGGCAGCGTCGAAGCGATGATTTCCTCCGCCTTTTTTTGCATGACCGGGTCGAGCGTCGTATGGATTTTCAAGCCGCCGTGGATGAATTTTTCCTCGTCAATGCCGTACTTGTTTTTCACCAGATTCGCGATGTAATCACGGAAATACGGGGCCTGCTCGGCGATATTTTCCGCAGTGCGCTGTTTCAGCTTGATCGGCTCCGCATAAGCTTGTTCGGCTTCTTTGGCCGTGAGCATCCCGTCGCGTTCCATCGCTTCGAGAATGAGCTTTTGCCGCGATTTTGCCCGCTCAAAATCAACGAAAGGAGAGTAGTAAGTAGGGCCTTTCGGAATGCCTGCCAGCATCGCGCTTTCGGCTACGGTCAAGTTTTTGGCGTCCTTGCCGAAATACGTTTGGGCGGCCGCCTGGACTCCATAGGCAGAGTGACCGTAATAAATTTGGTTCATGTACATTTCCAAAATTTCATCTTTGCTATAATTCAGCTCCAACTGAATAGCGAGCAGCGCTTCCTTGATCTTTCTTTCCCATGTCTTGTCCAACGTCAAATACAGATTGCGCGCCAACTGCTGGGTAATCGTGCTGGCTCCCTGGCGCATGTCCATGTTGATGACGTCGACGTAGGCGGCCATGGCCAGCCGTTTCCAGTCGAAGCCGTAATGCTCCCGAAACGAACGGTCTTCGATGGCGATTGTCGCGTTGATGAGCGCAGGCGATATTTCCTGGATCGGGACAGAAATGCGGTTTTCTCCCCGATGCATCGTGTCCAGCACTTCTCCATTAGAGGCGTAAATCGTTGTCGTCTGCTTCACGAATGTCTCGGGAAGCGGTTGGGAACGCAAGTACAAAATCAACAGCAAAATGGCAAAAGATAAGCATAATAGGCTGAGTATGGAAAATTTTACAAATTTCTTGACCCAGCGTAAATAACGGAGCAGGGAGTGCTCGCGCATGACTTCCATTTTGCCTCTCCTCCTTTCTATCGTTTGAATGAGCAAAACGGTGATGGTCGTTTTGCTGACTGACTGGCGGTCCCATCTCCTTTTTTTGAAAAAACAGCGAGACGTTTTTCGCCCAAAAGAGGACATACTAAAGGACGCATGATACTTCTAGTATGGGTAAGCCGTTTGCTGGATAAACTTGCCTGTCGCCTGAAAAACGGCAGGGAGAGCAGCTTTTTCGGCCGCACAGAAAAAAAACTTGCTTTTTGATTGGCAGCTACTATAATTTTCTTGTTATATTGTATTTTCATGCGGTTAATTGAAGGAGGTTACATAACCATGAATATGGAATTGTGGTACACCGAAAAACAAACGGAAAATCACGGGATAACAACGAAAATTACTGATACCCTATACAGTGAGAAATCCGAGTTTCAACAAATCGACGTCATTACTACGAAGCAGTTTGGTCGCATGTTAGTACTTGATGGCATGGTTATGACCACCGATGTCGATGAGTTTGTTTATCACGAGATGATTTCTCACATCGCTCTCAATACGCACCCAAACCCGAAAAAGGTTCTGGTTGTCGGTGGCGGCGACGGCGGTGCAATCCGTGAAATCGTGAAGCATGCGGCTGTGGAAAAAGCAGTTCTGGCCGAAATCGACGGTGGCGTAATTGAATCCTGCAAAAAATACTTCCCTGAAATTGCAAGCGCACTGACCGGCAATCCAAAGGTCGACGTGCAAGTAATTGACGGGATCAAGCATATCCATGACCACAAAGGCGAGTACGATGTGATTATGGTTGACTCGACAGAGCCAGTGGGACCAGCGGTAGGTCTGTTCGAAAAAGGCTTCTACCAAGGCATTCACGATGCGCTGAAACCGGACGGCATCATGGTGGCGCAAACCGAATCTCCATGGTTCAACCGCGATCTCATCAAACGCGTATTCAAAGACCTGAAATCCATCTTCCCGGTTACTCGTCTGTACACTTGCAGCATCCCTACTTATCCATCCGGTCTGTGGAGCTTCACCATCGCTTCCAAGCAGTACGATCCGTTGGAAGTAGATCCGGCGAAAATCAAAGACCTGGGTACCAAATACTACAATGCGGAAGTTCACCACGCTGCTTTCAAACTGCCAAACTTTGTGGCTGAGCTGACCCGCGACTAATCGGAGGAGGACAACCCTGATGCGTTTTGACGAAGCATACTCCGGCAATGTCTTCATCCGCAGCCACAGCAGCTATGAAGAAAGCCAAGCAGTGATTTACGGCATGCCGATGGACTGGACAGTCAGTTTCCGTCCGGGGTCCCGTTTCGGCCCTGCCCGTATCCGCGAAGTGTCGATCGGTCTGGAAGAGTACAGCCCGTACTTGGACAGGCTGCTCGAAGACATCAAATACTTTGACGCAGGCGACATTCCGCTTCCTTTTGGAAACGTCGAAGGCAGCCTGGATGCAATCCGCACGTTCGTGGCAAAAGTGCTGGAAGACGGCAAGTTCCCACTCGGACTGGGCGGCGAGCATCTCGTGTCTTGGCCGGTATTCCAGGCCGTTTATGAAAAGTACAAGGACATGGTAGTCTTCCACTTTGACGCGCATACTGACCTGCGCGACAACTATGAAGGATACCAGTATTCCCACTCCACGCCAATCAAAAAGGTGTGCAACCTGATCGGCGGCAAAAATGTGTATTCTTTCGGCATCCGCAGCGGCATGAAGGAAGAGTTCGACTGGGCGAAGGAAAACATGCACCTGTACAAATACGATGTGCTGGAGCCAGTGAAGCAAGTGCTGCCGACGATCGGCAACCGTCCGATCTATCTGACCATCGACATTGATGTTCTGGACCCGGCGCACGCACCTGGCACGGGCACAACCGAAGCAGGCGGCATTACTTCCCGCGAGCTGTTGGACACCATCCACTACATGGCGAAAAACGGCGCCAATGTCATCGGCTGCGACCTGGTGGAAGTGGCTCCTGTGTACGATCACAGCGAGATGACGCAAATCGTGGCATCGAAAATCGTGCGCGAGCTGCTGCTCAGCTTTGTAAAATAACAATACGAACAACAGACAAGCCTCCGGTTTTCGCAAAAAGCCGGGGGCTTTTTTCATGCTGTCCCGCCTGGAGGTAACTGGAGGCAGTCCTATCATCCAGCCACTTAAACAACATTTTTATTTACAAAGTATATAAAAATAGATAAAATTGCCATACAGAGTAAAAAGCTGCCGAAGCTTTTTTCAAGGGAGTTGTTTCGTATGAGAGAGGTTTTTGCTCACGTCCAGTTTCGCAAGCTGTTTTTCTCCAATCTTTTTTCCGGCTTCGGTCAGGGCATGACGATGATCGGGATTGCCTGGTATTTGGTGGAGACGACAGGCTCTGCACAGCTTTTGGGTTCTACCATGTTCAGCTCTGCGGTCCTGATGTTTTTCATCGGGCCGTACATCGGGACGCTGATTGACCGTTTTTCCCGCAAAAAAATGCTGCTCGTGGAAAACCTGATCGGCTTCGGCGTGCTCGGGATATTGGCTGCCTGGGGATTTTTCGGAGAGTACTACGAGTGGATGCTGATTACGATTTACCTGGTGACGACCTTCATGTACCAGATTCACTATCCGGCACAGTCTGCGCTTGTCCAGGAAACGTTTGAGCCAAGGCACTACAGCGATATCAATAGCCTGCTGGAGATCGAGGGGCAGACGGCGTCTGTACTGGCAGGGGCTTTTTCCGGCATTTTGCTCGGCCACTATGGCTTGCACATCGTCATTTTGTTCAACGCGCTGACGTATCTGTTTGCCTTCTGTCTGCTCTCTACGATGAAATACACGTTCACGCTGGAGGGCGAGGCGAAGCTGAGCCAGGGCGTATCCTGGGTCAGCCAGTTCGGCCAAAGCTGGCGCTACATAAAGGAGAAAAAAGGCTTTCTCGTCTTCGGGATTTGTGCGCTGATGCCGTTTATCGCCGTCATGGCGAGCAATCTGCTGAAGCCTGTCTACGTCAGCCAAACGTTGAAGGCGGATGTCTCGGTGTATTCCTTCGGGGAGATGGCGTATGCGCTGGGAGCGGTCGCAGCCGGCATCCTGGTGTCGGTCGTTGTGCGCAAAATGGGACAGCTTGCGGCCATGGTCGGAAATACGCTGCTGTTTGCCGTAGTGATTGTGGCGATGGTGGCTTTGCCCTACGGCTGGGCTTTGATCGCTGCCTACACGTTTTACGGCTGGAGCAACGCCTCTGCCCGCCTCATCCGGCAGTCGCTCTACATGACCGTCGTGCCGAAGCAGTTTATGGGGCGAGTGATGAGCTTTTTCAACTCGCTTGGCATGATGATGCGCCTTGTGCTCATCGGCGTCTTTACCGTCATGATCGACTACACGGGAGCAGGTGCAGGCTACCTCGTTCTCGCGGGATTGCTCTTGCTGGCGGCGATCGGTGTCGCGGCGACGATGCGCTTCCTTTTGGCTGACGCAAAAGAACAGGCGGTTGCAACCCACGAGGGATGATCGTAAAATGAATGGATGATTTGCGGACAGAAAGTAGAAATCATGGAGTGTGGAAGTCGTCATGCAAGAAGTACAGATGAAGCTGTCAGCCAGACATCGCGTCAACGGCGAATGGGATGAATCGACGCATCAGTACGAAGGGAAGCTCGTGCAAAAAGCCAGCGCCTGGTATTTGACGTACAAAGAACAGTTGGAAGGCGTGGGGGAAGTCAGCACGACGCTCAAGCTGACGGACAGAGCCGTTACACTCGTGCGCCAGGGAGGCGTGTCGACCAGACAGCATTTTGAAAAAGGGGCCAGCACGCACGGTACCTACCAAAGCCCGTACGGCCCGTTTGCGATGGAGACGCACACGAGCAAGCTGCGCATCCGCTATGCGGAGGAAGCGCCGGTGCAGGTGGAAATTTTTTACCAGACCTGGATGAACGAGCAGTACGCGGGCGAGCACGAACTGAAAATCGAACTTGGAAAATAAGCCGCTCTTTGCAAGGGCGGTTTTTTGCACGTACAATAGAAGGACTCGCGGCAGGATATGGAAGGAGGGCACAGGCGTGTTCGTACTCGTAAATGGCCTCATTGCCGGGCTTGGTTTGGCTGCCTTTTTGGCGCTGGGGGACGGTTTGTTCGAAACCAGTACGTTTCCTGTGCTGATCGATGTCAGCTACGTCCCGGGCATGGAAAATTTGCCGTCGATTGCAGAGCTGTTGATTCACCTTTTCATCAGTGTCATCATCGCCTTTTTTCTCATGTATTTTTACCCGCGGGATAATCGCGGCAAAACCATCCGCTATTTGCTGTGCTGGATGCTTGCGTTCGCGGTCGCCTTTTTGCCTTTTAGCCTGCTGAGCAAGGTGCAAATGACGTGGACCGCGTTTTTTATATGGGTTTTGGGACATTTGCTGTACACGATGATGCTCTCGATTCAGGTCGCGCGAAATCGGTAGGCTGATGCGCATTTGCCGAATTTTCGGCATAGTGATGGTTTTTTGGCAGCAAGGTTGAAAGGAGTGGAGGCCAGCATGCCGTTGTCTGATACGGTGGAAATGTTGCAGGCGATACTGGGGGCAATTGATGAGGGGATTCACGTAGTCGATGCGGATGGAATCACGATTTTCTATAACCACGTCGCGGCCAGGCTTGACGGGCTTACGCCAGAGGAAGTGCTCGGAAAGCCGCTTCTGGAGGTGTTTCCGTCGCTTGATCGGCATTCGAGCACGCTGCTGCGCGTAATCGAGAGCGGGGACGCGATCTACAATCAGACACAGACGTATAAAAACTGGAAAGGGATGCGGGTCGAGACGGTCAACACGACGCTTCCGGTACGCGTCGGCAAAAGGCTGGTCGGCGCAGTCGAGGTCGCCAAAGATATCGGCAAGCTGAAAGAGCTGTCGGAGCGCCTCGTCGACTTGCAGGCGAAGATCAGCAAGCCGAAGCGCGCCAAGCGGGGAGCGGAGGAGCTTGCCTTTCACTTCGACGACATTTTGACGAAGAGCGAAAAGATGAAACGGCTGAAGGAACGGGCGAAAAAAGCGGCGCGAACGACTTCGCCCGTGCTGATTTACGGCGAGACGGGGACGGGGAAGGAGCTGTTTGTCCAGTCCATCCACCAGGCGTCTTCGCGCAGCGGCAAGCCGTTTATCGCGCAAAACTGTGCGGCGCTTCCCGCGTCTCTCCTGGAGAGCCTGTTGTTCGGCACGGTGAAGGGAAGCTTTACGGGAGCGGACGATCGCCCCGGGCTGTTTGAACTGGCAGACGGCGGCACGTTGTTTTTGGATGAGTTGAACAGCATGCCGCTCGATTTGCAGGCAAAGCTGCTGCGCGTGCTGCAGGATGGGCAGATTCGGCGAATCGGCGGAAGCCAGTCGACCAAAGTCGACGTCCGCGTCATTGCGGCCGTCAACGAAGCTCCGCAATCGCTTGTGGAGCGCGGCCTGATGCGAACCGACCTGTACTATCGGATCAATGTCGTTTCCTTTGAATTGCCGCCGTTGCGCGAGCGCAGAGAAGATGTGGAACTGCTGGTGGAGCACTTTTTGAGCAAATTCAACCGCGAGTTCGCCATGAATGTGCGCGGAGTCAGCCAGGAGGTGGCCCAACTGTTTGCGCGCTACGACTGGCCGGGTAACGTCCGGGAGCTGGAGCACGTCGTCGAGGCTGCGATGAACATGGTCGAGGGCGACATGTTGCTGCTGGAGCATCTGCCCGCTCATATGCTGGAGCGTGCGCTGCCGGAAACGCCTCTGCACACACTCTCGTCAGACCCGGTTTCCTTGCTCGCGGAAAAGGAAGGCTGTACACTGCCCGAGCTTCTGCGCGAGCTGGAGGAGCGGATCATCGGGGACGCACTGAAAAAGACTGATGGCAACGTACTGCGCGCGGCGAAGCTTTTGGGAATCCCCAGGCAAACGCTGCAATACAAGCTTTCGCAACGGATGATCCCGCCCTGTTGAATGCCGAAAATTCGGCAGCCCAAACAGACGGACTAGACGAGCGAAACGCTTACAAAACGATCTATTTCTTATTTTCTAAATCTTTAGATTTGATTGGCACGACCCTTGCATCTTTACTTGGTCGAGTGAAACGCATGAGGGTTCACTACAGACGAGAGGAGATGTGAAGCAGATGACAGTAGCGACAAGACGTGACTGGCGTTCCATTGAGCTTTGGAAGGACGTGCCGGAAGAAAAGTGGAATGACTGGATGTGGCAGTTGACCCACACCATCAAGACCGTAGATGATTTGAAGCAGGTCATCAACCTGACGCCGGAAGAGGAAGAGGGCGTGCGCATTTCGACGCAAACCATTCCTTTGAATATTACGCCGTACTACGCTTCCCTGATGGACGTGGACGATCCGAAAGATCCGGTGCGCATGCAATCCGTACCGCTGTCTTCGGAAATGGTGCGCACGAAGTACGACATGGAAGACCCTCTGCACGAGGACACCGATTCTCCGGTTCCCGGCCTGACGCACCGCTATCCGGACCGCGTGCTTTTCCTTGTCACGAACCAATGCTCGATGTACTGCCGCTATTGCACGCGCCGCCGCTTCTCCGGCCAGATCGGGATGGGCGTGCCAAAAAAACAGCTCGACGCCTGTATTGAATACATCCGCAGCAGACCGGAAGTGCGTGACGTGCTTCTCTCTGGCGGAGACGGACTGTTAATCAACGACCGCGTGCTGGAATACATCATCAGCAGCCTGCGCGCGATCCCGCATGTGGAGATCATCCGCATCGGTACCCGTGCGCCTGTTGTATTCCCGCAGCGGATTACGGAAAACTTGTGCAACATCCTGAAAAAATACCATCCTGTATGGCTCAATACACACTTCAACCATCCTAAGGAAATTACGCCGGAAGCGAAGCAGGCTTGCGAAATGCTGGCAAACGCGGGCGTGCCTCTGGGCAACCAGGCCGTCATTCTCGCCGGAATCAACGACTGCCCCAACACGATGAAAAAGCTGGTGCAGGATCTGGTAAAAATTCGCGTCCGTCCGTACTACATCTATCAATGCGACCTGTCTGAAGGGATCGGCCACTTCCGCGCTCCCGTCAGCAAAGGAATCGAAATCATCGAGCACCTGCGCGGCCATACTTCCGGCTACGCCGTACCGACCTTCGTGGTGGATGCTCCGCACGGCGGCGGGAAAATTCCGGTCAGCCCGAACTACATTATTTCCCAGGCGTCCGACAAAGTGGTGCTGCGCAACTTCGAAGGCGTAATCACTTCGTATCCGGAGCCGAAGCAGTACCATGAGCACGACGAGGAAAACTGCGAATACTGCATCGCGGCAAAAGGCAAGGCAGTCGGTATCGCCGCGCTCATGCAGGATGAAGCAGACAACCTGGAGCCGGCCGACCTGCCGCGCAACAAGCGCATCAAGGCGACAAAAGTCAAGTCGCTGGCCGATGTGCGCATGGAGCAAAAGGCGAAAAAGGAACAAAGCGCAGTAGAAACAAAAGAAGCGTCCGGCAAATAAAGAGAGCAAAAAGGAACGTAAAGCGGCTGCCTGCTACGAACAGGCGGCCGCTTGTTTTTTGTACATCCGAAAAAAAGGGCAGCATAGCGAGAGCGAGACTTCCGAACTCCGAACTCCACACTCCGCATGAAGTGAGACAGCAATGCCGGTACGAAGGCTGCGCTAAACAGCCTGGCGCCGCCCACTTTTCTAATGAGAATATTTCCAACTTTATTTGGAGGATGGTTGATTTGCCACTTATGTGATAAGATCAGATTACAGCAGTATGAGCGAACGTTCAGTCGGTTTTATTTCATTCTTTTAAAAAATCAAACTTACCGACTGAATAGTCATTCATTTTTCTTTTTGATTCTGATAAGATAGAAAGTAAAGACAACTCGTGAAAGTGGGGGAGTAGAAACATGCTGGCACTTATCAATCTGATCGCGTTTTTCCTGGTGCTCGCTTACGGGCTGTATCTGGCCGGACATGTTGTGTACAGCAGATATTTGTTCATCAAGCTGGGCAAAAAGCCAGATGTGAAAGATGACTTTGGCGCACGTATCAACCTGATGCTGGACAACGTCATTTTCCACAAGAAGCTGTTGAAGGACAAAAAGAGCGGGATCATGCACGTCGTGATGTTTTACGGCTTCATTATCCTCCAGTTCGGCGCGATTGAGCTGGTTATCAAGGGGCTGTCCAAAGGCTTCGAGCTTCCGTTTGGCAGCGCTCACAAATATTTTTCGCTCATGCAGGAGATTACTACGTTTCTGATCCTGGCCGCCGTCGGGTACGCCTTTTACCGCCGCTATATCGAGAAGCTGAAGCGGTTGAAGCGCGGCTTCAAGTCAGGGATCGTCCTGCTTCTGATCTCTTCCCTGATGGCGACCGTGCTGCTTTCCCTCGCCTTCGAGCAAATCTGGCTCGGCCATGAAGCATCCGTCTTTGCGCCGATTTCCTCCGTGATCGCGATGGCGTTTTCCGCGATTGGCGTAGGGACGACAGGTGGAGCGGTTCTGTTTTACGTATTCTGGTGGGCGCATCTGATTATTTTGCTGGGCTTTGCCGTCTACGTGCCGCAGTCCAAGCACGCGCACTTGCTGTTTGCTCCGGTAAACGTCTGGTTCAAAAAGCTCGACCCGCCCGGCAAGCTGTCCAGCATCAACTTCGAGGACGAGACGCAGGAAGTGTTCGGCGTAGGCAAGATCGAGGACTTTACGCAAACGCAGTTGATCGACCTGTACGCCTGTGTCGAGTGCGGACGCTGTACGAATATGTGTCCGGCATCCGGTACCGGAAAAATGCTTTCGCCGATGGACCTGATTACGAAAATGCGCGACCATTTGACGGAAAAAGGGGCGGCTGTCACCTCCCGCACGCCGTGGATGCCGAACTTCGCGTTTTCGCAAACGACGGCCAACCAGATCGCTTTGCAAGCGTCCGAAGTAGCGGCCACAGCCGAAGAGGCGACATCTGTCTACGAGAAAAACTTGATTGGCGATGTGATTACCGAGCAGGAGCTGTGGGCTTGTACGACCTGTCGCAACTGCGAGGATCAATGCCCGGTCATGAACGAGCACGTGGAAAAAATCATCGACATGCGCCGCTACCTGGTGATGACGGAAGGCAGCATGCCAGCCGAAGCGCAACGCGCCTTGAACAATATCGAGCGCCAGGGCAACCCGTGGGGAATCAACCGCAAAGACCGGATGAAGTGGATCGAAGGTCTGAACGGGCAATACGAAGTGCCGACGGTCAAACAGGTCGAGGACTTCGAGTATTTGTTCTGGGTAGGCTCGATGGGGTCGTTTGACTTGCGCAGCCAAAAAATTTCCCAGGCGTTCGTGAAGCTCATGCACGAAGCAGGCGTCAAGTTCGCCATCCTCGGCAACGAGGAAAAGAACTCGGGAGACACAGCGCGCCGCATCGGAAACGAGTTTTTGTTCCAGCAGTTGGCGCAGGAAAACATCGCGCTGTTCGAAGGCTACGAAGTCAAAAAAATCGTGACCTGCGACCCGCATGCGTACAATACGTTCAAAAACGAGTATCCGGAGTTCGGTCTGACTGCCGAAGTGTACCACCACTCCGAGCTGCTCGCCCAGTGGGTGAAGGAAGGCCGCCTGAAGCCGGCCAAGGAAGTCAAGGAGCGCATTACGTATCACGACTCTTGCTATTTGGGGCGCTACAACGAGATTTACGACAAGCCGCGCGTCATTCTGGAAGCAATTCCTGGCGTGGAAGTAGTCGAGATGAAGCGCAGCGGCTGCGACAGCATGTGCTGCGGAGCGGGCGGCGGTCTGATGTGGATGGAAGAGCATGAGGGCACGCGGGTCAACGTGGCGCGCACAGAGCAAGCGTTGGAGGTCAATCCGACCGCAATCGCCAGCGCCTGCCCGTACTGCCTGACCATGATAAATGACGGCATCAAGACCAAGGAAAAGGAAGACGACGTCAAGACGCGCGATGTAGCGGAAATTTTGGCGGACGCGATCTAAAACAGAGAGGATCGGCACCGCGAAAACAGCCTGATACGAGGGAAAACTCAGGCTGTTCTTTTTTTCCTAATTCATTGACTAATCGAACAGAAGACGGCAAAATGAAGATAGCAGATAAAATGAACGAACGCTCGATCAATTTATTTTTCGTTAATAAGCTACGAAAAAGCCGAATGGAGGGCATGCGATGAAAACGGTGATTGTAGGGGCGGCACGTACCCCGTTTGGTAAGTTTGGCGGCTCTTTGAAAGCGTTGTCTGCGGTAGAACTCGGCGCTGTCGTCATCAAGGAGGCAGTGGAGCGCTCCGGCATTTCCGGCGACCAGGTCGACGAAGTCATCATGGGAATGGTCGTACAGGCAGGCGCGGGTCAGGTGCCTTCCCGCCAGGCCGCTCGCAAAGCCGGACTGCCCTGGAATGTGGCGAGCGAGACGATCAACAAAGTATGTGCCTCCGGGATGCGCGCCGTCACGATGGGCGACCAGATTATTCGCGCAGGGGACGGGGAAATCATCGTCGCAGGCGGGATGGAGAGCATGAGCAACGCGCCGTACGCTCTGCCGGATGCGCGCTATGGAATGCGGATGGGCGATGCCACCGTGCGCGATCTGATGATGTACGATGGCCTCACATGTCCGTTTGACCAGGTGCCGATGGCGATTCACGGCAGCAACGTAGCCGAAGAGTACGGAATTACGCGGGAAGCGCAGGACGAGTGGGCGCTGCGCAGTCAGCAGCGGGCTGCCAAGGCAGTGGAATCCGGGCTTTTTGCCGAAGAGATTGTCGCCGTCTCTATTCCGCAGAAAAAAGGAGAGCCAGTGCTGGTCACAAAAGACGAGGGACCGCGCCCGGATACCACCAGGGAAGGACTCGCCAAGCTGCCTCCGGTCTACAAGAAGGACGGCACAATTACGGCAGGCAATGCGCCGGGAATCAACGACGGAGCGGCAGCGATGGTGCTGATGTCCGACGAAAAAGCGAAGCAACTGGGCATCAAGCCGCTGGCGACGATTCTCGGGCATGCGCAGGTGGGGGCCGAAGCGCCCTACATCGCGACAACACCGGGTCTTGCGATCAACAAGCTGCTTGAAAAAACAGGGGTGTCGCTCGGCGAGATTGATCTGTTCGAGGTGAACGAAGCGTTCGCGGCCGTGACGTTGACGAGCGGCAAAATCGTCGGCTGGGACGACGAAAAAGTGAATGTGAACGGGGGAGCGATCGCGCTCGGTCACCCGATTGGCGCGAGCGGAGCGCGGATTATTATGCACCTCGCTTACGAATTGAAGAGACGCGGTGGCGGATTGGGGATCGCGGCGATTTGCAGCGGTGCCGCACAGGGAGACGCTATCCTGATTAAAGTGGAATAGGGAGGCCTTTTACATGAACGTACAAACGATTATGGTCATCGGAGCAGGACAGATGGGCAGCGGGATTGCCCAGGTAGCGGCGCAGGCAGGCTTTCGCGTTTATTTGAACGACGTGCAGCAGCCGTTTGTGGAGAGCGGTCTGGCGACGATTGCGAAAAACCTGTCGCGCAACGTGGAAAAAGGCAAGCTGAGCGAGGACGACAAGCAGGCGATCTTGTCCCGTCTCGTCGTGTCGACGGACTTGGCGGACGCTGCGGAAGCGGATTTTGTCATCGAAGCTGTGACGGAAAACATGGCGGTGAAAACAGGAATTTTCTCCAGGCTGGACGAGGTATGTCCGCCGCATACGATCTTGGCGAGCAATACTTCGTCTCTGCCGATTACGGAGATTGCGGCTGTGACGAAGCGCCCGGAAAAAGTGATCGGCATGCACTTCATGAACCCGGTTCCCGTGATGAAGCTGGTCGAGATCATCCGTGGACTGCAAACCGCAGATGAGGTGTACCAACTGACAGAGGATTTGTCCAAGCAAATGGGCAAAGTGCCTGTAAGCGTCAATGATTTTCCGGGCTTTGTCTCCAACCGGGTGCTGATGCCGATGCTCAACGAAGCGATCTACTGTGTATATGAGGGTGTGGCGACGCCGGAAGTGATCGACGAAGTGATGAAGCTCGGCATGAACCATCCGATGGGCCCTCTCCAACTGGCGGACTTCATCGGTTTGGATACGTGCCTCTACATCATGGAGGTGCTGCACGAAGGCTTTGGCGATTCCAAATACCGTCCTTGCCCGTTGTTGCGCAAATATGTAAAAGCGGGCTGGCTAGGCAAAAAATCCGGTCGAGGATTCTACGTGTACAACTAACTGATGATTCGGCAGAAAGGTAGGACGGACATGGATTTCAGGTTGAATGAAGAACAGGAAATGATGCGCCGCATGGTGCGCGACTTTGCGCAGAAAGAAATTGCGCCGTTTGTTCCGATTATGGAAGAGAAGGATGAGTTTCCCCGCCAGGTCATCAAAAAGATGGGCGAAATGGGGCTGATGGGAATCCCGATCGCCGAAGAATGGGGCGGTGCCGGAGCGGATTTTGTCTCTTACATTTTGGCGATTCACGAAATTTCCAAAGTGAGCGCAACGGTAGGAGTGATTCTGTCCGTGCACACCTCTGTAGGGACCAATCCGATTTTGTACTTCGGAACGGATGAGCAGAAGCGCAAATACGTGACAAAGCTTGCCCGCGGCGAATACCTCGGCGCTTTTGCCTTGACCGAGCCGCATGCCGGATCGGATGCGAGCAGCATCAGGACGACCGCTGTGCGAAAAGGCGACGAATACATCCTGAACGGCAACAAGGTGTTTATCACGAACGGTGGCGAAGCGGATACGTACATCACGTTTGCCGTCACCGATTCCACGAAAGGCACCAAGGGCATCTCCGCCTTCATCGTGGAAAAAGATACGCCAGGTTTTACCGTCGGCAAAAAGGAAAAGAAGATGGGGCTGCACGGCTCCTACACGACCGAGCTTGTTTTCGACAACGCGCGTGTGCCTGCTGCAAACCTGCTGGGGCAGGAGGGAGAAGGCTTCTGTATCGCGATGGCCAATCTGAATACGGGACGCATCGGGATTGCCGCACAGGCGCTGGGCATCGCCGAGGCTGCGGTTCACTACGCGACAGAGTACGCCAAGGAGCGCAAGCAGTTCGGCCAGCCGATTGCCAAGCAACAAGCGATCGCCTTCAAGCTCGCGGACATGGCGACCAAGGCGGAGGCAGCCAGACTGCTCGTGTACCGCGCGGCGTCGCTGTGCAGCCAGGGAATCTCCTGCGGCATGGAAGCCTCTATGGCGAAGCGGTTTGCAACGGACACGGCGATGGAGTTGGCAACAGAAGCGGTCCAGGTGTTCGGCGGCTACGGCTACACCCGGGAATACCCGGTTGAGCGATTGTTCCGCGACGCCAAAGTAACGCAAATTTACGAAGGTACGAACGAAATTCAACGAATCGTCATCGCCAAGCATTTGCTTGCTGATTAATAGAGCCTGTTGTCCGGTCAGAGTTGTGTAGCCTGACAAGGACCGGCGCAAAGCACATGGGGGAGTGAAAAACATGAATTTCCAGCTTACCGAAGAACATGACATGATGCGCAAAATGATCCGCGACTTCGCAGAAAACCAGGTAGCTCCGACAGCAGCCGAGCGCGATGAGGAAGAGCGCTTCGACCGATCCATTTTCGAGCAAATGGCTGAGCTTGGCCTGACGGGCATCCCTTGGCCGGAAAAATACGGAGGCGCTGGCGCGGATTACTTGAGCTACGTCATTGCAGTAGAAGAGCTCTCCCGTGTGGATGCGTCAATCGGGGTAACCTTGTCCGCGCAGGTCTCGCTTGCTAGCTGGCCGATTTACAAGTTCGGAACGGAGGAGCAGAAACAAAAGTTTCTGCGCCCGTTGGCAGAGGGCAAGAAGATGGGGGCCTACTGTCTGACTGAGCCAGGCTCCGGCTCCGATTCGGCAGGAATGCGCACAACAGCGGTGCGCGACGGCGATCACTACATTTTGAACGGCAGCAAAATTTTCATCACCAATGCGGGCGAAGCGGAAATCTACATCGTTTTTGCCGTAACCCAGCCAGAGCTGAAGCACAAAGGAATCACCGCTTTTATCGTGGAAAAAGGCATGGACGGCTTTACGATGGGGAAAAAAGAGAAGAAGCTGGGCATCCGTTCCTCGCCGACGCTCGCTGTCAATTTCGAAGATGTGCGAGTGCCGGTAGAGAACAGGCTGGGCGAAGAAGGCCAAGGCTTCAAAATCGCGATGATGACCTTGGACGGCGGACGGAACGGAATCGCCGCTCAAGCGGTCGGAATTGCCCAGGGCGCCTTCGAGCACGCGCTGAACTACGCGAAGGAGCGCAACCAGTTCGGCAAGCCGATTGCCTCGTTGCAGGCGATCCAGTTCAAGCTGGCTGACATGGCGACCAAGATTGAAGCGGCGCGCCTGCTCACCTATCAGGCGGCGTGGCTGGAAGATCAGGGACTGCCTTACGGAAAAGCATCGGCCATGTCCAAAGTATTCGCGGGCGATATCGCGATGGAAGTTACGACCGAAGCGGTGCAAGTGTTTGGCGGCTACGGCTATACCCGCGAGTATCCGGTGGAGCGCTTCATGCGCGATGCGAAAATCACGCAAATTTACGAAGGCACGAATGAAATCCAGCGTGTCGTCATCAGCAACTACCTGCTGAAAGAGTAGCGAGGCGCCAACCGGCAGCCACGATCAATCCAACTAGCTGAAAGCAAAAAGATTTTTTGATAGGGCCTGCGGAAAAGAAAGGTTTGGCTTTGCGCTCTTCCTCGCGTATAATGGTGTGCGAAAAGATACGCAAGAAGAGCGTTTGCTCCTTTCTTTTCCTGAAAGTGTCTGACTAAACGCTCAGTCGGTTGGAAAGGTGGATTTGTTGTGTCCGAAAAGAGAAAAACCATACCGTCCTTGGTAAAGGACCCGAAACTGATTGAAAAACGGCGAGAGCAAATTATTGAGGCTGCCGTTCATCTCTTTATCAATAAAGGTTTTCACAAGACGACGACAAGGGAGATTGCCCGGGCTTCGGGGTTCAGTATCGGAACCTTGTACGAATATATCGAATCCAAGGAAGACGTACTCTATCTCGTTTGCGATGCGATTCATGCCGAGATGGAGACGCGCCTGCGCGAAGCGATCAATTTTAACGGCACAGGGCTGAAAATTTTAAAGCTCGCCATCCGCAGCTTCTTTCGTGTGATGGATCAGATGAGCGACCGCGTCCTGCTCATTTACCAGGAGTCGAAGTCGTTGCCAAAAGAAACGCTGCGCTACGTTCTCGGACGTGAGGAAGAAATTGCGCAAATTTTTGTCGAGATCCTGCAAAAAGGGATTGCCGACGGCTCGCTGCGCCTCGATGAGAAGCATGTCAAGCTGATGGCTGACAATATCATGGTGTTGGGCGAAATGTGGGTGTTCCGCCGCTGGGCTCTGCACAAGCACTATACGTTGGAGGAGTACACCGAGAAGCAGATTACGCTGCTGCTTCGGGAAATCAGTGTCTCCGACTGACGTCAATTAATTGAATCTCGGGGGAGAGTGGAACGATGGAAACCGAAGTGTATCGTCCGCAAAACAAGGTTCGCTTCGTGACCGCCGCCAGCTTGTACGACGGTCACGACGCCTCGATCAATATCATGCGCCGTATTTTGCAGTCTTCGGGAGTGGAAGTGATCCATCTGGGTCACAACCGCTCTGTCGATGATATCGTGACCGCCGCCATTCAGGAGGACGTGCAAGGCATTGCCATCAGCTCCTACCAGGGCGGCCATGTGGAATATTTCAAATACGTGATTGATCTTTTGCGCGAACGGGGAGCTGGGCATATCCGCGTCTTCGGAGGCGGAGGCGGTGTCATCGTTCCACGCGAGATCCGGGAGCTGGAAGAATACGGCGTCTGTAAAATTTACTCGCCGGATGACGGCAGACGCTTGGGCTTGCAAGGCATGATTAACGACATGATTCGAAACAGCGATTTTCCGACAGTCAAGCAGTTGGAAAACGAAGTCGCTGGCTTGCGCGAGCAAAACCACAAGGCGATTGCCCGCCTGATCTCTGTGGCGGAGTACGCCGTCGATCAGCCGGAGTGGAAGGAACCGCTCAAGGAGTGCGTGCGGGAAGCGCGAGACTCGATTCCGGTGCTCGGGATCACAGGCACAGGTGGGGCCGGAAAAAGCTCGCTGACAGATGAGCTTGTTCGCCGGTTTATGCGCACGTATCCGGAAAAAACTGTCGCGATTTTGTCTGTCGATCCGTCCAAGCAGAAATCGGGCGGAGCGCTTTTGGGCGACCGCATCCGTATGAATGCCAACAATACGCCGCGCGTCTACATGCGCAGTCTGGCGACGAGAAAGTCCGGCATGGAGCTGTCCGCCGCTTTGAAGGACGCGATCCAGGTTACCCGTGCGGCTCAGTTTGATCTCATCATCGTAGAGACGAGCGGGATCGGCCAGGGCGATGCACAAGTGACTGAGGTGTGCGACGTTTCCATGTACGTCATGACCAGCGAGTTTGGCGCGCCGTCCCAACTGGAAAAAATCGACATGCTTGATTTTGCCGACGTGATCGCGATCAACAAATTTGAGCGAAAAGGCTCGGAGGATGCCTTGCGCGAGGTGCGCAAGCAGTACCGCCGCAACCACCAGTTATTCGATCTGCCTGACGAGAAGATTCCCGTCTACGGAACGATCGCCAGCCAGTTTAACGATCCGGGGACAAATGTGCTGTTTGCTGCCCTGATGCATCGGATCGTGGAAAAGACAGGCGTGGATTGGCCTGTGGAGAATCTGGATACGACTCCGGTAAAAATTCATAAAACTTCGTTGATTCCGACAGAAAGAATCAACTACTTGCAGGAAATCGCCAACACGGTCCGCCAATACCGCGCGTACACCGAGGAGCAGTCTGCCATCGCCCGCAAGCTGTATCAGTTGCACGGCGCAAAGGAGACGCTGCTCGCGGCGCAGGAAGAGGCAGCGACAGAGCTGGTTGCGGTGCTCGACAAGCAGATCAGGCTGTTTGAGGAGAAACTGCATCCCGAGTGCCGGCGGATTCTCGACAACTGGCCGAAGCTCAAGGAAGCGTACAGAAAGGACCAGTTTGTCACGAAAATCAGGGACAAGGAAATCATCACGAAACTGTTCACGGAATCGCTGTCGGGTACGCGCATTCCAAAAGTAGCGGTGCCGGACTACGAGGACTGGGGCGAGATTTTGAAATGGTCGCTGAAGGAAAATGTGCCGGGCGAGTTTCCTTACACGGCAGGCGTGTTCCCGTTCAAGCGGGAGGGCGAAGATCCGAAGCGGCAGTTTGCTGGCGAAGGCACGCCTGAGCGCACGAACCGGCGCTTCCATTTCCTTTCGCAAAACGACGAAGCGAAGCGGCTCAGTACGGCTTTTGACTCTGTGACCTTGTACGGCGAAGACCCGGATTACCGCCCGGATATTTACGGGAAAATCGGGACGAGCGGAGTGAGCGTCTGCACGCTGGACGACATGAAAAAGCTGTACGCAGGCTTCGACCTGTGCGCGCCGAGCACGTCTGTGTCGATGACGATTAACGGCCCGGCACCGATGATTTTGGCGATGTTTATGAACACGGCGATTGAGCAGCAGATCGAGAAGTTTGTCCAGCGGGAAGGCCGCCAGCCGACCGAGGAAGAAGCGGAGCAGATCAAGGCGTACACTTTGTCGACTGTTCGCGGAACCGTTCAGGCGGATATTTTGAAAGAAGACCAGGGGCAGAACACTTGTATTTTCTCGACAGAGTTTGCCCTGCGGATGATGGGCGACATTCAGCAGTATTTCATCGACCATAAAGTGCGCAACTACTACTCCGTGTCCATTTCCGGCTACCATATCGCGGAGGCGGGGGCTAACCCGATCACGCAGTTGGCGTTTACGTTGGCGAATGGCTTTACGTACGTGGAGTATTACTTGAGCAGAGGCATGCACATTGACGATTTTGCGCCGAATTTGTCGTTCTTTTTCTCCAATGGCCTCGATCCGGAATATACGGTCATCGGCCGGGTGGCGCGCCGCGTGTGGGCGACTGTGATGAAAAACCGCTACGGCGGCAACGAGCGCAGCCAAAAGCTGAAATACCACATCCAGACCTCTGGACGTTCCTTGCACGCGCAGGAAATGGATTTCAACGACATTCGGACGACGCTGCAAGCGTTGATCGCGATTTACGACAACTGCAACTCGCTGCATACCAACGCCTACGACGAGGCGATTACGACCCCGACAGAGAACTCTGTGCGCCGGGCCATGGCGATCCAGATGATTATCAACAAGG
The DNA here is from genome assembly GCF_058781555.1 of Brevibacillus sp. FW306-2-1A-C05A. Classification (NCBI taxonomy): domain Bacteria; kingdom Bacillati; phylum Bacillota; class Bacilli; order Caryophanales; family Paenibacillaceae; genus Brevibacillus; species Brevibacillus sp. FW306-2-1A-C05A. The sequence continues at coordinate 88,521 of NZ_JBYSWV010000004.1, forward strand.
AGATGGGGCTCGCGAAAAACGAGAACCCGCTGCAAGGCGCATTCATCATCGACGAGCTGACCGATCTGGTGGAGGAAGCCGTCATGCAGGAGTTCGAGCGGATCAGCTCGCGCGGCGGCGTGCTGGGAGCGATGGAGACGCAGTACCAGCGCGGCAAAATCCAGGATGAGTCGATGTACTACGAAATGAAAAAGCACACTGGCGAGCTGCCGATCATCGGGGTTAACACCTTTATCAATCCGAACGCGTCCGAAGAAGATTACGAGATCGAGCTGGCGCGGGCGACAGAGGAAGAAAAGGAACAGCAGATCATCAATCTGCGCGCGTTCCAGGAGCGCAACCGCCACGTAGCGCCACAAGCGCTGCGCCGCTTGCAAGAGGTGGCGATGGCAGGCGAAAACATTTTTGCCGAGCTGATGGAGACAGTGAAGGTCGCTTCGCTCGGTCAGATCAGCGCCGCTTTGTACGAGGTCGGCGGCCAGTACCGGAGAAATATGTAACAGGCTAGAGCAAGGCAAAACGATACAAGGACCACTTCTTTTTGCAGAGGCAGTCCTTGTATCGTTTGTTTTTACGGGGGAGCCGCGGAAAAAGGGCCAATGTAAACGCGTATATTCTTCCGTTAAATATTCAAGACTAATGTAGGCACAAATTCTAAATTAAAGTTATTATAATAGAGGTTGACAAACGGAAAGTTTTGAATGATAATTGTTATCAAGTTAGAATTATTACATTTAATAATTCTTAAAACAATCATGTAGGAGGATGTTCACTATGTCCCTTATCGGAAAAGAAGTACTGCCTTTCAAAGCTCAAGCTTACAAAGCAGGCAATTTTGTAGAAGTTACCGAAGCAAACTTTAAAGGTCAATGGAGCATTGTTTGCTTCTATCCAGCAGACTTCACTTTCGTTTGCCCGACTGAACTCGAAGACCTCCAAAACCAATACGAAACATTGAAATCCATGGGAGCTGAAGTTTACTCCGTTTCCACAGATACTCACTTCACTCACAAAGCATGGCACGATACTTCCGAGACAATCGGCAAAATTACTTACACCATGATTGGCGACCCAACTCACACGCTCTCCCGCAACTTCGATGTACTGATTGAAGAAGAGGGACTGGCTGATCGCGGTACTTTCATCATCGACCCAGATGGTGTTATCCAAGCAATCGAAATCAACGCAGGCGGCATCGGTCGCGATGCAAGCGCCATTGTAAGCAAACTGAAAGCAGCTCAATACGTTCGCAACAACCCAGGCGAAGTTTGCCCGGCGAAATGGCAAGAAGGTGCTGCTACCCTGAAACCAAGCCTTGATCTTGTTGGTAAGATCTAAGGAGTGGGATAAATGATACTGGACGCAGAAATTAAAGCGCAACTAGGGCAATACCTTCAGCTTATGGAAGGCGAAGTGCTGCTGAAGTACAGCGCTGGTTCCGATAGCGTATCTCGTGACATGATGCTTTTGCTGGAAGAACTGGCAACCATGTCACAGAAAATAAAGCTTGAAGAAACCTCCATGCAGCGTACACCTAGCTTTAGTGTCAATCGTATCGGTGAAGATACCGGATTAACTTTTGCGGGCGTACCATTGGGACATGAGTTCACTTCCTTGGTGTTAGCTTTGCTGCAAGTGAGCGGCAGACCTCCAAAGGTTGACCAGAAGCTCATCGATCAAGTGAAGAGTCTGAAAGGCGAATATCACTTTGAAACGTATGTCAGCTTGAGCTGCCACAATTGTCCTGATGTAGTTCAAGCACTGAACGCGATGAGTGTTCTCAATCCTGGTATTACACATACTATGATTGACGGTGCTGCGTTCAAAGAAGAAGTCGAAAGCAAAAACGTCATGGCAGTGCCGACGGTTTTCCTGAACGGGGACCCTTTTGGCAGCGGCCGGATGACGCTCGAAGAAATTCTCGCCAAGCTCGGATCTGCTCCAGATGCAGCCGAATTTGCGAACAAAGAGCCGTACGATGTGCTCGTTATCGGCGGCGGCCCGTCCGGAGCAAGTGCGGCCATCTACGCCGCACGCAAAGGCATTCGCACCGGCATTGTGGCTGAACGCTTCGGCGGCCAGATCATGGACACTTTAGGTATTGAAAACTTTATCAGTGTCAAATACACCGAAGGTCCGAAGCTCGCAGCGAGTCTGGAAGAGCACGTCAAAGAGTACAATGTCGATGTCATGAACTTGCAGCGTGCCAAACGTCTGGAGAAAAAAGACCTGATCGAGATCGAACTGGAAAACGGTGCTGTGCTCAAGAGCAAAACCGTTATCCTTTCGACGGGTGCGCGTTGGCGCAATGTGGGTGTGCCTGGCGAGGCCGAGTTCAAAAACAAAGGCGTGGCGTATTGCCCGCATTGCGACGGTCCGCTGTTCGCCGGTAAGCGCGTAGCCGTCATTGGCGGCGGCAATTCCGGCGTTGAAGCAGCGATCGATCTCGCGGGTATCGTCAAGCACGTCACGGTTCTTGAGTTTGCTGCAGAGCTGAAAGCCGACTCCGTCTTGCAAGATCGTCTGCACAGCTTGCCAAACGTAACGGTTATCACCAATGCGCAAACGACGGAAATCACCGGCACCGACAAGGTCAACGGCATTTCCTACAAGGATCGCGAGACGGAAACGGTTCATCACATTGAACTGGAAGGTGTGTTTGTCCAAATCGGTCTTGTGCCGAACACCGATTGGCTGGGAGACACAGTCGAACGCAATCGGATGGGCGAAATCGTTGTCGACAAACACGGCGCTACTTCCGTTCCGGGCGTATTTGCTGCAGGCGACTGCACGAATAGTCCATACAAGCAGATCATTATTTCGATGGGATCAGGTGCAACCGCAGCCTTGGGTGCATTTGATTATCTAATCCGAAACTAATGAACACGAGAGCCGCTTTGCTATCTGTACGGTAGCGGAGCGGCTTTCTTTTTTTGTGCTGCTGTACAGAGCGGACTCGCATGGAAAACGGCCGAGAGGCAAGTGTCGAGAATAAATGGTCTTTTGCGTGTTTGAAAGCCTTGCATTTTCGTCTAAAATAAGGAATACTGTATGTTAGCCTTCGTATGTTGTACGATATACGAGTGAGGCGATCGACATCATTTATGAGTTGCCTAAGCAAAGCCTGCGTCCCCCAGCAAAGGGCGAGGTCGGTATTCAAGCCAATAGTTTTCTAATGGAAAGGACGTGCCCTGGGTGAGTCAATTGTTTGCTCATATTGATCCCGAGAAACTGAGCGAGATGGCGTTGGTTGATATTGCGTATGAAATTTTGCGTGAAACCAATCGCACTTACAACTTCCGCGAACTGATGGATGAACTGGCTGCCGTTCGTAACATGACAAACGAACAACTCATGGCTATCATCGCGCAAGTATACACTGAGATTAATATTGACGGCCGTTTTGTGTGCCTTGGAGACAACGTGTGGGGACTGAAGCGCTGGTACCCAACTGACACGGTGGAAGAAACGCAAGAGGGCGGCGGAACGAAGAAGAAAAAAGTTATTCTCGACGACGACTTCGACGATTACGACACCGAAGACGAAATTGTCGAGGATTACGAAGACGACGACGTGGTCATTTTCGAGGACGAAGAAGAATTCGTGGATGATGATGCGGATATCGAAGACGAAGAGATTGATGCTGAAATCGACGAAGAAGAGCTCGAAGAAGAGGAAGACGAGCTGTTTGACGAGGAACTCGAAGAAGAGGAAGTTGACGAAGAGCTGGAAGATGACGAGGATAAGTGATAAGTCCTTGACTTCCGCCTGAGGGACAGATAAAATACTCCTTGGGCTTCACATGAAGAAGGATTAAATAAGGGAAACTATAAAACAAAAGTGCCCCTACCCCATTGCCAAAAGGGATAGGACTCGCTTTTGTTTTTCTTTTTTTGGGAGCCGTCTTCATACGTTTTTTACTACTACTAAAGGGTTAGGGAAAGAGGGGACGTTAACGATGACGAAGTATATTTTTGTGACAGGCGGGGTCGTATCCTCGTTGGGAAAAGGAATTACAGCGGCTTCTCTGGGCCGACTCCTGAAAAATAGGGGCTTGAAGGTAACCATCCAGAAATGTGATCCATACATCAACGTGGACCCAGGAACAATGAGTCCGTATCAGCACGGGGAAGTGTTCGTCACGGACGATGGAGCGGAAACCGACCTGGACCTGGGGCACTACGAGCGTTTTATCGACATCAACCTGAGCGCCAACTCTAACGTAACGACAGGAAAAATCTATTCGACTGTCATCGCCAAAGAACGTCGCGGCGACTATTTGGGCGGAACGGTTCAAGTAATCCCGCACATCACCAACGAGATCAAAGACCGCATTTTCCGCGCTGGCCGTGAAACCGGAGCAGACGTGGTTATCACCGAGATCGGCGGAACTGTAGGGGACATCGAGAGCTTGCCGTTCCTCGAAGCCATCCGTCAAATCAAGAGCGACATTGGCCGCGAAAACGTCATGTACATTCACGTGACACTGGTTCCTTACATCAAGGCAGCAGGCGAGATGAAAACAAAGCCGACCCAACACAGCGTGAAGGAACTGCGTAGCCTGGGCATTCAGCCAACTGTGATCGTGACTCGTACCGAACAGCCAATGACCCAGGAAATGAAGGACAAGCTGGCACTGTTCTGTGACATCGACAAAAACGCGGTTGTGGAGTGCGTGGATGCGGAAACTCTCTACGACGTGCCGCTGCAACTGCAAGCGCAAGGTCTGGACGACTATGTTTGCCGCCACCTCGGCCTGACTTGCCAGGAAGCAGACATGACCGAGTGGAAGTCCTTGGTAAACAAAATCAAGAACCTGTCGAAAACGACCACGATCGCGATTGTCGGAAAATACGTGGAGCTGCACGATGCTTATTTGTCCGTAGCAGAAGCGCTGTACCATGGCGGTTATGCGAATGATTCCAAAGTGGAAATCAAATGGGTGCACGCAGAAGAAGTGACGCCGGAAAACGTAGCCGAACTGCTCGGCGATGTAAACGGCATACTGGTACCAGGCGGCTTCGGCGATCGCGGTATCGAAGGCAAAATTATCGCGACCCGCTACGCTCGCGAAAACAAAGTGCCGTTCCTGGGCATCTGCCTCGGTATGCAAATTGCCGTTATCGAATTTGCCCGTCACGTGGCAGGCATGGACGGCGCCAACAGCTCCGAGATCAACCCGGACACCGCTTATCCGGTCATCGACCTCTTGCCAGAGCAAAAAGAAATCGAAGACAAAGGCGGAACCATGCGCCTTGGCATCGGTCCTTCCAAAGTGGAAGCTGGCACGCTGACCGAAGCTGCTTACGGCAGCACACTCGTTTATGAGCGTCATCGTCATCGTTATGAAGTCAACAACGAATATCGCGAGCAGTTGGCTCAACTGGGCCTGCGCTTTGCGGGTACATCCCCGGACGGCCGTCTGGTGGAAATCGTGGAAGTGCCAGACCACCCTTGGTACGTGGCTACCCAGTTCCATCCGGAGTTCACTTCCCGTCCGAACCGTCCGCAGCCATTGTTCCGCGATTTCGTCAAAGCTTCCCTGAACCTGAATAAATAAATAGAGACAAAAAGACGCACCGGCGACTGAAACCGTCGGTGCGTCTTCTTTCGGTTGCCGCTTTTTTCAGTGAAAGAGCGGAGACAGCCAGGCAACCCAGTAGGCGGCCGGGACGAGCAGGAGCTGAGCCAGAAGCGTCCCGAAAAAACGGGAAATCATCAGCCACAAATACATGTCCCGGATCGATTCCTGCGTCGCTTTTCCCTGCATGGCTTTCTCGGTCAGGAGGGCCACCTGCGGGTCTACCAGAATCGTCATGAAAATCGTAGCGAAGCCGTTAATCATGCCGGACGACATCAGCACCGTTGCTTTGTAGTCGGGGGCCAGCAACGTCGCGTAGAGCACGGAGAGCACGCTGCTGGTGTAAATCGCCGTTCCCAGGCAGTTGAGCAGCAGCAGGCGCTTGGGAATGCCTTTGAAGCGAAAACGGGAGATGACTTGCCAGCTCGGGATTCGCACGTGGTGGCGGACGCGGCGGAGGCTGTCTACGGTGACGGCTGTGCGCAGCATTTGCGGAATCGAGCCGGCCAGCTCAAGGTGCGAGATCACTCGTCTGGAAATCTGGACGAACGTGGGAAACAGCGCGATGGCAGCCAGCGTCCCGACAGAGGAAGCCGCTATAATCATATGTAGCTGCCAACTCGGGTCGGTATGCAAAAGGGCCGCTTGATCCATCAGCCCTCCGGTAAACGGCCCTTGAATCAGGTTGGAGGTGCGGGAGAGAAGCAGCGTGATGCCGACGAGCGACATGGCGACTGCGATTCTTCCTGTCTTGACCCCTGCGAAGCGAATGGCGTAGGAAAGTGTCTCTGTCGTATGGATAATAAACGTCAACAGGCAGATCAACCAGAGCGCATCCATCTTGTTTTTTGGCTCCTTGCTTGGTGCGAAAATAGTATCCCTATTATACTCGAAATGGACATCGCGGGAAAATTTCAGCAGCAGATACGCAAAATGTGCAGGAGTTTCCTGTTTTTAGGCGAAAACCTAATAAATTAAGGAAATGGATTCGTCAAGGGGGAGTAACCGTGTTCGACAAACATGATAAAAAGGTGCTGGTTGTCGATGACCAGTATGGTATTCGCATTTTGTTGTATGAGGTACTGGGAAAAGAAGGGTACAAAACCTTCCAGGCCGCAAACGGGAAAATGGCCCTGGAGATCGTGGAAAAAGAGTCGCCAGATCTGGTCATTCTCGACATGAAGATTCCAGGCATGGACGGCATTGAGATTTTGAAGCACATCAAAAAGATCAATCAGGATATCAAGGTAATCATGATGACGGCTTACGGTGAGCTGGACATGATTAAGGAAGCGACCCAGTTGGGAGCGTTGACCCATTTTACCAAACCGTTTGATATTGACGAGCTGAGAATGGCCGTACAGCAGCAACTCGCCTGCTAGTCCTTTTGGTAACGGATGCGTGGGGACAAGCGTACCTGTTAACAAACGCCTGTCTGTGATATAATAAGCCTCGTGATTGAAGCTAGCAGAGGAGGATTTACCAAATGCCACTGGTACCTATGACCGCTTTTACCGAAGACGTCAAATTGCATAAATACGCCGTCGGACAATTTAACCTGAACAATCTGGAGTTTACTCAAGCGATTACCGAAGCTGCGATGGAAGAAAAATCGCCTGTGATTTTCGGTGTTTCCGAGGGAGCACTCAAATACATGGGACTGGACTACACGGTCGCCATTGCAAAAGTGGCGGCGGAGCGCGCAGGAGTACCTGTTGCCCTGCACCTCGATCATGGCAGCAACTTTGATATCGTAATGAAGTGCATTCGCGCAGGATTCTCTTCTGTCATGTTCGATGGTTCCCATCACTCGTTTGAAGATAACCTTCGCTTGACCAAACAGGTTGTTGAGGCTGCTCACGCTGTTGGCGTTTCTGTAGAAGGTGAACTCGGTACCATCGGCGGGGTAGAGGACGACCTGTCTGTTGACGAGGAAGACGCTACGCTGGCAAACCCTGAGGAAGCGATCCGCTTCTGGGAAGAAACAAAAGTAGACTACCTGGCGATTGCAGTGGGCACAGCTCACGGCATGTACAAAGGCGTGCCAAAAATCCGCTACGACATCATCGAAAAAGTAGCGAACAACATTGGAGCGCCAATCGTTCTGCACGGCGGTTCCGGCGTACCGGACGAAGCGATTGTAGAATCGATCCGCCTGGGTGTCGGAAAAATTAACGTAAATACAGAAAGCCAAGTCGCATGCACCGAAACGGTTCGCAAAGTGCTAGCTGCGAAGCCTAACGAAATCGACCCGCGCAAATACCTGGGCCCTGCTCGCGACGCGATCAAGGAAGTTGTAAAAGGAAAAATGCGCCTGTTCGGTAGCAGCAACCGCGCGTAACTAGGAGGCTAATCATGCGTTTTTTGATTGATACAGCAAACGTTGATGAAATTCGCGAGATTCACGAATGGGGAGTCCTGGCCGGAGTAACCACGAATCCTTCGCTGGTTGCCAAGGAAGGCCGCGACTTCATCGAGACATTGAAGGAAATCATCGACATCGTAGACGGTCCGATCAGCGCCGAAGTTATCAGCACCGATGCAAAAGGCATGATCGAAGAGGGCGAGAAGCTCGCTTCCCTCTCGAAAAACATCGTCATCAAGCTGCCGATGACTGCCGAAGGTTTGAAGGCGACCAAGTATTTTGCCAAGCGCAAAATCAGAACAAACGTCACGCTGGTGTTCTCCGCAAACCAGGCGCTGCTCGCAGCTCGGGCAGGAGCGAGCTTCGTGTCTCCGTTCCTGGGACGTCTGGATGATATCGGACAAGACGGCATGCAGTTGATCGAAGACATTGCAGAGATTTTCTCTGTGCATGGCATTGATACCGAAATCATCGCGGCATCTGTTCGTCACCCTGTGCACGTGACAGAAGCTGCCCGCCGCGGTTCTCACTACGCGACCATCCCGGCGAAAGTGTTCAAGCAACTGATTGCCCATCCGCTGACTGACAGCGGCCTGGAGAAGTTCCTCGCTGATTGGGCAAGCATGCAAAAATAAGGACAAGGATCGAAAGTTCAAGCACCTTTTCCATTGGGGAAGGTGCTTCTTTCCCGATTACACCTGAGGAGAGCGATGCATGGATAAGCTGATTATCAATGGTGGAAAACCGCTCGCGGGGACGGTAACCATCAGCGGAGCCAAAAACAGCGCAGTCGCACTGATTCCAGCCGCGTTGCTGGCGGATGGACCTGTAGTTATTGAAAATCTGCCCCGTATTCAGGATGTAGATATTTACCACGGGCTTCTGAGGGAAATGGGAGCTGACGTGCTGTTTGAAGATGACTGGATGGAAATCGATGGGCGCCTGATGAAGCTGATGCTCATGCCCAATGGCAAGATCAAAAAGCTGCGCGCCTCTTACTATTTGTGGGGAGCCTTGCTCGCCAAATTCGGAGAGGCACAGGTCGGATTGCCTGGCGGCTGCGATCTGGGGCCACGACCTGTCGATTTGCACATCAAAGGCTTTGAGGCGATGGGCGCCGAGGTGGAGAACAAAAACGGCGTGATGACTATTCGGGCCAAGAACGGTCGTCTGCAAGGCGCGAGAATTTACCTCGATCTCGTCAGCGTCGGAGCGACGATTAACATCATGCTCGCTGCTTCCAAGGCAGACGGCGTGACCATTATTGAAAACGCTGCCCGCGAGCCGGAGATTGTCGATGTGGCGACACTGCTCAACAACATGGGGGCAAACATCAAAGGCGCAGGCACCGATGTCATCCGCATCCAGGGCGTGGAGCGTCTGCGCGGCTGCCGGCATACGATTATTCCGGACCGGATTGAAGCGGGGACGTACATGATTGCCGCAGCGGCGACGAACGGCAATGTACTGGTCGAAAACGTGATCCCCAAGCATCTGGAGTCGCTGACGGCGAAGCTGCGCGAAATTGGCGCGCAAGTGATGGAAATGGATGACTGCATTCAGGTGGTCGGACGGGATTCCTATCGTCCCATTGATGTGAAAACAAGTCCGTACCCTGGGTTTCCGACCGATTTGCAGCAGCCGATCACGACGCTGTTGACTCTTGCCAAAGGGTCGAGCATCGTGACGGACAACATCTACAGCTCGCGTTTTCGCCATGTAGATGAGCTGCGGCGCATGGGAGCGACGCTCAAGGTAGAGGGACGTTCCGCTGTCATCGAAGGCGGAAGCAAGCTGAACGGAGCCAAGGTAGTAGCTTCTGACCTGCGGGCCGGAGCGGCGCTGTTTATCGCAGGGCTGGCTACGAGCGGCACGACAGAGCTGGAAGGTCTTGAACATATCGACCGCGGCTATGAAAACTTGGTGGGCAAGCTGCAAATGCTGGGTGCCGATGTGACGCGGGTAGGCTTGCAGCACACAGAAAGCCCGCAGCGTTAACCAATCATCAGGAGAGGAGTCTTCCAGAATGGAACGCAGTTTAACACTTGAACTGGTACGCGTAACCGAAGCGGCTGCTTTGGCTTCCGCCAGTTGGATGGGGCTTGGACGAAAAGACGAGGCCGACGACGCGGCGACGACCGCCATGCGCAAGGAATTTGAAAAAGTGCCAATGGACGGCGTAGTCGTAATCGGGGAAGGCGAAATGGATGAAGCGCCGATGCTCTATATCGGCGAGCGTCTCGGCCAAGGGGTAGCGCCAGCAGTAGACGTGGCTGTCGACCCGTTGGAAGGGACGAATATCCTGGCAAAAGGCACATGGGGCGCAATCTCTGTCATTGCGATTGCGGACCGCGGAAATTTGCTGCATGCTCCTGACATGTATATGGAAAAAATGGCAGTAGGGCCAAAAGCGGTTGGCAAGGTCGACATCAACGCGCCGATTCGCGACAACCTGAAAGCCGTTGCTGCGGCACAGGGCAAAGACATCAGCGACCTGGTGGCGATCGTGCTTGATCGTGACCGTCATTCTCGCATCATTCACGAGATTCGCGAGGCAGGTGCCCGCATTCGCCTCATTTCCGACGGGGACGTGGCGGCTGCGATCAACACGGCATTCCCGGACACGGGCGTAGACATTTTGTTCGGTTCCGGCGGAGCGCCAGAAGGTGTATTGGCTGCGGTGGCGTTGAAATGCCTCGGAGGCGAAATCCAGGGCAAGCTGTTGCCGCAAAGCGAAGAAGAAATTCAGCGTTGTGTCAAGATGGGTCTCAGCAACCCGCACCAGGTGCTGTTTATGGATGATTTGGTCAAGGGCGACGATGCCATTTTTGCGGCAACGGGCGTAACAGATGGGGAATTGCTGAAAGGGGTTCGCTTCCAGGGAACTCGCGCTACTACCCATTCTGTCGTCATGCGGGCAAAAACGGGTACGGTTCGCTTCATTGAAGGAAACCACCGCCTGGAACGCAAACCGTCACTCGGTTTGTAGGAAAACGAACAGCTTGGCTTTATATCATGCTTTCCAAGAGTAAATAAAGAGTGGTGGATGTATGTTACTTTCTGAACTCGAAGAGAAGAAACTGACCGATCTCTATAAGCTGGCCAAGGAGTACCATATCCCGTATTACTCCCAACTGAAGAAGAAGGAATTGATCTTCGCAATCCTTCGGGCACGAGCGGAGCGGGATGGCCTGATGTTTATGGAAGGGGTGCTGGAAATCTTGCCGGAGGGCTACGGCTTCCTCCGACCGATCAACTATCTCCCCAGCTCGGAAGACATCTACATCTCCCAGTCGCAGATTCGCCGTTTTGATCTGCGCATGGGGGATGTGGTGTCGGGCAAGGCTAGGCCGCCAAAAGAAAACGAGCGTTATTTTGGACTGTTGCAAGTAGAAGCAGTGAACGGAGAAGACCCGGAGACTGCTTCAGAGCGTCTTCATTTCCCCGCCTTAACACCGCTATATCCTCAAACCAAGCTAGTGCTGGAGACCGCGCCCGAGCGTGTTTCCACCCGCCTGATGGACCTTCTTGCCCCTGTTGGGCTGGGTCAGCGTGGATTGATTGTCGCTCCGCCAAAAGCGGGCAAAACCATGCTCCTGAAAGAAATCGCCAACAGTATTACGGAAAGCCGACCGGATATTCATCTGTTTGTGCTGCTCATCGACGAGCGTCCGGAAGAGGTTACGGATATGCAGCGTTCTGTCAAAGGCGAGGTGGTCGCCTCTACGTTTGACGAGTTGCCGGAGAATCACATCAAGGTGGCGGAGCTTGTATTGGAGCGGGCAAAGCGTCTGGTTGAGCACAAAAAGGATGTCGTCATCCTGCTCGATTCGATTACCCGTCTCGCTCGCGCCTACAACCTGGTGATCCCGCCGAGCGGCCGGACGTTGTCTGGCGGTATTGATCCGGCGGCGTTCCACCGTCCTAAGCGCTTTTTCGGTTCGGCGCGCAACATCGAAGAGGGCGGTAGCCTGACGATTCTCGCGACGGCTCTGGTCGAGACCGGATCGCGCATGGACGATGTGATCTACGAGGAGTTCAAGGGAACGGGCAACATGGAGCTTCATCTGGACCGCAAGCTGGCAGAGCGCCGTATCTTCCCGGCGATCGACATTCGCCGTTCGGGAACGCGCCGCGAAGAATTGCTGCTGTCCAAAGAAGAGCTGGATAAGCTGTGGATGATCCGCAAAAACATGAACGAAACGAACGAGTTTGTCGATTCGTTTATCAAAAAGCTGGCGGACACGAAAACAAACGAAGAATTTTTGCAGACCCTGGAAAGCAAGCAGCAAGGCCGGGGGAAAACGGCTGGCACGACGGTGAGTTCATGACTCGCCGTCATTTTTTTTGCCTGTTTTGCATACCGTAAGGAGAGTTGGAAGAGAGGGAGGAGAGAGTCAGTGGAGTACGTGCAGGTTCCTGTGCCCATCGAGAGCCAGACGGAAGCGAAAAAGGCTGTCGTGGAGCAAGCGTTGTTTCAAGCGTTCAATCCGTACGCGAGTTTGACAAAGCAAGCGCCTGCTGCCAAAAGCAATACGATGGTGTACGCAGTGCGCCAGGGCGACACTCTTTCCGGAATTGCCGAACGCTACGGCCTTACGCTGAAAAAGCTGGTGGAGATGAACAAAATCAGCAATCCGCATCTGCTTTCTGTCGGGATGAAGCTGATTATTACCAAAGACGAAGTGACACATATGGTGAAGCGCGGAGAGACGCTCGATTACATAGCGAGAAGGTACGGAGTCAGCCGTGAGCTAATGCTGGAACGCAACCCGCTTTTAAAATGGCTGTCGGACAACCTGTATGTGGGACAGGTTGTGTACATCCCTGTTGCCGGAGGGCCGCCGATGCAGGCAGAAGAGCTGCAGCAAAAGCGAAACACTACCCAGGCGGCAAGCAGGCAAGTGGTGGCGCGGATTCGCGGCCGAATGGATTGGCCTGTAGAGGGAGCGACGATTACAAGCGGCTTCGGAACACGCTGGGGCAAGGTGCATAAAGGCGTGGATTTGTGGAACGAGCAGGAGGCCAAAACGCCGATTTTGGCCGCGAAAGCAGGGAGGGTGGTCGAAGCGGGCGCCAACCGCTCCGGATACGGGCGGATGGTCGTACTGGACCACGGAGACGGCCTGCAAACCTTTTATGCCCATATGCGCACGATTTTGGTCACGCCCGGCCAGAGCGTAGAAGCGGGCGACGTCCTCGGATACATGGGCCAGACAGGCGATTCCACCGGGTATCACCTGCATTTTGAAGTCAGGCAGGACGATGTGCCGGTCAACCCGCTCCCGTACCTCGGCAGGTAACCCTTCACAATTTACATTGCTTTTTCAATGCGTTACAATGGGCAAAGCAAAGAAGCGAGGCGATTTTCCCATGTATTTAGTGTACGCAGATGAAAAGGGCAATGTTTACGACCACCCGGGCTTGTTCGCGGTGGCGCGCAACGGCGATATATTGACAGAAATTCTCGAGGAAGAGCTGATCCCGCTGCCGGAAGGGGCGACGCTGGTCAGCCTGCCGGATACAGTACCGATCGGAATGGACCCGGAGACGGGCGAAATGATTAAGCTGGACGGCTGTACGGCGGTCGGGGCGCTCGTTCCGCAAGGGATTACCCGACTTTTGCTCCCGGGTTATGTGAAAACAAACAGGGAGAGCAAGCTGCCGCTGTTCGGGTATTCGGCAGTCGTATGGAAAGACGACCGTTTTTGGGTAGCAGGCAGAGCGAGCGACGACATTTACAAATGGGACCCGCTGAACTTCCCGATGGATGAGTTGCGGCAGCGAGTGGAAAAGACGTTGGAGCTGTTCCCGAACAACCGGATTTTGCATCACCTGTCGCACTGTGCGCTGGAGTACGAGTGTCTGACGGCCTCCAACAACTTTTTCCACCGCTGGGAAGGCAGCCTGCCTGTTTCCTATACCTGTAATGCCGGTTGCTACGGCTGTATTTCCGAGCAACCAGACGACAGCGGCTTCCCGTCTCCGCAGACGCGGATGAATTTCAAGCCGACAGAGGACGAGCTGGTAGAGGTCATGCTGCACCATTTGCAGACGCCGGAGAGCATTATCAGCTTCGGCCAGGGCTGTGAAGGCGAGCCTTCGACCATGGCCGGGATCATCGTTCCGGCGATGCGCCGCGTGCGAGCGACGACCGACATGGGCTTTATCAACATCAATACAAACGCAGGCTTGACCGACCATATCAAAGGGATCGTCGACGCGGGGCTGGACTTGATGCGCGTCAGCATCATCAGCGCGATTGACGAGCATTACAACGCCTACTACCGCCCGCGCAACTACACGCTGGAAAACGTAGCGCGATCTGCGGAATACGCGGCCTCCAAGGGCGTGTACACCTCGATCAACTACTTGTGCTTCCCGGGTGTTTTTGACCGCGAAGAAGAAATGGAAGCGATGATTAACTTCATCCGCCGCACAGGTATCAAGCTGATTCAGATGCGCAACCTGAACATTGATCCGGAAAGCTATCTGGCGATGATTCCAAAAGCGCAGGGCGAAGTCTTCGGCATGAAGCAGGCGATTGAAATCTATCAGCAAGAGCTGCCGGATGTCGTGATCGGGTCGTTTACGCACATTCCGCCGGCAGAGCTGCGCCGCAGGAAAAACATGGCCTGAGCGGTCAACCTGTTGCATTTCGGCTGACAGCATGCTACTATCTTGTATGTGTTTATATAACTCTGTTTCGGCAAACGATTCAGGGCGGAAAGAGGTGTAGCGAGATGAAACAAGGTATTCATCCTAAGTACAATGTAGTAACCGTTACATGTGCATGCGGTAACGAATTTGAATCCGGTTCCGTGAAACAAGCGCTGAAAGTGGAGATCTGCTCCAACTGCCATCCTTTCTTCACTGGAAAACAAAAATTCGTGGATGCTGGCGGCCGTGTAGACCGTTTCAAACGCAAATACAATCTGTCCTAATCAGACGGGATTGGAGCAACCAGGTAGAGCGATCTGCCTGGTTTTGTCTTTTTCTGGAGCAAAAATCATCTCGGGCAGCAAGGGGGCAAACGATGACGGCCATCGGGGGAATCCGGCTGACGTGCTCTGCCAGCTCGCTCGCGAGACGGGCTATCCGATTGTCGATGCCGCGATGAAGCAGTTGAACGAAACGGGCTGGATGCACAATCGGTTGCGGATGATTGCGGCGGCTGGCAATGGAGCGCCTCTACCGGGACGGACCCGCAGCCGTACTTCCGCATTTTCAATCCGGTTTCGCAAGGGGAAAAATTCGATCCGGACGGAACCTTTGTCAAAAAATATCTTCCCGTTCTGCGGCAAGTCCCTCTACAATATATCCATAAGCCTTGGGAGATGCCTGAGCATGTGCAGGAAAAAGCGGGATGCAGGCTAGGAATTGACTATCCCGTTCCGCGCGTCGATCATGCGAGCAGACGGAAGCTGGCTATGTCTTTGTTTCAAGAGGCAAAAGACCGCTACGCCATGACGCGAAAATGAATCAGCTTTAGGCAAAGGGAGATAGAGACGTGGCACAATTATATTTTCGTTACGGGGCAATGAATGCCTCCAAATCTATTCAGTTGCTGACAGTCGCTCACAACTACGAGCAATCCGGCAAAAAAGTAGTGGTGTTCACGCCAGCCGTCGATGATCGGTATGGGGTGGGAAAAGTGGCTTCGCGGGTAGGCATCAGCAGAGAGGCAATTCCGATCAGCGAAGAGACGAATTTGTACGAAATAGTCGCAGCCGAGACGGTAAAGCCGCACTGTGTGCTGGTCGACGAGGCGCAGTTCATCAGCCGCCATCACGTGGATCAGCTCGTGGCGATTGTCGATCAGTTGGGCATTCCCGTCATCGTCTACGGCTTGCTGAAAAACTTCAAGAACGAGCTTTTCCCCGGCAGCGCCGCCTTGCTCTGTGAAGCGGACAAAGTCGAAGAGATCAAAACAGTGTGCGTGTACTGCAACAAAAAAGCGACGCATATTCTCAAATTCAAAAACGGACAACCTGTCTACACCGGAGAGACGATTGAAATTGCTGGCAACGACACGTACAGCAGCGTCTGTCGCAAGCATTACTACCATCCCCCGGCAAATCGCTGACGAAAATCAGCAGGAAAAAGCCACCCCTGGCTGCAGGTGTGCATGAGCCTGAAAGGCACTGCGCAGACTAAGCAAAACAGGAGGTGGCTTTTTCGTGCGAATGAAGCCTTTGGGAAAAAGCGCGCTGACAGTGCTGGGCATCCTCGTGCTTTCCTCTGCCTTGACTGTCGGGTGTGGCCGGAACGCGACTCAGGAGAAAGGGACCAATACACAGGCGATGGATGGGCAGTATCCGGCGGCGATCAGAGGCGAGCGCAGCGGGGATATTCTCCATCGTCCTGCTCCGCCTGCGGCCGATCGTGATTCGCTGATGGGGCGCAATCAAAATCCAAACGTCATCATCGGCCAATCCAATGTGCGCAATACGCAAATCGACATGAACAACATGGAGATGATGGCCAAGTCCGTAAAAGGCGTCGAGGACGCCCGCATCACACTGAATGGCGGCAATGCATATGTTACTCTTGACCTTGTGCATAACATTACGGCGAGTCAGGCGCGAGCGGTGGAGCAGGAGGTAATTGCGCTTCTCCAGCAAAAAATTCCGCGCTATGACTTCCACGTCACCTCCAATGAAGGCTTTCACCGTTGACAGGCGACGCAAGAACTGGTATGACAAGGCTCGGCATTGCCGGGCCTGTTTCGCATCGAAAAAAGAACAAATTTCCATTGAAATAATGCGCTTTGACTTATTTTCGCTTTCCTCCTATAATTTATCTGTTATAATCGTTTCTTAGTATTCTTTGCGATGGGGTGAAGTACAATGTTTGCACGCTTATCCGCAGTTGAAGAGCGTTTTGAAGAAGTAACGAATCTCCTATGTGACCCCGACGTCATCAGCGATACAAAACGCTTGCGTGAGCTGTCCAAGGAACAGGCTTCGTTGGAAGAAACAGTGACGACCTACCGTGAATATAAATCAGTTGTGAGTCAAATAGATGATGCCAAAGCCATGCTGGAAGAAAAGCTGGACGATGAAATGCGTGAAATGGTCAAGCTTGAAATCAGCGAATTGACTGGGCGCAAGGAGCAGTTGGAAGAACGCCTGAAAATTCTTCTGCTGCCAAAAGATCCAAACGACGAGAAAAACGTGATCGTGGAGGTGCGCGGTGCAGCAGGCGGCGATGAAGCGGCTCTGTTTGCGGCTGTTTTGTTCCGCATGTACACCCGTTTTGCCGAGCGTCACGGCTTTAAAATCGAAGTGCTGGAAGCAAGCCCGACAGACATCGGCGGCTACAAGGAAATCGTCTTCTCGCTGTCCGGCCGCGGCGCCTACAGCAAAATGAAGTTCGAGAGCGGTGCGCACCGCGTACAACGCATTCCGGCGACAGAATCCGGCGGACGCATCCACACGTCTACGGCTACCGTACTGGTACTGCCAGAGGCAGAAGATGTGGAAGTGGAAGTTCACGAAAAAGACATTCGCATTGATACGTTCTGCTCCAGCGGCGCTGGCGGACAGAGCGTCAATACGACCAAGTCTGCCGTTCGCGTAACGCACATTCCGACAGGGATCATGGTGTCCTGTCAGGATGAGAAATCCCAGCACTCCAACAAAGACAAGGCGTTGCGCGTACTCCGCGCGCGTCTGTACGACTACTACATGCAACAACAAAACGCGGAAGCAGATGCTACGCGCAAAAGCCTGGTGGGTACCGGCGACCGCAGCGAGCGCATCCGCACGTACAACTATCCGCAAAGCCGCGTGACCGACCACCGCATCGGTCTGACCTTGCACCGTCTGGAATCGGTGCTGGAAGGCGAACTGGATGAAGTGATCGACAACCTGATTTTGCATGAACAGACGGAGCTTCTGAAAAGCCATGCACACTCAGCTTGATTGGTCTGATGTCACGACGATTCGAGAAGCCCAGGTACGGGCTTCTTCCTTTTTGCGGGAAAAAGGGGCAAAGGACCCGCTGTTCGAAGCGGAGCTGATGATTCGCCACTGCCTGGGCTGGGACCGCACGCGCTATTTGATCTCGATGGCAGAGCCGATCGCCGCAGAGACACTGGCGAAGCTGGACGAGCTGTGCCAGCGCCGCAGCAGGCACGAGCCGCTGCAGTACATGTTTGGCGAGCAGGAGTTTTTCGGACGCGCCTTCACGGTGCGGCCCGGAGTCCTGATCCCTCGGCCGGAGACAGAAATACTCGTCGAGCAGGTGCTGGCTGCGGCAGCGGCTATTTGGCCGGAAAGCGAAGCGCTCGCCGTGGCGGATATCGGGACAGGCAGCGGGGCCATCTGCATCACGCTTGCTCTGGAGAAGCCGCACTGGCAGGTGACGACCGTCGATTTATCGCCGGATGCGACAGCGGTCGCGCGGGAAAACGCAGAGCGTCTGGGTGCCTCCGTGCGCTTTTTGCAAGGCGACCTGGTGCAGCCGTTGCTTGCAGCCGGGGAGAAGGTAGATATTCTCGTCTCCAATCCCCCGTATATTCCGAGCCGGGATGTGGACGAGCTGGACGAAGAGGTTCGCCTGCATGAACCGCGTCTGGCGCTGGACGGAGGCGACGACGGGCTGGATTGCTATCGCCGCTTGTGCGAGGCGCTGCCAGCTCTGCTCAAGGACAAAGCAGTCGTCGCTTTCGAGGTAGGCATCCATCAGGCGCAGGATGTGGCGACGTTGCTGCAGGCATCTGGCGTAATCGAGCAGGTGCAGATCGTGCCGGATTTGGCGGGAATCGAGCGGGTCGTTATCGGCGTAAGGCGGTAATGGCCCGGGCGTCTCGCCTTTTTTGCTAAAATTGTATGAATGTTTGTGCTTTGAGGTTTGGATTTTCGGCTCCTTGTCCATACTGAGGCTATAGAGAGAAGAGAAAAGGCTCGAAAGACTCAGTAGAGAGGGAGACGGTTTGATATGAAACGGATGCTGTTGATCGCGTTCAGTTTGTTTATGCTTATGATGTGCTGGGAGGGACAGCTTACTTCGGCCAATGTACTCGATAATGGGCCGATCCCTCAGGAATCAATTCGTCTGCGCATTATCGCCAACAGCGACTCTGTTCAGGACCAGTGGCTGAAGCGTGAAGTGCGCGATGCGCTGATCGCCCAGATGAACACGTGGGCGGAAGACATCAAGTCGTTTGAGGAAGCAGAGCAAATGGTCGCGTCCCAGTTGCCTGTTTTGCAAGAGGTTGTGGATAAAACGATCCGCGAACGCGGCTTTTCCTATAAAGCAGTCGTCGATTTCGGGCAAGTGCCTTTTCCGACAAAGCTGTACGGCTCTTATGTGTATCCGGCTGGCAACTACGAGGCGCTGCGGGTGCAAATCGGCGAGGCGAAAGGGCAAAACTGGTGGTGCGTACTGTTTCCTCCGCTCTGCTTTATCGACATGGCAAACGGAGATGCCGTACAGGCGGCAGAACCAACAGCGGAGACCGGGACAGAGCAGCTTCGGCCAGTGATGAATCCGGAGCCGACTTCCGCAGCTTCCGTATTGAAGCTCGACCAGGAAGTCGCAGAGCGCAAGGAATGGCAAGAATGGCGGCAAGAGCGTCTGGAAAGAGAAGACGCTGCGGACCGTAACGATCAGGCTGCGAGCGTTTCCCGGGCGGGACATGCAGTGGCCGTAGACGATGAAACAAAAGAGGAAGGAAACGAGCAGATCGAGGGGCAAGGGATGAGCGAGCCGGCAGCCCCTGCGCCGCAAGTAGAGGTGCGCTTCTACCTGTGGGAAAAGCTCGAAAGCTGGTTCTCCTGAGCCTTTAAAGTCTTTCCGTAAAAAAAACGACACCCCGCTGTCATGGCGCAGGTGTCGTTTTGGATTGAAAAACGGCTTACTTCTGAGTCAGGGCAGCGAGAATTTCCGGCTTCAGCAAGCTGTGGAAGCGATGGGCAGGGATGGTGAAGGCAGGCATTCCTGCTGCGTATGGGGCAATTTCGTACTGTCCGAAATGAATGACGAGATTGCCGTTTTCAAACGAGAAGCTCTGGTCGTCTGTAATGCTCTCAAAGCTGTACGGATTGTAGCCGTCCGCTGCTGTTTGTGCTTTGATCTGCTGGCTGATGAGCTGGTTGATAATGCTGCGGTAGTCGTAGCCGGACTGGAACAGGTCGGCGAGCTTGAGCGTTTTCGCTTTGGCCTGGTTGTCGATCGTGTAGTAGGTGACGTCGGTCATGCCGTGCGCTCCGCCAGTATAGATGTACGACTGGATGGAGAAAGACACGAGCTTGCCAGCCTGGTGTACTTCATAGGAAATATCGAGTGCGTGCGGCCGCGGCTCCCAGCCGTATTTTTTCGCTTCTGCCGCATCTTGCTTGCCTGCTTTTTGGCCTTCGGCAAGACCTGTCTGTGCTTGCTTGAGCAGGTCGGCGTTCAATTTGGCTTCAAAAGCTTTATCCTTCAACCCGCTAATGACCGGGATCGTCACCTTGCCCTCGAACTCTTTTGATTTGACGGTCAAAGTTTTCGGGGTGAACACCACTCCGGCTGCTTGCGGCTTTTGCGCTTGTACGGCAGGCACAGGCTTGGCTGTCGCGGCAGGAGAAGCTGCCAGGACGGGTGCAGTAGCGGCGGTCAGCAATACGGCTGTGCCGAGCAGGCTGGAAGTAACGGATTTCAACAATGTCATATTCATTCACGATCCTTTCGATCTAAGGGAAAATGTTCCTCGCTTGTATGGACTTATTCTACTACATCGTTTTGACGGATGATGTTAAGAATTGGTAACAAAGACTTTTCCCAACACTTTTCCAAAAGTTATTCACAAGTTACCCACAGCCTGTTGAAAACTTCTGGATGCACATCTATACTAAAGGCACTTATTACAAAAGAAACGAGCTAGAGAAAGGATTTTTTTACGATGGAAATCAATTTAGTGACAAAGGTGTGGTCTGTGGATAACGATGTGGAAAACATCCCTAGTTGTACACAGATTGTGGATGCAGCCCGTTTGCTACGCGCCGGGGAAGCGGTCGCTTTTCCAACAGAGACGGTGTACGGCCTGGGCGCGAATGCATTGTCTGATGCAGCAGTGGAGAAAATATTTGCAGCGAAAGGCAGACCGAGCGATAATCCGCTGATTGTGCATGTCGGAGAACGGGAGCAGTTGTCCACAGTCGCAGGCACCGTCCCGGAAAAAGGCCAGAAGCTGATGGACGCATTTTGGCCGGGGCCGTTGACGATCATCCTGCCGAAAAACGATCAGGTCGCATCGCTGGTGACGGCAGGGCTGGATTCAGTCGGGGTGCGCATGCCGGACCATCCGATCGCTCTCGCACTTATCAAGGAAGCGGGCGTGCCGATCGCAGCTCCCAGTGCGAATCGCTCCGGCCGTCCGAGTCCGACCACGGCTGCACACGTGTTTGCCGATCTGGACGGACGGGTAGCGGGGATTGTGGATGGCGGAGCTACCGGAGTCGGTGTCGAGTCGACGGTAGTTGACGTGACGGTCGACCCGCCTGTCATCCTGCGGCCTGGAGGCATTACCCGCGAGCAGATGGAACGCGTGATTGGCCCAGTCGAGCTCGATCCTTCTTTTCAGGTGGGCGCGGTAGAGACGCCGCGTGCGCCAGGGATGAAATATACGCATTACGCCCCTGAGGGGGAAATGTGGCTGGTGACAGGCGACGAAGCACAGGTTCGCGCGAAAATGGCGGAGTTGCTCGCCGAAGCAAAACGGCATGGGCAAAAAACCGGGGTGCTGGCGACAGAAGAGTCGGCTGCTTACTGGCAGGAACAGGCGGCGGTGGACGTCGTCTTGTCCGTAGGCTCCCGGCACGATCTGGAGAAAGTCGCCCAGCAGCTTTACGCAGTGTTGCGCGAGTTTGACCATCAGCGCGTTCAGTTCATTGTCGGGGAAACTTTTTCACGCGAAGGCTTGGGCATGGCCGTGATGAACCGTCTGGAGAAAGCGGCGGGCGGACGTATCCTGTCCGTCTAAAACAGTCTAAACTCCTCCTTGTCCGCATAAGGTGAAGAGACGGGGGGGAGGCGGCTTGGACCAGGTGTTGTTTCAGTGGGGGCAATTTTTGACGTTGCTCATTATTGCCTTTGCTTTGAGCATGGATGCCTTTTCGCTTGGGATCGGCGTAGGCATGGTTGGAATACGCTTGCGGGAAATTGTAAAAGTGAGCATTACTATTGGGCTTTTTCATATTATGATGCCTGTCGTCGGGATTGCTGTCGGCACTTATTTGTCCGATTTGGTTGGGGATATCGCCGTTTTCATCGGCGGAGGAGTCCTGATGCTGATCGGCTTGCATATGCTGTGGAACGGACTGATTCACGGCGATCAAAAAAGCGTCTTGAAGACAAGAGGAATCGGGCTGCTGCTGTTTGCATTTAGCGTCAGTCTCGACGCGTTGACGGTCGGTTTTTCATTTGGTCTGATCGAAGTAAACAAAATTCTCGCGATCTCCCTGTTCGGCATCATGGGGGCGGCCATGTCCTATTTTGGGCTTTTGCTCGGCAGAAGCGTGGGAGGATGGTTGGGCGATTACAGCGAATTAGTAGGAGGACTTATTTTGTTTTGCTTCGGGTTGAAGTTTGTCATCTAGGAGACGGATGCTGACAGAAAGGAGGGGCGATCATTGAAACGAATCTTATTCGTCTGCACGGGAAATACTTGCCGCAGCCCGATGGCGGAGGCGATGTTTCGCGCCAAGACAGCCGGACAGGAATTTGAAGTGCGTTCGGCCGGAGTGGCGGCATATGCAGGACAGCCTGCTTCCGCACACGCCCAGGCGGTGCTGGCGGAGCGGGGCATTGAGCATGCGCATGAGTCGAGCCAGCTGAATGAGGAGCTGATCGGGTGGGCTGACCTCATTTTGACGATGACGAACAATCACAAGCACGCCATCCTGAGCTTTTTTCCGGCGGCTGCTGACAAGGTGCATACGCTGCAGGAGTTTGCCGGAGTGGAGGGCTTGCAGGATATTGCAGATCCTTTCGGCGGAGCGCTGGAGGATTACCGTCGTTGCGCCGAGGAAATCGAGGAGTCGCTGGACAGGCTTTTGGAGCGGTTGATGGAAGTTCGTTTTCGTAAATAACGGGACATAGGAGGTGCTGGTTGGTAGCCAGGACCTTGTTTCTTGTGAGAGTACGAACATTTTTTAATCAATCAACCTAAATGTTCACTTTTTACTTACGGCTTTTTGATGTATAATGAGTGAGATCATGAAACAAGCGAGGGATGGCAGAATGAAAGTGGCGATTGCTGCAGATCACGGTGGATACAAGCTGAAAGAGGAAATCAAGACTCTGCTCACCTCCATGAACATCCAGACGGAAGACTTCGGTTGCTCTTGCGAGGATTCGGTAGATTACCCTGATTACGCCTTGCCCGTAGCGGAAAAAGTGGCAGCAGGCGAGTTCGACCGGGGCATCCTGGTTTGCGGAACCGGCATCGGCATGTCGATCGCAGCCAACAAGGTTCCTGGCATTCGCTGTGCGCTGGTGCACGATACCTTTTCTGCACGTGCTACCCGCGAGCATAACAACACGAACGTTTTGGCTATGGGTGAGCGGGTGATTGGCCCTGGCCTGGCGTTGGATATCGTGAAAATTTGGCTGGAGACGGAGTTCCAGGGCGGCCGCCACGAGCGCCGTGTGGAAAAGATCACGCAAATCGAAGCGAAGCACGCGGGAGTGAAGTAAGTGGACCTATCCGCTATCGAACAAGAGGTTCGTCAGTTGGTGGAGGAAGTGGCCGGGCTGGCCGAGCTTCGGGCCGGACAAGTCATGGTGATCGGGTGCAGTACAAGTGAAGTGCTGGGCAAGCACATTGGAAAAGCTGGCAGCCGGGACGTGGCCGCCGCCATTTATCGCGGCATCCGCACTGTGCAGGAGCAGCGCGGATTTGCTGTGGCCTTTCAATGTTGCGAACATTTGAACAGAGCGCTGGTGCTGGAGCGCGAAGTTATGGAACGCTACGGGCTGGAAGAGGTTTCGGTCGTTCCGGTGCCGACTGCTGGCGGCTCCATGGCTGCGCACGCTTTTACGCAGCTTGCCGATGCGGTTGTGGTGGAGCAGATTCGCGCCCATGCTGGCATTGATATCGGCGACACGTTGATTGGCATGCACCTGAAGCAAGTGGCCGTGCCTGTGCGCCCCTCGCAGCGGACTGTGGGAGAAGCGCACGTCACAGCCGCGCGGACTCGCCCCAAGCTGATCGGCGGCGCGCGAGCTGTCTATGAAGTTGTACCCCAAAATGAAAGCTGTACCTAAAAAGAATGTGGGACAAGCCCATTTTCAAGGAGGAGAATAAATCATGCTAGAATTTTTGCGTAAACAGGACCCGCAAGTATTGGAAGGCATTCAACTGGAGCTGGGAAGACAGCGTGACAAAATCGAGCTGATTGCATCCGAAAACTTCGTTAGCCGTGCGGTTATGGAAGCGATGGGAACGGTACTGACCAACAAGTACGCCGAAGGCTATCCAGGCCGTCGCTACTACGGCGGTTGCGAATACGTCGACATCGTGGAAAACATTGCGCGCGATCGCGTAAAAGAAATCTTCGGTGCCGAGCATGCGAACGTACAGCCACACTCTGGCGCGCAAGCTAACATGGCGGTTTACTTCACCATTTTGCAGCCAGGCGACACTGTACTCGGGATGAACCTGTCCCACGGCGGCCACCTGACGCACGGAAGCCCTGTGAACTTCTCCGGTACGCTGTACAACTTCGTAGAGTATGGCGTAGATCAAGACTCCCACTTGATTAACTACGAGGATGTGCGCGCAAAAGCTCTGGAGCACAAGCCTAAGCTGATCGTAGCGGGAGCAAGTGCTTATCCGCGCACGATTGATTTTGCCAAATTCCGTGAAATCGCGGACGAAGTGGGCGCGTACTTCATGGTAGACATGGCGCACATCGCTGGTCTGGTTGCGGCTGGCCTGCATCCAAACCCGGTTCCGCACGCGCACTTCGTCACCTCCACTACGCACAAAACATTGCGCGGCCCTCGCGGCGGTCTGATCCTCTGCAAAGAAGAGTTTGCAAAAGCGATCGACAAATCCGTGTTCCCAGGCGTGCAAGGCGGTCCGTTGATGCACGTGATCGCGGCAAAAGCCGTTTCCTTTGGCGAAGCGCTGCAACCTGACTTCAAAGACTACGCAAAACGCATCGTGAACAACGCCCGCGTCTTTGCGGAAGCGCTGCAAGCAGAAGGCCTGACACTCGTCTCCGGCGGAACCGACAACCACCTCGTACTGGTTGACGTAAGCAAAATCGGCCTGACTGGTAAAGTAGCCGAGCACCTCCTGGACGAAGTGAGCATCACCACCAACAAAAACACCATCCCTTACGATACGCAAAGCCCATTCGTCACAAGCGGTATCCGCATGGGTACCCCAGCCGTCACCAGCCGCGGCTTTGACGAAGAAGCGATGAAAGAAGTAGCAGCCATCATCGCGCTGACCTTGAAAAACCCGGAAGACGCAGCCAAACACGACGAAGCCCGCCAACGCGTAGCCGCGCTGTGCCAACGCTTCCCGATGTACGAAGGCTTGACGATTTAATTTTCAAGAAAATTTCTCAAGCAGACAGACCCCGTGAGCAACCTCGCGCGGGTCTGTTTTTTGGCTTTCTTTCTGTCTTTTCCTGACAAACAGCCACGCGGAGAAGACGGTTTCCAGGCGCCGCGACTTGCGAAGTCCGACCCAGCGGTGCGACGAAGCGAGGGAAAAAGGAACGTAACCCTGAATAAACTGCGAAGCGGCTACCACTTTTACGTTCCCCCGCGCTTCGTCGCGTAGCGGACAGTCAATCCCACAGCGGGACGTAGAATGAAGCCTAGCCTGGAAACCGTCTTCTCCCCACTACAGCCCCTCCCAGACAAAGAAAGAAAAAGTACGAAGATTAGGCAAATTGACGGCGACTCTCTCCTTCGCTATGATGGAAAAGATGCATTGATAGGGAAACGGAGGAACGTACATGAGCCGTGTATATGTGTTTGACCATCCGCTGATTCAGCATAAAGTGACGTTTATTCGTGACAAGAATACAGGAACCAAAGAATTTCGCGAACTCGTAGACGAAGTAGCAACCTTGATGGGCTACGAAATCACCCGCGACATGCCGCTTGAGGAAACCACCATCGACACCCCGGTAGCCACCTGTAAGTCTAACGTGATTGCCGGCAAAAAAGTTGGACTCGTACCGATCCTCCGTGCAGGACTTGGCATGGTCGACGGACTGCTCAAGCTGATCCCGGCTGCAAAAGTCGGCCACGTGGGACTGTATCGTGACCCGGAAACCTTACAGCCAGTAGAGTACTACGTCAAGCTGCCTTCCGATGTAGCCGAGCGCGAACTGATCGTGATTGACCCGATGCTTGCGACTGGCGGTTCTGCTGTCGCGGCGATTGCCGCGTTGAAAAAACGCGGAGCGAGAAATCTCAAGCTCATGTGCCTGATTGCTGCTCCGGAAGGCATCAAAATGGTGCAGGACGAGCATCCGGACGTAGATATTTACGTAGCTGCCATTGACGAATATTTAAATGACCATGGATACATTGTGCCTGGCCTCGGCGATGCGGGCGACCGCTTGTACGGCACAAAGTAGGCGGAGAGGGTATTCCAGATGAAAACAGTAAAAGTAATGACGGTATTCGGGACGCGTCCGGAAGCGATCAAGATGGCCCCCCTTGTGCATGAGCTGAAAAAGTACAACGGGCAAATCGAATCGGTCGTCTGCGTGACCGCCCAACATCGCCAAATGCTCGACCAGGTGTTGGGGATTTTCGATATTTCGCCGGACATTGACTTGAACATTATGAAAGACCGCCAGACGCTCGTTGATGTGACCACGCGCGCCCTGCAAAGTCTCGATGCGGCGATCAAGGAAGTAAAGCCGGATATCGTTTTGGTGCATGGCGATACGACGACCACATTCGTTGCGAGCCTGGCCGCTTTTTACAACCAGGTAGCGATCGGCCATGTGGAAGCGGGCCTGCGCACATGGGACAAGTATTCGCCGTTCCCGGAAGAGATGAACCGCCAACTGACAGGCGTGATGGCCGACCTGCACTTCTCCCCGACAAACGGGTCTGCTGACAACCTCAGACGGGAAGCGAAGCCGGAGGAAAGCATTTACGTAACCGGAAACACCGCGATTGATGCGCTGAAAACGACAGTGCGCGAAGATTACACACACCCGGTGCTCGACCGTGTAGGCGACTACAAACTGGTGCTGATGACGGCCCACCGCCGCGAAAACCTGGGCGAGCCGATGCGCCGCATTTTCCGTGCGGTCAGAAGACTGGTGGACGAGCATCCCGAGATTGCCGTCGTGTACCCGGTCCATCTCAACCCGGCTGTGCAGGAAGTAGCGCAGGAAATTTTGGGCGATCACGAGCGCATTATACTGATCGAACCGCTTGATGCGCTCGATTTCCACAACTTCGCCCGCCGTGCTCACCTGATCCTGACCGATTCCGGCGGAGTCCAGGAAGAAGCGCCGTCCCTTGGCGTGCCTGTTCTGGTGCTCAGAGATACAACCGAGCGCCCAGAAGGGATCGAAGCCGGTACGCTCAAGCTGGCGGGTACAGACGAAGAACAAGTTTACGCGATGGCACACGAGCTGCTGACCAACCAGGCAGCCTACGATGCAATGGCGCACGCTGCGAATCCGTATGGGGACGGAGAGGCTTCCCGCCGTATCGTAGAAGCGATCCTGCATCATTTTGGATTGCGTTCCGAGCGTCCTGAGCCGTTCAAGCCGGGACAGTAATCATTTGCCCATACAGCCAAGAGTGACCCGTCCGGTATCGACTGCTATCATCCGGACGGGTTTTTCTGCTGTTTTGGCAGACTGACGATTTGGTTTGTTTTGCCAAAAGAGAATCTGCAAAATTGGCGAAACTATCCACTACTTCGGTGCGTCTAACGAATAGTTACCGACTTACATAGGGAACAGACAGAGTTTGGAAAATGGAGAGGAGTCACCAACATGAGAGCGCAAAGGATAGTGACGCTGCTCACGGCTACGACGATGGCCTGGGGAGCTTTTGTTCCGTTTGTGCCCCTTGCGACGAATGTCGCGCACGCCAGGGCGGAAACCAGTGCATTGAATATGGTGTGGCAAACCCCGATTGGCGAGGGGACCACTTTGCTCAAATATACGAAATCGTTTGCGAATCAGGTCGTGACCATCATGGTTACCAAGGTCGACCTGAACAACCCGTACGTGGAGGTCAAGCCCGTCTACGGGACCGCCGGCAAGCTGACGGAAAGACAGACCGTCACCCAGATGGCGCGCGAAACAGGGGCGGTTGCGGCGATCAACGCCGACTTTTTCAACATGTCCAAGCGGGGCGCGCCGTTTGGCATCGTAATAAAGGACGAGCAGTTGATTTCCTCGATGGGGCTGATCTCGTACTGGTATAGCCTGGGGCTGACCGGGGACAAGGTCGCGATCATCGACAAGTTCGGGTTTGGCGGAAAAGTCACCGCGCCGAACGGGGCTGTCTACTCGATTCAAGGCGTCAACAAAGAAGAGTACAATCCGAGCGACGGCCGCAAAAGCCACCAGAACCAACTGAACGTCTACACGCCTTCCTTTGGCAAAACCAGTCTCGGCGCAATTCCGGGCTACAAGGACGTCGTCGAGATTTTGTTCGTGGACAACGTCGCCAAGGAAGTGCGCGTCAACCAACCGGGAGTCTACATACCTTACAACGGATACGTCTTGTGGGGACACGGCGCGGCAGCGGCCTTCCTCAAACAAAATTTCCCGGTGGGCGCCAAAGCGACCATCGAGTACCAAACAACTCCGCAAACACTCGACCTGAAGCAAGCCGTCGGGGGCAACGTGCTGCTCGTGGATCAGGGCAAAGCTTTGACGTCGTTCCAGGCGGACAAGTCGATCACTTCTGTCAATGCACGCACGGCAGTGGGCGTGTCCCAGGATGGCAAGACGCTGTACATGGTCACCATTGATGCCAGCAAAGGCGTTTACCTGGACGAGCTGGCAAAAATCATGGCAGAGCTCGGCTCCTACCGTGCCGTGAATTTTGACGGTGGCGGCTCTACGACATTGGCTGCGCGCATGCTGGGCGAGACGCATGCCAACCTCGCCAACAAGCCGAGCGGCGGTGCCGAACGCCGCGTGCCGACCGGACTTGCTGTGTACAACACCGCTCCGCCAGGAGAATTGCGAGGATTCCAAATTGACGTGCCAGCGGACATCCTCATCGGCCAAACCGTGACGCTCAATGCCTCCAAAGGGTACGACACGCATTACCAGCCATACGCGATCAATCCGGCGAACGTCACGTGGGAAATCCCGCAAGCCGATGCAGGAACAGTAGAGGGACAACGCTTTACGCCAGCCCGCTCCGGCCAGATTACACTGACGGGTCGCCTGGGCAACGTGGCGCAAAACAAAGAGGTGCACGTCATTGCGGGCAGCGAAGTCCAACAAATCGTCGTCTCCCCGAATCCGGTCACGATCGCACCGGGACAAGCCGTGACGCTTGATGTGAAAATCAAGACGAAAAAAGGAGCGACGATTCAGGCGACGCCGCTCAGCGTCAAAGCGAGCGTAGACTCCGCAGTCGCTACCGTCAACGACAAGCTGCAGTTGATAGCAGGAAGCGAACCGGGAAATGGACACCTGACGATTACGTATGACGGTGTGTCGACAACCGTTCCGTTTGCGGTCGGTCAATTCGAACAGCCATGGCTGACATTTGACAACCAGGTCGGCATGTACCACGCGGCCAACCCGAGCAGCATCAGCTCGGCAGGCTCGTTTGCGCTCGTTCAGGACCAGGTGTTCCGCACGAAAAAAGCGGCGAAGCTCGTCTACAACTTCTCCGGAGCGCCAGCGAACAACATGCGCATCTCTTACGGCGTGCTGGGCGCCCAGCCTGTCGCCATCCCGGGCAAGCCGCTCGGAATCGGCTTGTGGGTAAACGGGGACAACAGCAGACATTGGCTGCGCGCAGAAGTTCTCGATGCCAACGGCAAAACTGTCTACGTCGATCTGGCCAAAGAAATCGACTGGACAGGCTGGAAGCAGGTAAAAGGCTACTTCCCGAGCAATGCCGCCTATCCGTTGAAGCTGAAGAGCATCTACGTAGTCGACCAGCCGAATGACGGCATTACGCATGACAAAGGAACGCTGTACTTCGACGAGTTCTCGCTCCTTTTGCCGAACCAGACAGGCCAGCCGGGCAATGCGGTTGTCGTGCCTGAGCTGCCGGGCAGCACGTCGCTGGGCGCGGAGCTTGACCTTGCCTACTCGTTTGAGAAAACCGCTCCGTTTTTGGACAGCGCTTTGGTGGAA
Source organism: Brevibacillus sp. FW306-2-1A-C05A (assembly GCF_058781555.1). Lineage (NCBI taxonomy): Bacteria > Bacillati > Bacillota > Bacilli > Caryophanales > Paenibacillaceae > Brevibacillus > Brevibacillus sp. FW306-2-1A-C05A. Next base: position 118,786 of record NZ_JBYSWV010000004.1, read on the forward strand.
ATCGACTCGATCGTCAACCAGCAACTGCCCGGGTATGTCCCTGCGGACTACTCGTTCACGATCAAGCCGGGAGAGCGCAAGGCAGGCACGGACGATGCGATCTCGACTTCCCCGATCAAGCTGACGCTTGTGCCGAAGAAGTGGATTGCCGGAAAAGGAGTCGGACTGCTGTACGTCAACGAAGTCAATCAGACGCTCGACCCGCTCCTGGGCAGCATGAACGCGCAAGGGCAGTGGGTATATGAAGTGAACAGCTACGGCAAATACGTTCCGTACTACATGGACAATGCAGGACTGGGAAGCCCGGCGTTCACCGATATCGCCAACCACCCGGCCAAGAAGGAAATCATGTTTATGGCCGAGAACGGCTACGTAAAAGGATTGACAGAAACGAAGTTCGGTCCGGAAGCTTCGCTCACCCGGGCGCAATTCGTCACCTTGCTGGCGCGCACGTTCAATTGGGAGCTGCCCGACTCGCCGAAGCTCAGCTTCAAGGACAAGGTGCCTGCCTATGCGCAGGGAGCGGTCCAGGTGGCCGTTGCCAAAGGCCTGGTAAAAGGCTACGAGGACAAGACGTTCCGTCCGGACCAACCTGTGACGAGGGCAGAAGCGGCTGTCATCCTGGACCGTCTGGTAAACAAAAAGGGAGCGGCCAAAACGGTTTCCGACAAAGGAACATGGCCGTCCTGGGCTGCCTCGTCCATCACCAACATGGTTGGGCTCGGCCTGATTGATCCAGTCAGCGGAAAATACCAGCCGAACAAGCCGACGACCCGCGCGGTATGTGTCGTGGCGCTCTATCGCATTTTGCAGCAAACCAAATAAAGCGCACAAAGCAAAGACTATGCTTCTCCAATCACGGGGGAGCGTGGTCTTTTTTTGTTTCCCGCTCCAAAGAAAAAATCGTTGTCAAAAATGGTAAACAGAATTAACATTTTAGTTAACAAATATATGTTAACCAAGGATGTGATTTGGTTGTTACATACTTATGACTATGACGAGCTGGCGCAAAAGAACAAGCAATTTTTGTGGCATCCATTTACGCAGATGAAAGACTACAACGCGCAGGAGCCTTTGATTATTGCCAGAGGCGAAGGGGTCAAGCTGATCGACGTCAATGGCAAGGCGTATTACGACGGCTTTTCTTCCGTATGGCTGAACGTTCACGGCCACAATGTCCCCGAGCTGAACCAGGCGATCATGGAGCAGCTATCGCAAATCGCGCACTCGACTCTGCTGGGAATGGCAAACGTGCCGTCCATCCTGCTGGCCGAGCAGCTTGTGCGAATCGCTCCGCCTGGACTCAGCAAAGTGTTTTACTCGGACAACGGCGCGACTGCGGTGGAAATCTCCCTGAAAATGGCGTTCCAGTATTGGCAAAACCGCGGGCAGACGGGCAAGCATTCGTTTATCACGATGAACAACGCCTACCATGGCGACACGATCGGAGCGACCAGCGTGGGCGCAATCCCGCTGTACCATCAGGTTTACAAGCCACTGTTGTTTTCTCCGCACGTCATCCCTTACCCGTATCCGTACCGGGATGGAGGCGAACAGGCGGCCATGGAAGCAACCTTGAGCCAGTTGGAGAGCTTGCTGCAGCAAAAAGCAGGCGAGATTGCCGCCATGATTGTCGAGCCTGTCGTCCAGGGAGCCAGCGGAATGATCGTCATGCCGGACGGCTGTTTGAAACGGATTGCCGAGCTTTTGCGCGCGCATGACGTGTTGCTGATTGCGGATGAGGTGGCGACAGGCTTTGGACGGACGGGAAAAATGTTCGCCTGTGAGCACGACGGCGTAGTGCCAGACATCATGGCCGTTGCCAAAGGGCTGACCGGAGGCTATTTGCCTGTAGCCGCCACGCTTGTTACCGAAAACATCTACGACGCTTTTTACGCGGACTACGAGGAACAGAAGACGTTTTTCCACGGCCACTCGTTTACCGGGAATCCGCTCGGCTGTGCCGTAGCGCTGGAAAACTTGCGGCTGATGGAGGAGCGAAGACTGGTCGATCAGGTGGCAGAAAAAGCGGTCGGTCTAAAGCAGCTTTTGCAGCCGCTAAAGGCAGAGCCGCACGTCGGCGATATCCGGCAAAAAGGCTTGATGGCAGGAATCGAGCTGGTCCGGGACAAGCAAACGAAGGAGCCGTACCACTGGAACGAGCGCATCGGCGTCCGCGTCTGCCAGCGGGCGAGAGAAAAAGGGCTGCTGACCAGACCGCTGGGCAATGTGATCGTCTTCATCCCGCCGCTTGCCTCCAGAATGGGCGAGATTGCGGAAATGGTGCAAATTTTGGCCGAATCCATCCGCGAGGTCACGCTGGAACAAAAGGAGCAGGAAGTGCGATGACCAAGCCATTTGCAGGATTGTTCGTTGCCGGGACGGATACGGATGTGGGCAAAACTGTCGTCACCGCTGGAATCGCGGCGGCGCTGCGCGAGAGAGGCTGCGATCTCGGTGTGTGGAAGCCCGTTCAGTCCGGGGCGTTGGCGCATGAGCAGACGAGCGATGCTTTTCGCTTGCGGGCCTGGAGCGGTGTAGAGGACTTGTGCGAGGAAATTGCGCCTCTGGCTTTTTCCGCGCCGCTGACGCCCTGGCTGGCAGCACAAGCCGAGGGCAGGACGCTCGCGCTCGACGAAGTGGTTGCGGGCGGGCATTCCTTGATGGCGAAGCACGACTGGCTGCTGGTAGAGGGGGCCGGCGGGCTGGCAGTGCCTCTGACGCAAACGGAGATGATGATCGACCTCGCCGTCAGGCTGAACCTGCCGCTGTTGCTGGTCGCCCGCGCAGGGCTTGGCACGATTAACCACACGCTCTTGTCGGTCTGGTATGCGCGCTCCCGGGGGCTTGAGGTGGCCGGCGTGATTTTAAATGAAGCAGCCCCCGCAACGGCGACCGACCAGAGTATCGCCACGAATGCCGCGATGATCGAGCGTTACGGAAATGTGTCTGTCTGGGGAGTGCTGCCGTACATGGGCGGAGCGTTTACCCAACAGCAATTGGCTGAATCGGTGAGGGCGCATGTGAACGTGTCGCCTGTCGAGAGTGTGCTGAAAAAGCAAACTATTAAAGGGGAGATACAAGGATGAACAAGACGGTTGCCGTGAACTGGAACGAGTATGCAGAGAAGGCTGTGCAAAAGGAAGCGCTGACGCAGGAGGAGGCGTTGCGCGTCTTGCAAGCGCCAGACGATGAGCTGCTGCCGCTATTGCACGCCGCTTTTCAGGTCAGGAAGCACTTTTTCGGGAAAAAGGTCAAGCTGAACATGATCCTGAACGCCAAAAGCGGCCTGTGCCCGGAAGATTGCGGGTACTGCTCGCAGTCGATCGTCTCCACAGCTCCTGTAGCCAAGTACACCATGCTCGACAAAGACACGCTGCTGGCAGGAGCGCGGGAAGCGCTGAACCGGAAGGCAGGGACGTACTGTATCGTCGCTTCCGGCCGTGGTCCGACCGAAAAGGAGCTGGGCCAGGTGATCGAAGCAGTCAAAGAAATTCGCGAGACAATGCCGCTGAAAATATGCGCTTGTCTCGGCATCCTGAGCGACGAGCAGGCACAGCGGCTGAAGGAAGCGGGCGTGCATCGCTACAACCACAACCTGAACACAAGCCGCAACCATTACTCGGCGATCACGACGACCCATACATACGATCAGCGGGTGGAAACCGTCGATACGGTGAAAAAAGCCGGGATGTCACCGTGCTCTGGCGTCATCGTCGGCATGGGGGAGAGCGACGAGGAGATCGTCGAGATGGCATTTGCCTTGCGCAGTCTGGATGCGGATTCGATCCCGGTCAACTTTTTGAATGCGATTCCGGGGACTCCGCTGCAAAACCAGGGCCGCACGCCTGCGCAAAAGGCGCTGAAGGTGTTGGCGCTGTTCCGCTTCGTCTGCCCTGACAAGGAAATTCGCGTGGCAGGCGGACGCGAGGTGAATCTGCGCAGCTTGCAGCCGCTGTCGCTCTACGCGGCCAATTCGCTGTTTGTCGGCGACTATTTGACGACGCCGGGACAGGAGATTTCCAGCGATCACAAAATGATCGAAGACCTTGGCTTCGAGATCGAGCTATGTGCGCTGTAGGTAAAGAGGTGTGGCACATGAAACGCAAGTACGAATGGCTGGAGGCGGAGTGGAGCCGGATGCGGGAGCAGTCGCTGGACAGAACGTGGCAGACGGTTGAACCGATAGCCGAAGCAGGCGGCGCATGGATTCGGGTTTGCGGGAAAAAGCTGCTGAATTTGTCCGCCAACAACTATCTGGGGCTTGCTCATGAAGAGCGAATCGTGGAAGCGGGCGAAAAGGCTGCGAGAAAATGGGGCGCAGGCGGCACTGCTTCCCGCCTCGTGCTCGGCAACTACCCGCTGTACGACGAACTGGAGCGGCGCCTGGCCGAGTGGAAGCAGCGCGAAGGAGCGCTCGTGTTTGCCAACGGCTATCAGGCGAATACGGGAGTGATCGCGGCACTGGCAGGCCGGGGCGATGTCGTTTTTAGCGATCGGCTGAACCACGCCAGCATCGTCGACGGCATCATCCTGAGCCGTGCCGAGCACGTCCGGTATCGGCACAACGATCTGGAGCATCTGGAGTTTTTGCTGCAAAAGCATCAGGGAGCGAGACGAAAATGGATCGTGACGGACAGCGTGTTTTCCATGGATGGCGACAAGGCTCCGCTGCTTGCTTTGGCCGAGCTGCGCGAGCGCTACGGCGCCCTGCTCATGGTCGACGAGGCGCATGCAGGGGGAGTGCGCGGGGAACAGGGCCAGGGCTTGTGCCACGAGCTGGGGATGGCCGATCAGGTAGATGTGCTCATGGGCACGTTCAGCAAAGCTTTTGGGGTGTACGGCGCCTACGTCTGTGCCGATCAGCCCGTGATTCGCCATCTGCGCTCGAAGGCCCGCTCGCTCATTTACTCCACCGCTCTGCCGCCTGCCGTCATCGGCTCGACGCTTGCAGCTTTGACGCAGATCGAAACGGACACGTGGAGAAGGCAAGCTCTCCGGCAAAACGCGAGTTGGTTCCGCCAGAAACTGCGCGCGAGCGGCTTTGCCGTAGCGGATGAGGACACGCAAATTATCCCGCTGGCGATAGGAGAAAACGAGCGGGCGCTGCAATTCAGCCAGAAGCTTCTGGAGCGCGGGATTGCCGCTGTCGCCATCCGTCCGCCCACCGTTCCGGACGGGACGGCGCGCATCCGCTTTACCGTGATGGCGACGCATACGCCGGATGAGCTAGCGTGGGCCGTCCAGGAGCTGGCTGCCATTCGTGATGAGCTGGACGGGAGGGAGGCGCTGTGACACCTGCGATACTTTGGCTGACGGGCTGGGGGATGCCGGATTCGTGCTGGGAGCAAGTCCGTCGACAGCTTCCTTGTGCGTTGCACCTGGCACCGGACTTTTCGCACGTGTCCCGCCCGGAAGAGTTTTACGAGGCAGTAGAACAGACAGCTCGCTCTGTCGCCGGAAAAGAGCTGGTTGTCGTCGGCTGGTCCATGGGCGGGCTGCTGGCGCTCAGGCTGGCTGCTTCGCGGCCCGTAGCAGGACTGGTTCTCGTCGGTGCGACAATGCGCTTTGTCCGCGAGTCGGCAGAGCGTGACCGTGGCTGGGGCGCAGCCGTGCTGCAACGGATGAAACGCCTTTTGCCAAAAGACCGCGAGCGGATCATGGCCCAGTTCGCGGAGCAGATGCTGACGGCAAAAGAACGCGGGCAAAACCGGGTGGATACGGGAACAGCCGGGGCGCAGTGGAGCCAGCAAGCGCTGCTCGCGGGTCTCGACTACCTGGCAAGCGAGGACTGTCGGCATAAAGCGGCGTCACTCTCCTGTCCTGCCGTCGTCATTCACGGAACAGATGACCTCATCTGTCCGCTGGCAGCGGGCGAGGAGCTGGCAGGCGCGCTGCCGGCTGCTGAGTTTGTGCGGCTGCAAGACTGCGGCCACGCGCCCCACATTTTTTACCCGGACGTGGTCGGGACAGCGGTAACGAGGATGGTGAAGCAGATTGCACAGAAACACGGTCAAGCATCGGTTCAGTAACAAGGCAGCCTCCTATGAGCAGTACGCTATCGTGCAAAAGGAGATGGCGAATCGACTGAGCGCAATGGTTCAGACGGCTATTCCCCGGGACGCGGTCGCCAGCATCCTCGAGGTCGGCTGCGGCACAGGGGGGCTGACCCGTCTGATTCGGAGCCAGTACCCCCATGCCGATTACGAGGCGATTGACCTCGCAGCAGGGATGATCGCGCAGGCACAGGCCAGTCTTGCCCGTCTCGGCCTGACAGGCAGCTTTTACCAGGCCGATGCTGAGGAATGGGTCTGGACGCAGCCGGCGGCGTGCAAAGACTTGATTGTATCAGGAGCCTGCTTCCAGTGGTTTTTTCGTCCCGAGCAGACCATCCGTGGCTTGTGCCGCTTGCTTGCGCCAAACGCTCCGCTCTATTTTTCCACCTTCGGGCCGGACACCTTTTGCGAACTGCACGATTCGTTTGCCCATGCCCACGCCAGTCTGGGCGAAAAAGGGGTACGGCACGGTCTGTCGTTTCTATCGGCGGAGCAGTGGCTGTCCATGCTGGAGGCGGCGGGAATGAGTTCCCTGCGGGCAACGACGCAAAAGGTGGTGCTGGCCTATCCGGGCGTTTCGGACTTTTTGCACGCGGTCAAGGCAGTAGGCGCCAATGCGAGCGAGGACAAGAGTGCGGGACTGGGCCGAAGGAGGCTGCTGCTGGCGATGATGGACTATTACGAGAGGACGTACGGCGGAGAGCATGGCGTGCGGGTTACCTACGATCTGCTCTACATCAGCGGGGTTCGCCAGCCGCGTCCGTAAGCGGGCCGCATCGGCACTGCCAAGGCAGTCCAATCGCCACCAAACGGGTAGCCGCCCAGATTGCCAAAGCGTGATCGTGCGCTTGAGTAGCACGATCACGAGCACGCCCGTACGCGTATAGAAAAAACGTCTTCCGCTTTTTGCAGCGTTTCCGGAGGCAAGACGCTTTTTCTGCCGTGAAAACGATTTCTTAGCAGGAATCCGTACAAAAATATGGAATTTTAAGAAGGTTGGCTATCCTGTTCATTCGAGGAGTGTATGGAAGATGGGTCAAAAGGAAATCGTTATCGCAAGCGCAGTGCGCACGGCTATCGGCAGCTTTCAGGGCACGCTTGCTGGAATCAGCGCGACAAAGCTGGGCGGAATCGTCCTCGAAGCAGCTTTGGAGCGCGCAGGTGTGTCCAAGGATGCAGTCGATGAAGTGATTATGGGGAACGTGCTGTCCGCAGGTCTGGGACAAAACCCTGCTCGTCAGGCTGCCATTCAAGCAGGCTTGGCGCACGAGGTGCCATCCTTGACGATTAACAAAGTATGCGGCTCAGGACTGAAAGCCGTTCATTTGGCTGTGCAGGCGATTTTGAGCGAAGACGCCGAGGTCGTGCTGGCAGGAGGCATGGAAAACATGAGTCAGGCCCCTTACTTGCTGGAGGGAGCGCGCTCCGGGTACCGCATGGGTGACCAGAAGGTGGTCGACACGATGATCCGCGATGGTCTTTGGTGCGCATTCAACGACTACCACATGGGAATCACGGCTGAAAATCTGTGCGCCAAATACGAGATCGGACGGGAAGAACAGGACGAGTTTGCGGCGTGGAGCCAGCAAAAAGCCCAGAAGGCTCTGGAAAGCGGCCGTTTTCAGGACGAGATCGTGCCCGTCCCGATTCCGCAGCGCAAAGGCGATCCGGTTCTGTTTTCCGTCGACGAGTTTCCGCGTGCCGGCGTGACAGCAGAGATGCTCGCCAAGCTGAAGCCAGCCTTTAAAAAGGACGGAACCGTGACAGCGGGCAACGCATCCGGCATTAATGACGGCGCGGCGGCCCTGTTGATTATGACCAGGGAAAAAGCGGAAGAACTGGGCGTCAAGCCGCTCGCGCGCATCGTGGCCAACGCCAGCGCAGGGGTCGATCCGAGCATCATGGGCTACGGGCCTGTTCCCGCGACCAAGCGCGTTTTGGAGAAGGCAGGACTGTCATTGTCCGACATGGATCTGATCGAAGCGAACGAAGCTTTTGCCGTCCAGTCGCTGTCTGTGGGCAAAGCGCTCGGCATCGACCGCGAAAAGCTGAACGTTAACGGGGGAGCGATCGCGCTAGGTCATCCAATTGGCGCAAGCGGGGCGAGAATTTTAGTGACACTTGTTCACGAATTGCAAAAGCGCGAAGGGGCAAAATATGGTTTAGCAACCTTGTGTATCGGCGGCGGACAAGGGGTTTCGACGATTGTTGAAAAAATGTAGATTTTCAATTGTGAACGCTTTGTGTACAGAACAAGACGAACGTTGACAAAGGGAATAATTCTTCGTTAATATGGATGAGGGCAAAGGGGCACTTGACACCAGCCCTCTCCTTATGTATGAAAGGAGAATGTTGTTCCGTGTCGAAAATTGATAATCCTTGGCGAGCCATCACGTTGGTCACTCTGATTGGTGTCGATATGGCCGTTTGCGTGGTTGCGGGAGTCTTTCTGGGAAAATACCTGGATGGCCTTTTCGCTACCAATCCGTTGTTTTTGATGGTTGGACTGCTCGCGGGATTAGGAATAGGCGTGTACAGCGTCTACCGCATCATTCGCGGTTACCTCTAGGGAGATGGGACATGCAAACGTTTTCTTCGGCAATGCGATACACGTTTCGCTATGCCTTTTTCTGTATGGCAATCGCCGCGATACTCTGGGCGCTGTTGCCATCCTATCGTTTCTTTTTGCAAAGCCTCCTGCTCGGGATGGCTGGCAGTCTAGTGAATGGCACGGTCCTCTTCAGCAAAACTTGGCGAATTGGCCAGATGGCTGTTGATCCAGGCGTGCGGCCCAAAGGGACAGGTATGCTGCAACGATTGGTCGTGGCAGGCTTTGCTGTCTTTTTAACTATGCGCTTCCCTCATTTGTTCGGACTGGCCGGAGTGTTGATCGGCTTGTTCCTCTTTCAGATTCTCAGCTTCCTTTTTGTGTATCGCTCCTTTAAATAGATAGTAGAATTCTTTTTACACATGCACGCTAAGCAATATACTCGCGCGGAAGAAAGGGGTGAAATACATGCATTATTCTCTGCGATTTGAATGGTTGGGCATGGTATTTGACATCTCCACTATTCTCATGATTTTGGTAACCTCTCTGGTGGTGCTTTTGCTTTGTATCGGGATGACTCGCAACCTGACCTCCGCTACTCCAAGCGGCGCGCAAAACGTGATGGAATGGATTGTAGACTTCGTAACCGGTATTACAAAAAGCTATATCTCACCGAAAAAGGCTGCGGGTTTTGTCTCGCTGGCGCTGACTTTGTTCCTCTACATCTTCCTGGGAAACCAACTGGGTCTCGTATTTAACGTAAATACAGCTCACCACAACAGTCCTGACCATCAAGTAAGCGAAAAGGTTAAAGACATGTTGACGGCTTCTACGAGCGAAGAGGCGAAGCAGCAAAAGTTGGCTAAGCTTGAGGAAGAGCTGAACTCAACCGATCCGCATTCACACGGTGTTGTCATCGGCTGGTGGAAATCGCCAACCGCAACTCCGAGCGTAACTTTCGCTCTCGCGTTCATCGTGTTGCTGTACGCTCACTACTTGGGCATCAAGAAGAGCTTCGGTGGATGGTTGAAACATACATTCCTGAATCCGATTCACATTCTGGAGGAGTTCATCATCAAGCCGCTGACGCTGCCTTTGCGTCTATTCGGTAACATCTTTGCGGGTGAGGTTTTGATCGCCTTCCTCTTGGGTGTAGGGATCTTCGGAAGCATTCCGCTGTTCCTGTGGCTGGGCTATTCCGTGTTTGTCGGCTCCGTACAGGCATTCATTTTCACTACGCTGGCGATGGTTTACCTGTCTCAGCAAGTGAATGAAGATCACTAATCAGCATTTCCCCGATTTTATATTCGCTTTTCACAACACTAAGGAGGTTTTTAAACAATGGAAGGTTTGGCTCTTGCAATTGGTATCGTATTTGGTCTCGCTGCTCTTGGCGCAGCAATCGGTAACTCCCTGGTAATCTCCCGTACAATTGAAGGTGTAGCTCGTCAACCAGAAGCACGTGGTAACCTCATGGGTCTCATGTTCCTGGGTCTCGGTCTGGTAGAGGCGGTTCCGATCATCGCTGTAGCGATCGGTTTCATTCTCTTCGGTCGTATGTAGTCAGCGAGCAATTGGTAACAATAGGCGGGCGCTTGATACCCGCCTCTATTTTTGAGCGAGTGGAGGCCTATGCTTTCATTCGACAAGAAGTTTGAAGCTTCGCCGCAAACGTGAAGCCAGTTTTTTGGCAAAGAGCGGTTCATACCGTGATGATACATCTTTCTTTTCGCAGGAAGGAGTGAAACGAATGCTCGACTTTGGAGCGGTGTCCCTGGAGTGGGGAACGCTTTTAACCCAAGCAATTGTGTTCTTGTTGTTGCTCTTGCTGGTTCGTAAACTTGCCATGGGCCCGATCGTTGGCATCATGGAAAAACGTCGTCAGCATATCGAAAATCAAATTTCATCGGCTGAGCGCAACCGTGCGGAGGCAGAGGCTCTCTTGGCAGAGCAACGCCGCGTACTGGACGAAGCTCGCGCTGAATCCAAAGCCATCATCGACCGCGCTACCAAGCAAGCGTCTGATGAAGCAAGCAAAATCGTGGCAGAAGCTCAAGCTGCATCCGAGCGTATGAAAGCGGACGCAAGCGCTGAGCTGGCACGTGAAGTAGAAAAAGCAAAACTCGAACTGCGCGAGCAAATGACAGGTCTTTCCGTTCTCTTGGCTTCCAAGATTATCGAAAAAGAACTGGACGAAGCAGCGCAAAAGTCTACTGTTGACAAATTCCTCGCTCAAGTAGGAGATCGCCTATGAGTAGCGCAGTAGGAAAACGTTATGCTCGCGCTCTCTTTGAAGTAGCGAGCGAGCGTGGCAAGATCGATCAGGTGGAAGCTGACCTTGGTGCGATCGTGCAGGCTGTGGAAGGCAACGAAGATCTGAAAAAGATCATACAGCACCCGCACATCGCGGCAGATGCAAAGGGCAAACTGGTTGAAGAGTTGTTCAAAAGCCATGTAGGGGAAGAGAGCTTCAACTTCCTGAACGTCCTGATTGACAACGGACGGGAAGTTCAACTGTCGGACATCTACAGCTCCTTTGTACAATTGGCAAACGAAGCGCGTGGCTATGCAGATGCTGTCGTCACAAGCGCAAAGCCGCTTTCTGAACAAGAACAGGCGGAGCTCGCTGACAAGTTCGGACAAACGGTAAATAAAAAGCTGCGGATGACAACGGTCGTAGACCCTTCGATTCTCGGCGGCATTATTATCAAAATCGGCGACCGTCTGTACGATGGCAGCCTGAAAACGAAGCTGGAAACCTTTGCGCAAAAAGCGTAAAGCTCGGTCTTTTAAGAAGTTGGATGAATGGGGTGAATTAAGTGAGTGCAATCAGACCAGAGGAAATTAGCTCCCTCATCAAAGAGCGGATCGCTAATTTTAAATCTGAAATCGAAGTTGTAGATGTAGGCACAGTCATCCAGGTAGGTGACGGTATTGCCCGCGTTCACGGTTTGGAAAAGGCCATGCAAGGGGAGCTCCTCGAGTTCCAAAATGGCGTAATGGGTATGGTACTCAACTTGGAAGAAGACAACGTGGGTGTCGTTATTATGGGACCTTTCCGCGACATTAAGGAAGGCGATACCGTAAAACGTACCGGCCGCGTTATGGAAGTTCCAGTAGGGGAAGCGCTGCTCGGCCGCGTAGTAAACCCGCTGGGTCAACCAATCGATGGTCAAGGCCCTATCGCAAACGACGGCTACCGCCCGATCGAGAGCCCAGCTCCTGGCGTAATGGCGCGTAAATCCGTACACGAGCCGCTGCAAACAGGTATCAAAGCGATTGACGCGATGATCCCGATTGGCCGCGGACAGCGTGAGTTGATTATTGGTGACCGCCAAACTGGTAAAACAGCAGTGGCGCTCGACACGATCATCAACCAAAAAGGCAAAGACATGATTTGTATCTACGTAGCGATCGGTCAAAAGCAATCGACCGTTGCGAACATCGTAGAAACCCTGCGTAAAGCAGGCGCTCTGGATTACACCATCGTCGTTTCCGCTACAGCTTCCGACCCAGCGCCAATGCTGTATCTGGCTCCTTATGCTGGTGTTACTATGGCTGAGTACTTCATGTACAAAGGCGGACACGTTCTGTGCGTATACGATGACCTGTCCAAACAGGCTGCTGCATACCGCGAAATGTCCCTGTTGCTCCGTCGTCCTCCAGGCCGCGAAGCGTATCCTGGTGACGTATTCTACTTGCACTCCCGCTTGCTGGAGCGCGCTGCGAAACTGTCTGATGACCTGGGCGCAGGTTCCATTACTGCTCTGCCGTTCATCGAAACCCAAGCGGGTGACATTTCCGCGTACATTCCAACCAACGTGATCTCCATCACGGACGGTCAGATCTTCCTGGAGACAGACTTGTTCAACGCAGGTCAACGTCCAGCGGTTAACACCGGTCTTTCCGTATCCCGTGTAGGTGGTTCCGCGCAAATCAAGGCGATGAAAAAGGTAGCAGGTCCGCTCAAGCTTGAGTTGGCTCAATACCGTGAGCTTGCAGCGTTTGCTCAGTTCGGTTCCGATCTGGACAAAGCTACCCAGGCTCGTCTGACCCGCGGTGAGCGCTTGATGGAAATCATGAAGCAAGGCCAGTTCGATCCAATGCCAGTTGAGAAGCAAGTTGCTTCCATCTACAGCGCGACTCGCGGCTACCTGGATGACATTCCAGTAGCAGATGTACGCCGCTTTGAGAAAGAGCTGCTGTCTTTCCTGGATTCCAACAAACCACATCTGTTGGAGCACATCCGCACTACGAAAGACCTCCCAGATGAAAAAGAACTGAACGCAGCGATCGAAGAGTTCAAAAAAGGCTTTTCGGTAACTCGCTAATCGTTAACCTGATAGACATCAGATGCATGCCGGGCCAATAGCCCGGGCATGCGTTCTCAAGGTGGTGAAAACGAGTGGCAAAAGGAATACGTGAGATTCGACGCAGTATTAAAAGTACCAAAAATACGCGCCAAATCACGAAAGCGATGAAAATGGTGGCGGCTGCGAAGCTCCGCCGCAACCAGGAGAAGGCTGAGGCAGCACGTCCTTACGCTGACAAGATCCAGGAAGTGATTGCGAGCATTGCGAGCGGAACATCTGGTTCCAAGCATCCGATGCTGCAAAAACGTCCGGTGAAAAAGACTGGTTACATTGTCATCACTTCGGACCGTGGACTTGCTGGCGGATACAACGCCAACATGCTTCGCAAAGTGGTTACCACCATCAGCGAAAAACACAAGTCCAAGGACGAGTACGGCATTTTTGTAATCGGACGCAAAGGGCGCGACTTCTTCAGCAAACGGAACTATCCGCTTTTGGAAGAAGTAACGGGTCTGCCAGCCAGCCCGGCCTTTGCTGATATCAAGAAAATTGCCGGTGCGGCCGTCCAGATGTTCGCGAACGAGCAAATCGACGAGCTGTACCTGTGCTACAACAAGTTCCAAAGTGCAATTTCGCAAATACCTACCGTAAAACAATTGCTGCCACTGGAAGCTCCCGAGAGCAACGATGTGCGCACAATCAATTACGAGTATGAGCCGTCCTCGGAAGAAGTTCTGGCTGATCTGTTGCCAAAATACGCGGAAACACTGGTGTACAGTGCGCTTCTGGAAGCGAAGGCTTCCGAAGAAGGTTCCCGTATGACTGCAATGGGCAACGCGACAGACAACGCAACAGATATGATTAACCGTTACACGTTGATCTACAACCGTGCCCGTCAGGCAGCGATTACGCAAGAGATTTCCGAGATCGTTGCAGGTGCAAACGCACAAGCGTAAGTGGCAGCGAATAGCTCCCAATTTAGCTTTACAGGAGGGAAGAAGTAAGATGGCGAATGGACGCGTGGTTCAGGTAATGGGTCCAGTTGTTGACGTCGAGTTCGACCGTGGACACCTGCCTGCCATTTACAATGCGATCAAGATTCAACATAAAGCACAAAGCGCTGGCGAGCGCGACATCGACTTGACAGTTGAGGTTGCGACTCACCTGGGTGACAACCTGGTTCGTACTGTTGCGATGTCTTCTACCGACGGTTTGGTTCGCGGTATGGAAGCCGTTGACACAGGTGCGCCTATCTCCGTTCCAGTGGGTGCGGTAACCCTTGGACGCGTATTCAACGTATTGGGAGAGCCGATTGACCTGCAAGACCTCGGCCAAGTAGATCGTCGCGACCCAATTCACCGCAAAGCTCCTGAGTTCGTAGACCAAGCAACTACTGTTGAAATCCTGGAAACAGGGATCAAAGTAATTGACCTCTTGGCTCCGTACATCAAGGGTGGTAAGATCGGTCTGTTTGGTGGTGCGGGTGTAGGTAAAACCGTTACCATTCAAGAGCTGATTAACAACATCGCGCAAGAGCACGGTGGTATTTCCGTATTCGCTGGTGTAGGGGAGCGTACCCGTGAAGGTAACGACCTGTACCACGAGATGAAAGACGCAGGCGTTCTGCCGAAAACCGCGATGGTATTCGGTCAGATGAACGAACCGCCTGGTGCGCGTCTGCGCGTAGCGTTGACTGGTCTGACAATGGCGGAGTACTTCCGTGATGAAGAAGGCCGCGACGTTCTTCTGTTTATCGACAACATCTTCCGCTTTACTCAAGCGGGTTCCGAGGTTTCCGCTCTCTTGGGCCGTATGCCATCTGCGGTAGGTTACCAGCCAACACTGGCTACCGAAATGGGTCAGTTGCAAGAGCGCATTACCTCCACCAAAAAAGGTTCTGTAACGTCCATTCAAGCGATCTACGTACCAGCGGATGACTATACTGACCCGGCTCCTGCGACTACGTTTGCTCACTTGGACGCGACTACTAACCTGGAGCGTTCCATCGCTGAGTTGGGTATCTTCCCTGCGGTTGACCCACTCGCATCCACTTCCCGTGCTCTGACTCCTGAAGTAGTTGGTCAAGAACACTACGATGTGGCTCGTGGCGTGCAAAAAATTCTGCAACGCTACAAAGAACTGCAAGATATCATCGCGATCCTTGGTATGGACGAGCTGAGCGACGAAGACAAGCAAGTCGTTGGCCGCGCACGCCGCATTCAACGCTTCCTGTCCCAGTCCTTCCACGTTGCCGAGCAATTTACTGGTAACCCAGGCCAATACGTACCATTGAAAGAAACCGTTCGCAGCTTCAAGGAAATCCTCGAAGGCAAGCACGACCATCTGCCAGAGGGCGCGTTCCTGTATGTAGGAACCATTGAAGAAGCGGTAGAAAAAGCGAAGAAAATGGCGTAAGACACCCTGGAAAGGGGAGACGAGTAAGTGAGTAAGATGACAGTTGAAGTCGTAACTCCTGAACGGGTTGTCTACAGCGGTCAGGCTGAAATGGTCATTGCTCGCGGCGTTCAAGGGGATCTCGGTATTTTGCCGAACCACATGCCGCTGGTAAGCCCGCTGAAAATAGCGCCGGTTCGGATCAAGACAGAAGGCGATAACGAAGTAAAGATGGCTGTAAGCGGCGGCTTCATGGAAGTGCGCGGCGATAAAGTAACCATCCTTGCTGAAACGGCTGAATTGCCGGGAGACATCGATGTTGAACGCGCGAAGGCAGCGAAAGCTCGTGCCGAAAAGCGTTTGGCTGAGAAATATGCCGAACTCGACGTCCAGCGCGCAGAGCGTGCGCTACAGCGTGCGATGGCACGTCTCGACGTAAAGAAGTAAGCGTAAGCTTGATATCCCCGCGCCCATGTGGCTGCGGGGATTTTTCGGTTGCACGGCATGTATGGTTATACATGCTTGCGGGGCATGATATTTCCAGTTGGTAATTGCCTATCGTTTCTGTGTATAATAGACCTAATGCCCTGCCGCCGGACGTGGTTTTGTTGCGACAGCATAAGGTGCGGCACTGGCTTTTGGAATTAAAGGAGAGTGTAACTGATGCAAACCATTCGCGATATTCGCCACAATCAGGATGGCGTAGTGATTCCTAGCGGCTTTACGGCCAACGGCTGGTCGAGCGTGCTGTCTCATGAAATGAATGTCCTGTTCCAGTCCCTGTGTTTTGTCGTCACAGAGTACGAAACAAAAGCGGAGATGGAAAAAGGACTCGATGAAATCGAAGCATTGAAAGGCACGTTTTCCGAGCCTGTGAAGGAAGCTTTTAAATCAGAAGCGGACTACGAGGGCTATGTCAACTTGCTGAACCGCTTCAAATCGTTCCTGAAACGCTCCGACTACGATTATCCGACATCCCGTGCGGAAGCGATCCAGCTTTTCGTCAAATGGGGTCTGGTCATAGACAACGAGGATGCGTGGGATATACCGATCCATCCGTTCCCAGATGCATCCCAACTGTTCAAGCTGAGCGAGGTGGAATCGCTGGCTTTGGCGCATGTGAAGCTGGAAGCGCTGGTGCACCCTATTTTCAGCCGCCTGGTCATGATGCTGCATGAACGCGAAGAAAACACGTTCAGCATCTCCAAGGCAGAAATGAAAGAAATGCTGAACACAAACGATCAAATGCTTGCTGAAGTATTGATTAAGCTGACTCCGTACATGGAAGAAGCGATTGAGAACATGCTGGAGCTGCCAGACGATGAGAAGCTGAACTTCACTATCGTATGGGAGCGCATTTACGAGGACTTCCTCGGTCAGCAGTTTTCAAGCAACGTTCAATAATCAACGGAATAAGAGAGCCAGACGGGCATATTCGTTTGGCTATTATATGATGCTGGAAAAACTTAGGGAGATTTCTCTGAGTTTTTCCCTTTATATGGCACTACAGGAAGGCTTTCGTTAGACACCTAATTGGCAATTTGATATAATGATAAAGGTATTTTTTTCTAGCAGTATCGGGCTGCGACAACGTTCATACCTTCATCTGCGATGCTGCGAGCAGTACCCCTTTGATGAAGTGATTACTTCTTCCGGAGGGCAGCGCAAGACAGATTCAAATCTTTCTTACGAGCGGAGGGAACGTGGGTGAATGAGATCTATACCAACAATTATGTTATTGTCGCGATCTTTTTGATTCTGGGTGTGTTGTTGCCCGTTGCTACGGTCAGTTTCGTTGGTCCACTACTGCGTCCAAAGAAACCGACACGGGAGAAGCAAACCACATATGAAAGCGGTAACATTCCTGTTGGTGACAGTTGGGTACGCTTCAACGTGAAGTATTACATTTTCGCCCTCATGTTTGTCATTTTTGATGTAGAAACGCTCTTTCTGTACCCGTGGGCCGTCGCTTACAAAGAGCTGGGGCTGTTCGCCCTGGTCGAGATGGTCATCTTTATATCCTTGCTGGTAGTAGGGTTGATTTACGCGTGGAGAAAGAAGGTGCTGGAATGGAACTAGATCTGACAAGCATTGCGCCTGAATTGCAAGAAGAACTCGATCGCAACGTCATGTTTACGACATTGGAAACGGTAAAAGGCTGGGTCCGCAGCAACTCGCTCTGGCCGCTGACTTTTGGTCTGGCCTGTTGCGCCATCGAAATGATGGGAACAGGTGGAGCGCGTTACGACCTGGACCGGTTCGGCGTGATCTTCCGGGCATCGCCAAGACAATCCGATGTCATGATCGTCGCTGGAACCGTCACGAAAAAAATGGCTCCGCTGCTGCGCCGTTTGTACGATCAGATGCCTGAGCCGAAATGGGTGATCGCCATGGGGTCCTGTGCGACGGCGGGAGGCCCTTACGTACGCTCGTACAGCGTGGTCAAAGGTGTCGATCAGATCGTTCCTGTCGACGTATATATTCCGGGCTGTCCGCCTAACCCAGCGGCCCTGATTTACGGAATCAACAAGCTCCAGGAAAAAATTCGCTACGAAGCGAAGACTGGGAAGCGGGTGACCAGTCAATGAGCGACGAAAAACGCAAGCCAACTCCGGAGGAAAAAGCGAAGGCCGCCGCTGAAGCCCGTGCCAAGGCTGAAGCTTTGCGAAAATTAAGAGAACAGGAAGGGCAGGCTCCACAGCCGGAACCGGAAGCCGAGGAAGCTCCCGCGCAAGCCCGAGCAGCAGAACCGCAAGCAGAGGCCGCAAAGCCCGTCTCGGAAATGACGCCAGAGGAAAAAGCCGCTGCGAAAAAAGCTGCCGCTGCTGAAGCATTGGCGAAGGCAAAAGCCGCGAAAGAAGCCAAAGAGGCTGCCCAGCAAGGTGATGCTGCTCCGACAGCAGACGGTGCCGACGCGGATGCGAAAGCAAAAGCGGCTGCTGCCGCAAAAGCCAAGGCCGCAGCCGCGGCAGCAGCGAAGGCGAAGGCCGCCAGGGAAGCAGGCGGGCAAGCAGCAGAAGGCGGGGATGACGACGCCAAGGCAAAAGCAGCAGCCGCTGCAAAAGCCAAGGCCGCAGCCGCAGCAGCAGCGAAGGCGAAAGCTGCGCAGGGAGATGCTCCGGCTGCGGAGGAAGCGCCAAAAGCTCCTTCCAAAAATCAGCCGTATCTCGACAAGTACGTGCAGCGTATTACAGAAGTGTTTGGCAAGGAAGTACTGGAGGCCGCCTACATTAACGAGCTGGGCAAGGAAGTCCCGACGCTGGTGATCCCGGTAGAGCGCTGGCATGAAATCGCCCGGTTTCTGAAGGAAGACGAGCCGCTGGCATTCGATTACTTATCTGATTTGCACGGTGTCGACTATGAGGACCGGATGGAGGTTTACTACCACTTCTACTCCTACAAAAACCGACAAAGTTTGGCTGTAAAAGTCAAAACAAACCGGGAACAGCCATCTGTCCCGTCTGTCATGGATATATGGCATGGCGCAAATTGGAACGAGAGAGAGACTTTTGACTTGTTGGGGATTCATTTCCCGGGACATAACGATTTGCGTCGAATTTTGCTGCCGGATGATTGGGTAGGCTATCCGCTGCGAAAAGACTATGTGCAATACGACGAGGAGGTTTAACAGATGAACCAAAACATCCTCACAACAAATGTCGATACCTCTTCTGAAACGGGCATTCGCACGGAAGAGATGCTCTTGAACGTCGGGCCACAGCATCCGAGTACACACGGCGTTTTCCGTCTGGTCGTCAAAATCGACGGGGAAACCATCAAGGAAGCGATTCCGGTGATGGGCTACCTCCACCGAGGCACAGAAAAGCTGGCGGAAAACCTGAACTACACGCAAATCATCCCTTACACAGACCGGATGGACTACGTGTCCGCCATGACCAACAACTACGTCCTTTGTCACGCAGTGGAAACGATGATGGGACTGGAAATACCAGAGCGTGCCCAGTTTTTGCGGCTGATTGCCATGGAGCTGAACCGGGTTGCCAGCCACCTGGTCTGGTGGGGAACATACCTGCTTGACATCGGCGCGATGGGCCCGTTTCTGTATGCGTTCCGCGATCGCGAAATGATTCTCGACCTGTTCAACGAGCTGTGCGGGGCGCGGATGACCTTCAACTACATGCGGATTGGCGGCGTCAAATGGGATGCGCCTCCAGGCTGGATCGACAAGGCGAAGGAATTCGTCCAATACATGAAGAAAGAACTAAACAACTACCATCAACTGGTGTCGGGAAATGAAATTTTTATCAGCAGGATCAAAGGCATCGGCACATTCGACACCAAGACGGCGCTCGACTACTCGTTGTCCGGAGTCATGCTCCGCGCCACCGGAGTCAAGTGGGACTTGCGCAAGGATGAGCCTTACTGCATCTACGACCGCTTCGATTTCGATATCCCGACCGCAACAGAAGGAGATTGCATGGCTCGCTACCAGGTGCGGATGGCGGAAATCGAACAGTCGCTGCGCATTTTGGAGCAGGCTCTGGAGCAATTCCCGAGCGAGGGCGAAGTGATCGGCAAAGTGCCGCGCGTCATCCGGCCGCCAGCAGGCGAGACTTATGTGCGCATCGAATCCCCGCGGGGAGAGATCGGCTGCTACATTGCCAGCCAGGGCAAGGATAAGCCATGGAGATTGAAATTCCGCCGTCCGTCCTTTACCAATCTGCAAATTCTGCCCAAACTGTTGCAGGGAGAAAGCCTTGCCAACATGATCGCGATCCTGGGCAGCATCGACATCGTGCTCGGGGAGGTTGACTGTTGATGAATGCGCTTCTGCAGCAAGCCCCCTCATGGGGAAACACGCTCTGGTTTATCGTGGCGGCGGTGCTCCTGCTGGCTGTCCTGCTTGGTTTCGTAACGTACGCCATTTACTTCGAGCGCAAAGTCATCGGCTGGATGCAACTGCGCATCGGACCCAATCGTGTAGGTCCGCTCGGGCTTTTGCAAACCGTCGCTGACGTGACCAAGCTTCTCCTGAAAGAAGATACGCGTCCGAAGCATGCGGACAAAGCGCTGTTTACACTGGCGCCCATTCTCGCCTATGCGCCTGCCTTCGCGGTTTTGGCCGTCATGCCGTTTACGGAAAGCATCCAGTTTGCCGACTTGGGAATCGGCCTTCTGTACTATATCGCCCTGTCGGGAATTACCGTGCTGGGCGTGATTACGGCTGGCTGGGCTTCGAACAACAAGTACTCGCTGATCGGGGGTCTCCGCTCTGCTGCGCAGATGATTAGCTATGAAGTGCCGCTAGTCATGTCCGTGGTGGGTGTCGTTCTGTTGACGGGCAGCATGAATCTCAGGGAAATTGTCGAGGCGCAGCGGGATGTCTGGAATATCGTTCCACAGTTTATCGGCTTCGCCGTCTTTATCGTGGCGGCCCAGGCCGAGCTGAACCGCACGCCGTTTGACTTGCCGGAGGCCGAGTCGGAGCTGGTGGCAGGGTACCACGTCGAATATTCCGGCTTCCGCTTTGCCATGTTCATGCTGGCGGAATACGTCTACATGTTCGGGATGGGTACGTTGATTACGATTTTGTTTTTGGGCGGCTGGCTGCCCATTGTTCCGGCTTTGGACTTTATCCCGGGCATCGTCTGGTTTGTCGTCAAGTTCTCGCTGT
The DNA here is from genome assembly GCF_058781555.1 of Brevibacillus sp. FW306-2-1A-C05A. Lineage (NCBI taxonomy): Bacteria > Bacillati > Bacillota > Bacilli > Caryophanales > Paenibacillaceae > Brevibacillus > Brevibacillus sp. FW306-2-1A-C05A. The sequence goes on from NZ_JBYSWV010000004.1 coordinate 139,732, forward strand.
ATATCTTCCTTCAGTTCTGGCTTCGGGCCACAATGCCGCGCTTGCGGGTCGATCAGTTGATGTCGTTTGCCTGGAAAGTTCTGCTGCCCGTGGCCTTGTTCAACATTTTGCTCACGGCCGTAGTCGTTTCCTACCAGAACGGCATGTTCTAATCTGCTCTACGCGGCAGCGAGGCAACTGCTAGGTGTCCCACGTTTATACGCGCAGGCTTCGCCATCGGCAAGGCGAAAGCCAAGTTCTCAATATCTGAGGGGTGACATACATGCTTGGACTGGCCAAAGGCCTGGGATATACATTTAAGAAGCTTACGGAGAAAAAAATAACCCATTTTTACCCGGATGTGCCCTTTCCCATGCCGCCACGTTTTCGCGGCGTCCAGCACTTTTCCCCGGAAAAATGTATCGTGTGCAACCAGTGCGCGCGCATTTGTCCGACAGAGTGCATCCAACTGACAGGGAAGCCCCATCCGGACCCGGAGAAAAAGGGGAAAATTATTGATACGTACGATATCAATTTCGAATTGTGCATCCTGTGCGACCTCTGTACAGAGGTGTGCCCGACCGAGGCGATTGTGATGACCAACAACTTCGAGCTGGCTGCCTACAGCAGAGACGAATTGTACAAAAACCTGAAATGGCTGGATGACAACAATACGAACGTCAGGGAGGAGAACTAGCATGACTGGCGAATTTGTGGCCTTTTTTATCCTGTCTCTCCTGACGATTGGCGGCGCAGTTTTCATGATTAGTTTTACGCGTGTCGTACACATGGTGATCTCGCTCGGGATTACGTTTATCAGCATCGCCGGACTGTTCGTTTTGCTCGGTGCGGAGTTCGTAGGGGTAGCACAGGTGCTGGTCTACTCTGGAGCTATTTCCATCCTGATGCTGTTCGGTATCATGCTGACTAAGCACGATGCCCAGGATGAAGGAACCGGACGGACGTGGAAAAATCGCTTTATCCTGCTCTTTGTCGTCGGCTTGTTCGGTCTGTTGTTCTGGGGTGTGCAAAACACGCCGTGGCCGGCACCGCCGCCGCCAACCGCATCGCCTGTGAGCAACGCCAAAGAAATCGGGCTTGAAGTATTCACCAAGTACGTCATTCCGTTCGAGCTGTTGTCCGTACTGCTGCTGGTCGCATTGGTCGGTGCGATCATCATGGCGAAAAAGGAGGGGGATAACGAATGACGGTAAGCATCACCTCCTATTTAATGGTCGCGCTGATTCTGTTTTGCGTCGGATTGTACGGAGCGCTGACAAAGCGCAACGCGGTTGTCGTGCTGCTCTCGATCGAGCTGATGCTGAATGCGGTCAATATCAACCTGATCGCCTTCTCCAAATACGGCTTGTATCCCGCTGTAGCCGGACAAATTTTCACGCTGTTCACCATGACGGTGGCGGCAGCCGAGGTCGCAGTGGGTCTGGCGATCCTGATCGCGCTCTACCGCAACAGAGAAACGGTCAACGTGGATGAAATGGACCAAATGAAACGATAGATGGAGACCTGATAAGGAGGACAAAGATGGATACTTTTTTGCACTACGCCTGGCTGATCCCTCTGTTTCCGCTTCTTGCTTTCATCGTGATCGTTTCATTTGGTCGCCAGTTGAAAGAAGGAGCGGCCATCGTCGGCATCGGGCTGACGGCTGTTTCTTTCGGGATCGCAGTGCTCGCCTTCTGGCAGAGATTCCGGGATGGGGGAGCAGACTACAACTACGTGGTAGAGTGGCTGCACGTCGGTGACATTGTCATCAACATGGGCTTCGAGGTAACGCCGCTCAATGCAATGATGCTGGTCATCGTGACCTTGGTCAGCCTGCTGGTTCAGATTTATTCCAAAGGCTACATGCACGGCGACGAGCGTTTTCCGGTGTTTTACCAGTACCTGGCGCTGTTCACGTTTTCCATGCTTGGTCTGGTGATTTCGCCGAACCTGCTGCAAGTGTACATTTTCTGGGAGCTGGTCGGTGTCTGCTCCTTCCTGCTCGTCGGCTACTACTACTTCAAGCCGGAAGCGAAGGCGGCGGCCAAAAAAGCGTTTATTGTCACGCGGATCGGCGACCTTGGACTGTTCATCGGGATCTGTCTGTTGTTCTGGTGGACAGGAAGCTTTGAGTACGGGGCGATTTTTGAGAGTGTGGCGCTCGGACGGCTGGAGCCGTGGATGATTACCGTTGCCGCGATTCTGATTTTTATCGGGGCGATGGGCAAATCAGGCCAGTTCCCGCTGCATACGTGGCTGCCTGACGCGATGGAAGGTCCTACGCCAGTGTCTGCCCTGATTCACGCGGCGACGATGGTTGCTGCCGGCGTGTATCTGGTGGCGGCTACTTATCCACTGTTTATCGCCTCAGAAACAGCGCTGACGGTGGTGGCTTATGTGGGCGGCATCACGGCGATTTTTGCCGCTTCCATCGGTTTGACACAGCGGGACATCAAGCGCGTGCTGGCGTATTCGACAGTCAGCCAGTTGGGCTACATGATGATGGCGCTCGGCGTCGCCGGAGCTGCCGGTTATGTGGCTGGATCGTTCCACCTGATGACACACGCCTTTTTCAAAGCGTTGCTCTTTCTCGGAGCGGGCAGCGTAATCCACGCTGTACATACGCAGGACGTTTTCGAGATGGGTGGTTTGTGGAAAAAAATGCCAGTTACGGCGTTGACCTTTTTGATCGGATGTCTGGCAATCGCGGGGATTTTTCCGTTCGCCGGATTCTGGTCGAAGGAAGCGATATTGGGCGCTGTGTATGGGGCGCATCGCTACGATCTTTTGGTCATTGCGCTCGTTGCAGCTTTCTTTACCGCATTCTATATGTTCCGATTGTTTTTCCTCACGTTCGCCGGAAAGGCCAGAGGCAAGCACGAAGCGCACGAGTCTCCAGGCGTCATGACTGGTCCGCTGCTAATTTTGGCGCTGCTTGCGGTTGTGGCTGGTTTTGTGAACACGCCATACGCTCCGCTGCTGTCTGACTGGCTCCTGTCTACGAGCACGGGAACGGCGATCACAGGCATTTTTGGAGAGGGAACAGAGCATGCGGCGTCCTGGCTGCAAATCGTGGCGCTGCTCATCTCGGTGCTCGGAGTCATTTTGGCCTACTTCATGTACGGCAAAAAGTCGATTTCCCCGGACAGCATTCCCGAAACGCTGCCGTGGCTCTATCGACTCTCTTACCGAAAATACTATGTGGATGAGCTGTATCACTATGTCGTTGTGCGGCCGCTCGGCTGGCTGGGCATTTTCCTGAACGGGTTTGACAAGTACGTGGTGGATGGCCTGGTTGGGCTGACAGCCAAGATTGCACAAGGGATCGGCTCCCTGCATGCGCGAGTGCAAAGCGGTCAGATCCAGTCTTACGGGGCGATGGTCCTGTTCGGTCTGCTGCTGTTGATTATCGCCATCAGTTTGACGGTCGAGGGAGGTGGACTCTTTGGATTCGGGCGCTAATATCCTTTTGTCGTCGCTGGTGTTTTCGCCGCTCCTGGCGATTCTTATCATCGCCTTCATCCCGAGCCGCCGATTCGGGGCAATCAAGCAGGTGGGGGTACTGGGAACCTTGCTGCCGCTGATTTTGGCCTTCTGGATGTTTGGAGCTTTCAATTACGATACGTCCAATCTTCAGTTTGTCGAGCGCCACGACTGGATTTCCATCCCGATCGGACTTGCGCAGACGGGGACGGTTTTTGCGTTTGAAATCAACTACGAGCTGGGCGTGGATGGCATCTCGATGCCGCTGATTTTGCTGACAGCGATTATCGGCACGATGGCAGCGGTCGCTTCCTGGCAGATCAAAAAGCGGCTGAAGGAATTTTTCATCCTGTTCCACCTGCTGCTGATCGGGATGCTGGGTGTGTTTGCCGCCGATAACCTGTTTTTGTTCTTCATCTTCTTCGAGCTGACGCTGGTGCCGATGTACTTCCTCGTCGGCATCTGGGGCTATGGCGAGCGGGAGCATGCGGCGAACAAGTTCCTTTTGTACAACGGAATCGGCTCTGGCATCATGCTCCTGGCTTTCATCATGATTTTCGTCGTGATGCGGACGCTGAATATCGATCAGATTTCCGCGATCCTGACGACACCGGAGCATCCGGTCACTGCCGCGCTGACGCCAGCGATCCGGTTCGGGCTGTTCCTGGCGCTGTTTGTAGCCTTTGCCATCAAGCTGCCGGTATTCCCGTTCCATACGTGGATGCTGAAGGTGCACGTACAGGCTCCGCCTTCCATCGTCATGATCCACTCCGGCATTTTGCTGAAGATGGGGGCTTATGGACTTTTGCGGATGGGCATCGGATTTTTCCCGGAGCAAGCCTATCAGTTCTCGACGTGGCTGGCGGTTTTGGGAATCATCAACGTTTTGTACGGAGCAGTTCTCGCTTTTGTGCAAAAAGATTTGAAGATGGTTCTGGCCTATTCCAGTATCAGCCACATGGGGATCGTACTGCTTGGCTTTGCGGCGATGAACTCGATCGGCTTTCAGGGAGCGATGTTCCAGGTCGTTTCCCACGGCTTTATTTCGGCGCTGTTGTTCTTCCTGATCGGCGTCATTTGGGACCGGACGCAGACTTCGATGATCGACGAGCTCGGCGGCTTGGCCAAATCCATGCCGTTTGTCAGCGGGATTTTCCTGGCTGGCGGGATGGCGTCGCTGGGACTGCCAGGCATGTCCGGGTTTATCAGTGAGTTTTTCGCTTTCCTCGGGCTGTTCGGCCGGATGCCAGTGTTGGCCGCGGTCGGGGCGCTCGGAATCGTGCTCACAGCCGTCTATTTGCTACGGGCGATCCTGCGGACGACATTTGGCCCTACGCCAAGCCGTTTTACGGGTCTTGCGGACGCACAGCCAATGGAAGTGATTCCGATGGTCGTGCTGCTCGGCTTCATTATACTCATCGGGGTGTACCCGGCTATTTTGGGCAATCCGATGCAGCAGGCCCTGAAAACGATCGTACCGATCGTAACGGGAATAGGAGGGTAATCCATGGACGTAAAAGATATTTTCTCATATGACTGGAGCTACCTTCTGCCCGAATTTATCATTCTCGGATTTGCGACGATTCTGTCGCTCCTGGACCTGTTTGCGGGCAAGCGCCTTGGCAGGCAGGTGATCGGCTGGCTGTCCCTGGTGGGGGTAGTGCTGGCGACAGTCTTTGTCTTCGTCAACGTCAATGTGCTCGACAAGCCCTACAGCTACATGGCGGACATGATCCGCATTGACGACTACGGCAACGCGTTCAAGCTGCTTTTCCTGGGCGGGACGGCATTTGCGATCCTGATCTCTCTCTCGTATTTGAAAAAGGGAGAGGTTACCCATACGGGAGAGTACTATTATTTGATGCTGACAGGTCTTTTGGGGGCCATGGTCATGGCGTCCTCTGCCGATCTGATTACGCTGTTCGTAGGTCTTGAGCTTTTGTCCCTGTCGTCCTATGTGCTCGTCGGCCTGCGGAAAAAGTCGCTGCAGTCGAACGAGTCGGCTTTCAAATACGTCGTCTCGGGCGGAATCGCCACAGCGGTTACCTTGTTCGGGATGTCGTACGTGTACGGACTGACGGGAACGACGCATATTTACGAAATCTCGTTCCGCTTGGCAGAGGCCGGAATGGCCGGCTATCAGTTCCTCGTGTACATGGCCTTTGCCTTTTTGGCGGTCGGTCTTGCCTTTAAAATATCCGCGGCTCCCAACCACATGTGGGCGCCGGATGTGTACCAGGGCGCTCCGACTCCAGTCACGGCGTTTTTGGCGGTCGTATCAAAAGCGGCAGGCTTCTCGCTGTTGTTCCGCGTCCTGCTGATCTCGTTCTTTAACGTCAACGACGGGGCAAACCGCTTCTTTTTCCAGGAAGGGAGCCTGTACCTCGGCCTGATGGCGGCAGCCTCGATGATTATCGGTAACACGATGGCGCTGCGGCAAACAAACGTCAAGCGCATGATGGCTTACTCGGGTATCGCGCAAGCGGGTTACTTGCTGGTGCCGTTCGTGCCACCGACGACGCTGTTTTTCGGCGAAGTGATTTTCTACCTGTTCGGCTATTTGCTCGTCAGCTTCGGGGCCTTCGCGGTCATCATGGTTGTCACCCGCGAGCAAGGGACAGAGGAGATCAAAGGCTTCGCAGGCTTGTATCACCGCTCGCCGATTATGGCGATTGCGATGAGCATTTTCCTGCTGTCGCTGGCGGGCATTCCTGTCACCGCAGGATTCTTCGGGAAATTCTATCTGTTCATGGGCGCTCTGGCCCAGGAAAACTACTGGCTGGCAGCGATCATGATCGTCACAAGCGTCATTTCCTATTATTATTACTTCGGGATTATCAGACAGATGTACATGCGTCCGGGGACGAGCGAAGCGCCGCTCGCCGTGCCAAAAGGCATCTGGACTCTCGTTTTCGTCCTGGCTCTTTTGACGGTGTTTTTCGGGGCCTTCCCGGGTCTGGTTACCGATTACGTACAGATTCATTTCAATCCGTCGTTTGACTTTGGGAACATGCTTCCTCCCAACTTTCAGTGATACTCGTAACGGAACGCTACATCATGTACAATAGAAGGGATAGCTCGCTTTCGGGCTGTCCCTTTTTCTTTTTTTGGTTACTGATTTGCAAGAGGAGGAACAACCATGCCGCAAGAAGTGTATGGCGTATTGAGCATCGTCATGTCGATTGTATTCATTGCACTCGCCTGGTGGGCTCTGCAATCATTTCGCTTTGAAAAGATCGTCAAGCATCCGCAGGGGGCGCAAGCCAAGCTGCTGCAAATTCTTTTGTCGATCGTGATCGGCTACGAAGTATCGCGCTTTTTCCTGGATTATTTGGGCTGGTCCATGACTTTCGGCAACCTGTTTTCCTGATTGACCAAACTTCATTGCGTTTGCTGGTATATCTACCCAGTTTCATGTGCAAAATGAGAAGTACAAAGAGATAGCCATGAAACATGGGGAGAGGATTTAAATGGGGAAATGGTCTGGCCTGCTTGTACTTGCTCTATTGCTGGCAGTTTGTGTTGTGTACTGGATGCCTGCGCAGGCGTCGGAAGCAAAACCTGTTGCGAGCAAGCTAATGCAAACGCTCGAAGATTCAGGAGCAACGGGCGTATCCATCCAGGTACGCGCGCGTGTGGCAATGGGAGAAGTGCTGCGTCCGGAAGAAGTCAAAGAGTTGGCACGGACATGGGCAAAAAAGCTGGAGATCCCTCTTTCCCTTGACGGGGAATCGCAGAACAGCAACGTTCTTATGTATCGGACTACATACACGCAAAACGGCGTTTCGGTGCGCTACGAGGTGACAGGCGTTCCTAAAAATGGTTCGTTTGACACATATCTAGTGCTGCAATTATCCGGAAGCCGTGAATCCCTACTATATATTGAGCAGATACAAGAAACCTTCGCGAAAGCCCTGAAAAATGCCGACTTTATTCCGCAAATTAGCACTTGTATTCGCGGATTGTACAATGTTAAGATGAGTGTTGACCAACAGGGGGGTAAAATTATGTCGATTTTTGCTACCCTCCAGGCAACAGAATTGGAACGTTTACAAGATGAGACGGTTGTCAGTATTTCCGGACATACCCCTTTGTGGGAGCCATTCATCGCGTTAAACGGGCAAAAGATGAATCTGCAAGTGGCGACACACCGTGACAGTGGCAATGCTGGCACATGGGTCACTGTAGGTACGCCAATCATCACAGTGGAATATTAGCACGCGGAGGGGTACACATTGGATAAAATTATTGTCCGTGGTGGTAAGGCATTGGCCGGTAATGTGAAAGTATCTGGCGCCAAAAATGCCGTACTCCCTATTATTGCAGCATCTATCCTGGCAGAAGAAGGAACATGCGTGATCTCGGATGTACCTGCTCTCGACGATGTCAGGACGATATGCGACCTCTTGAAATCGATGGGAATCTCCCTTACATATGATCATGAAGTGCTGACAATCCATGCTTCCGAGCTCACCAGCGTGGAAGCATCCTATGAACTGGTCCGCAAAATGCGTGCATCCTTCCTGGTGATGGGGCCGCTTTTGGCAAGAAAAGGACAGGCTCGTGTCGCTCTTCCAGGTGGTTGTGCCATTGGTACCCGCCCGATCGACCAACACCTAAAAGGGTTTGAGGCTATGGGAGCCAAAATCGAGATCGGACAAGGGTTTATTGAAGCGAAAGCAGACGGGCGATTGAAAGGGGCAAAAATCTACCTCGATATCGCAAGCGTCGGCGCAACGGAAAATATCATGATGGCGGCTGCTTTGGCCGAAGGCACGACCGTGATTGAAAACGCGGCAGAGGAGCCGGAGATTGTCGACCTGGCCAACTTCCTGAACAGAATGGGCGCAAAAATCCGCGGTGCGGGAACTGGCTCTATTCGCATTGAAGGCGTGGAAAAGCTGAAGGGCTGCACGCATTGCGTCATCCCTGACCGGATCGAGGCGGGAACGTTCATGGTAGCCGCAGCGATTACGGGTGGCGATGTCTTTGTGGAAGGCGCGATTTGCGATCACCTGAAATCCGTCACTGCCAAGCTGCGGGAAATGGGCGTAGAGGTAGACGAGCAGGAGAACGGCATTCGCGTTCGCCGGACTGGTCCGCTCAAGGCTGTCGATCTCAAGACGCTGCCGTATCCAGGCTTCCCGACTGACATGCAGTCGCAAATGATGGCGCTTTTGCTTGTTTCAGAAGGAACGAGCATCGTGACTGAAACCGTTTTTGAAAATCGTTTCATGCACGTGGAAGAGTTCCGCCGCATGAATGCCAATATCAAAATCGAAGGACGCAGTGCGATTGTGGAAGGCGGCTCCAAGCTGACCGGAAGCAAGGTAGCAGCGACTGATTTGCGCGCAGGTGCCGCATTGGTGCTGGCTGGCTTGGTGTCAGAGGGGGAGACAGAGGTTACGGCTCTCCATCATATCGACCGTGGGTACGTGAACTTTACGGAAAAACTGCTGGCGCTTGGGGCAGATGTAGAGCGCGTAGGCCCAGAGGAGAAAAAGCGCGAAGCGGTAGTACCGGATACGATCAAGGTAAGCTTCTCTCCTAATTTTGCGTAACCAATGTGTCAGCTATATGACAAAAACGAAGATTCTCTGCGAAAGCAGGGGGTCTTTTTTCTTTTCTCGCGACTCTCTTACTCTCTCGTTCTATCGGTCTGCGGCAGTACATAGACTGAAAGTGTCTAGCACTTAACGGGGAGGATCACTTGATGAAACGCTACTTGCTCATAGGGTTTATCACTTTGCCGATCTTGCTCGTCCTGATGCCGGCCGCGCTGGTCTATCTGTTTGCTCCCTCGCACGATTCGGCCGCCCAGCCAGCCGCAGCCGTCCAAGGGCAGGACAAACCCGCAATGGCCGGAACTGCCCCGTCGCTTTCCATCAAGGTCTACCGGACAGAAAAAAAGGTTGTGGAGACACTGCCGCTGGAGACGTACATTGCCGGAGTGGTAGCCGCCGAGATGCCTGCCGAATTTGAACTGGAGGCGCTGAAAGCCCAGGCGATGGCTGCGCGAACGTATATCGTGCGCAGGCTGAAGCAAGGGAAGTTCGACGACGTGCCGGCAGGCGGACAGGTGCTGGATACCGTCCAGCATCAGGTCTATATGGATGAAGCGCAGCGCCGCGAGCGCTGGGGGGATCAATACGAATGGAAAAGCAAGCGTATCGAGCAAGCCGTTCAGGCAACTGCGGGTGTCGTGCTGACGTACCAGGGAGAGCCGATTGATGCGACGTTTTTTTCCACCAGCAACGGTTTCACCGAAAACTCGGATGAGTACTGGGAAAGGCCGATCCCTTATTTGAAAAGCGTAGCCAGCCCGTGGGATATCGAGTCTCCCCGTTATGAAGAAACGGTGGTCAAGTCGACGGCAGAGCTGGAAAAAGAGCTGGGCGTGAAGCTTGCGCAGGAGGCGTCTTCAAATGGGGCCTGGTATCGAATCGAGTCGCGAACGACAGGCAATCGGGTTGGCAAGATCAGTATTGGCGGCAAGGAGTTCAGCGGGCGGGAATTTCGCGAAAAGCTGAATTTAAATTCGTCGTCCTTTTCGTTGGAGCTCAGGGGGAATCAGGTGTTTATTACGACCAAAGGATACGGCCACGGTGTCGGCATGAGCCAGTGGGGAGCAAACGGCATGGCCAAGAGCGGAAAAACCGCCGAGCAGATCGTGAAGCACTTCTATCAAGGAATCAGCCTGCAGGAATACTCGCAAATTTTGCGCGCCTAGCAAAAAAGAACGCAAATTTTTACTTTTCCCTACTCCCTCAGGTTTATACGCCAAAATTCTGGCGATACTGAGGGATGAGGTGATGAATAAAATGGAAGATCAAAAAAATCAAAATCAACCGATTCCATTCAAGAAGGCAAGCTCTTGGAAAAAAGTTTTGGGCAAGAAGTGGGCGTTCCCCGCAATCTACATCGGAACCGCAGCAATCATTCTCGCTTTTGTGATGTGGTATCAGGGCAGCGTCGTGGACACGGTCTCCAAAATGACGAATGTCGGGGATAACGTGGCAGTGACAACTCCAGCGGCTCCTGAGACACCAGAGCAAAGCGAAGAAGCGGTACCTGTAACAAGTGGCGTTCAACCGTTGGCATGGCCTGTAGGCAAAAACGTTCAGTATGAGCTGGGAATGGGCTACTACGATGAGCAGGCGTCCAAAGACGAGCAGCAAAAAGCGCTCGTCAAGTACGGCAATTCCTTCTACCCGCACACGGGAATTGATTTGAAGGCAACCGACGGCAAGAGCTTTGATGTTGTCGCTGCGCTCGCCGGAAAAGTGACCAAGGTGGAGAATGATCCGCTCGTCGGCAAAACCGTTGAGGTAGAGCACGCTGACAAAATGGTCACCGTTTATCAAAGCCTGGAAAACATCACAGTCAAACCGGGCGATGAAGTGACACAGGGCCAGGTCATCGGATCGGCCGGCCGCAACGAGTATGAAAAAGACTTCGGCGTCCACCTCCACTTTGAAGTACATGTGGACGGCAAGCCGGTCAACCCTCAGCAATATTTGCTGCAGGCGGAAGCAAAAAATCAATAACAGGCGAAATCATGGAAAACACCTGCAAAATCAAGCGTCTTGCGGGTGTTTTTTTGCTGTTGGTACAAACTGTGGAAAAAAGATGCGGCCGTGCTGGCTTGTCAGGCTTGGAAACGTAGAATATGTGTCCCTACGCACCCATATATTGTATCAGACAATGTAGATACAAGGAGGCGAGTAATGTGCACGACTACATCAAAGAGCGGACCATCAAGATTGGCCGATATATTGTAGAGACGCGAAATACGGTTCGGATGATCGCCAAAGAGTTCGGTGTTTCCAAAAGCACAGTGCACAAGGACTTGACGGAAAGGCTGCCTGAAATAAATCCGGAGCTGGCTAACCAGGTTAAGGAAATTTTGGAATATCACAAAGCCATCAGACATCTTCGGGGAGGCGAAGCGACCAAGATCAAGTACAAGCGGCGCAGTAAAAAAGTCCGCGTGGAACAGGAGGAAAGTGTCCAATAAAGAATTTCCTTGTCCTCTCACGTAGAAGAGCCTATGATATTAGGTAGAAATGTAACTGGTAACAGGGAGGACCTTTCATGTTTGGCAAAGATATCGGGATCGACTTGGGGACGGCCAATGTCTTGGTGTATGTAAAAGGCAAGGGGATAGTCCTAGACGAACCATCTGTCGTGGCAATAGATAATAATACAAGAAAAGTATTGGCCGTGGGGCACGAAGCGCATCGCATGGTGGGCCGCACCCCAGGTAATATCGTAGCGATCCGACCTTTGCGCGAAGGGGTCATTGCGGATTTCGAGATTACGGAAGCGATGCTGAAGCACTTTTTGAACAAAATCGGCGGGAAAAGCATGTTTGCGCGCCCACGTATTCTGATCTGCTGCCCGACGAACATTACGTCTGTCGAGCAAAAAGCGATTCGCGAAGCAGCAGAGCGCAGTGGCGGCGCAAGACAGGTATTTATCGAAGAAGAACCGAAAGTTGCCGCAGTAGGGGCAGGGATGGATATTTTTCAGCCGTCGGGCAATATGGTAGTGGATATCGGTGGGGGTACGACCGATGTTGCGGTACTGTCTATGGGCGATATTGTCACGTCTTCCTCCATCAAAATAGCTGGAGACACATTCGATGTGGCCATTATGCGGTACATAAAAAATAAATACAAACTGCTGATTGGAGAGCGTACGGCTGAAGATATCAAGGTTCAGATCGGAACCGTATCCGGCGGGCGCCAGGACGAAATGGACATTCGTGGTCGAGACATGGTAAGCGGCTTGCCGCAAACAATTACCATTCAATCGGGCGAAGTCCAAGAAGCCCTGGCCGAGTCGGTGAGCGCGATTGTACAAGCCTCCAAATCTGTTTTGGAACGAACACCTCCGGAGCTTTCTGCCGATATTATTGATAAGGGTGTTTTCCTGACCGGCGGCGGCGCACTTTTGCACGGTATCGACGAGATTTTGGCAGAGGAGCTGAAGGTTCCTGTGCTGGTAGCGGAAGAGCCGATGATGTGTGTAGCCAAAGGAACCGGAATGATGCTGGACTATTTGGACAAAGTACCGGCTCACTCGAATAGGCGATTATTCAGGGGGTAAGATGACGTGATAAGAGGCTTGTATACGTCTGCATCTGGCATGCTGGCCTTGCAAAACAGGCAAGAATCGCTGGCGAATAATCTGGCTAACATCAATACGCCTGGTTACAAACAGGACGTGGGTGTGATGCGAGCGTTTCCGGAACAGCTACTCTCGCGCATGCGCGATTCCGAAGGGCCTGAATTTCCTGGCATTCCGAATATGCCGGGACAGCCTGCGGTAATCGGACGGTTGAACTCCGGCGTGTACATGTCGGAAGCCATCCCGAATTTTACACAAGGGGACATCGAGGAGACGCGCAATCCGTACGATGTCGCTCTGTTGGACAACCTGCAGCCCGATCAGGACGGCAATGAACGCCGGCTGTTTTACAGCGTGGCACGAATTGAGGACTTGACGCAGCCGGCTCAGCAAGAGGATATCCGCTACACGAGGAACGGCAACTGGAGCGTAAATGCGGATGGATACCTGGTGACGCCGGACGGATACTATGTGCTCGACAATCAAAATCAGGCGATTCGGCTGAACGATCCGGACACCGGCATCAATGTCGGCCAGGACCTGAAAATCAATCAGGCTGGCGAGCTGCTCTACCGTGATACGGCGAGCGAGGAGTACCAGACGCTTGCCGCCCATCCGCGACTGGGCTTGAGCGTCGTGACTGATCCGCAGAAGCTCGTTCGCGAGGGAACAAACGTCTTTCGCTATGAAGGAGACGCAGAGGTACAAGCAATCGACATCGTGGAAGCAGAAGATCAGGCTGCACTGGCAGCCGGAGAGTACGATACGCCTGCCGTTGCAGGGCGATACGGCACGCAGCAGGGCTGGAGAGAGCGCTCCAACGTAGACCCGGCGCAAACCATGACAAGCATGATGAGCGTGCTGCGCGCGTATGAGGCGAATCAGCGGGTGATTACGACAATTGATGGCACGCTGGACAAGGCCGCTAATGAAATCGGACGGGTAAATGGATAATAGGAGGTAGGAAGGATGCAGTCGCTTAACATCTCGACATCGGCCATGCGCGGCATTCAGCAGGCGTTGGACAATACCGCCAACAACCTGGCGAATATTGATACCATTGGCTACAAGCGCAGAGTGGCATCGTTTTCCGAGCTTCTCGCCGATTCGATGACCGAGCAGCCGGCAGTGGACAATCAAAACCGCAATACGCCTGCAGGCTTGCGTGTGGGCAGTGGCGCCCGCCTCGGCTTGACCAAGCTCGATCTCGGTCAGGGCAGCGTCAAGCTGACGGATGTGCCGACGAATGTGCTGATTGAAGGGCCGGGCTATTTTCTGGTCACGCACAAAATCAAGGATGCAACCGGAGCGGTAATTCAGGAAGAAAGTCGCCTTACGCGCGACGGCTCTTTCAAGGTACAATACGATGATGACGAGGGCGGCTATGTGCTGCACACGACATCCGGCCACATTCTCACGGACAATAACGGTGTGAACATCGTTTTGCCTGAGCCGGTGCAAGACATTCAAATTACGCCAGAGGGCGAGCTTTCTGCCAATGGAGTCTCCTATGGCACGATCGGCGTCTGGAAAGTGGACAATCCGGATCAATTGCAGCAGGTGGGACAAAACTTGTTCGACGCCGAGCTTGCTTCCGGGGAAAACCCGATGACCAAGTATGCCAACGCCATTGAGGAAGGCATTGCTTCACTGCGCCAGGGGGCACTGGAAGGCTCCAACGTGACGATGACAGAGGAAATGTCGCAACTGGTGAACATTCAACGCGCTTATCAACTGAATTCGCGGGCCATCGGCATCAGCGATCAGATGATGGGAATTGCCAATTCGCTGCGCAGCAGATAATTCATTCAATCAGTGACGACGGAGGAGAGGAGCATGGAACAAGGGAAGGGTAGAAGGTTCCCGCGTGATACCGAAGAGGTTAGGAAAAAGCCAAAAGAGCGGGAACGGAGCGGCAGAAACTGGCGAGTGACGGTCGCCAAGATTGTGCTGGTCCCACTCCTGTTGTTTTTCTCTCTCGTCATCGGTTTGGTAATTGGCTACGGAGTAGTGGGACACAAGCCGACAGCGGAAGTATTTGATCTCGGGACATACAAGCATATGTGGGACTTGCTTTTTGCAGATACGTAAGCAACGAAAAGAGAAGAGCAAGCTGGACAAGCCCGAACCGGATGGTTGGGGCTGCCTGTTTTTTAGAGGGACTTGTTGCGCAGATTGTCCACAGAGTATAATAGATCGAGTGGTTGAAAAAGGAAGCGACGATTCTTGCTACGGAGGGATGTCCGTGAATCTTCCCAATTTGCTTACGATCTTTCGCATCGTGCTCATCCCTTTGTACCTGTATGTCTTTTTCTCCGGGATTCCTTTTCACGTCGAAATCGCTTTGGGCATATTGATTTTGGCGGGAGTCACGGACATCGCAGATGGGTACATCGCGCGGAAACATAAGCTTGTGACCACAATCGGAATGATGTTGGACCCTCTGGCAGACAAGTTAATGATGTTGGCGGTGATCGCCTCATTGTTTTTGACAGAGCGGATCAGCGTGTGGGCCGCCCTGTTTTTCTTTATGCGTGATCTGGCCATGATAATAACAGGAGCTATTTACCACTTCCGGGGCAAAAAAACGGTACCAGCAAATGCATATGGCAAGTTGACAACAGTTCTTTTGTATTTGGTCATACCGCTTGTCATGTATAGATATCATTACAGCGAAGCGATATTGTGGACGGTGATCGCGTTCTCGTTCATTACGAGCGCGATCTATTTAGGGAAGTTTCGGCTGTTGAACCGCACGTAAGGGATGGAAAAAGAGCACTTCCCGTTTGGGGAGGAAGTGCCCCTTCTATTTTAACCCCGCTATGCCGACTTGTCGGAGGCGGGAGTTACGTTTATTCTCAGTTTGCCAACTGGTCTTCATGCACGGACAAGCCCAGATAAAGTATGGAAATGGAGCGATCAGACATGGAATTTAAAGCACCGCTTGATATTATGCAAATCCAGGAAATCATTCCGCACCGCTATCCGTTTTTGCTGGTGGACAAAATTGAAGAGCTGGAGCAAGGAAAACGCGCAGTCGGGATCAAGAATGTGACAGTGAACGAGCCGTTTTTCCAGGGGCATTTTCCTGGCTATCCGGTCATGCCTGGCGTCCTGATTGTGGAAGCGTTGGCGCAAGTCGGAGCAGTCGCCATCCTCAGCATGGAGGAGCACCAAGGAAAAATCGGGCTGTTTGCAGGCATTGACGAGTTTCGCTTCAAGGATCAGGTGAAGCCTGGCGACACGCTAACGCTGGAAGTTGAGCTGACGCGCGTGCGCGGTTCGATCGGCAAAGGGCACGGGAAGGCCATCGTTAATGGGAAAGTAGTCGCAGAGGGCGGACTGATGTTTGCCTTGACGGCAGGAAATAAAGCACATTCATGATATCCTTGAATGTGCTTTTCTTTTCGGGTAAAATGGCTAGTGGGCAACTTATATAATGAAGGTGAAAACATTGACCAAACAGGTCGCAAACATCTTGGGTGTGCCATTTTCGACTCGCGGCTTTCGCGAGACAGTCACATATATAGCAGAACGCATTAAAAACGGCCAAAAGACCCATGTCGTAACAGCCAATCCGGAAATCGTCATGCTGGCGAGGGCGGATCGCGCTTTTCAATCGATCGTGGAACAAGCCTATGTCGTTCCCGATGGAATCGGCATCGTCTACGCTGCCAAATGGACGAATCAGCCGATCCGTGAGCGCGTTACAGGCGTGGAGCTGCTGGAAGCGTTGATGGCGGAAGCAAACAAGCACCAGTGGGGAGTCTACCTGCTCGGTGCCAAGCCGGATGTCATCCGTTTGGCCGCGGAAAAGCTGGCTGCTCGCTACCCGAATGCGCGCATCGTCGGATACCGGGACGGATTTTTCCGGGCAGAAGACGAGGAGGGCATCGTGCAGGAGATTGCCGAAGCCAGGCCGGAGCTGCTGTTCGTCGCACTGGGCGCGCCCAGACAGGACGAATGGATGGTGAAGTATCGCGATCGCCTGAACGCCTCCTTGATGATGGGGGTAGGCGGCAGCTTCGATGTCATCTCCGGAAAAGTAAAACGAGCGCCGGAAATTTGGCAAAAATTGCATTTGGAATGGTTTTACCGACTAGCTTCTCAGCCGTCTCGCTGGAAGCGTCAACTGGCTATTCCCCGGTTTGTTTTGACCGTATTAAAAGAAAAATGGAGTAGCCGTTCCTAGATGCATCCGTAGAGAGGAGAACAGTCGATGTCTACATTAATCCTCGGATTTCTGACTTCGCTGATCGTATCGTTTATTGCGACACCATATGTAAAAAAACTGGCTGAAAAGGTCGGGGCAGTAGATGCTCCCAACCAGCGCAAGGTACATACGCGAATTATGCCCCGCATGGGGGGACTTGCTATTTACCTGGGCTATCTGGTGGCTTTCTTCCTGTTCGTTCCTTACGCCAGCATGTCGGAAATGCTTGGAATTTTCATCGGCAGCACCATCGTGATGGCTGTGGGCATGCTGGATGACAAGTACCAGCTCTCGCCGAAATGGAAGCTGCTCGGCCAACTGATCGCCACGGCGATCGTCGTCATCCCGTTCGGACTCAAGATCGGCGTCGTCAATCTCCCGTACTCCGGTAGCATTGACTTTAGCAGCGGCTGGCTTTTCTGGCTGGCCATTCCGATCACGATGTTCTGGATCGTCGGCGTGACCAACGCCGTCAACCTGATCGACGGCCTGGACGGCTTGTCCGCAGGCGTCTCCGCTATCGCGGCAGGAACGATGGGCGTCATGGCCCTGCTGATGGGCGATTACAAGGTTGCGACTTACTGCTTCGTGCTTTTAGGAGCGATCCTGGGCTTTCTGTACTTCAACTTTCACCCGGCCCGCCTGTTCATGGGCGACACCGGTTCGCTTTTCTTAGGCTTCAACCTGGCTGCGCTGTCGATCATGGGCTTCAAGGAAGCGCTCTTCGTTTCCTTCATCATCCCGATCGTCGTGCTCGGCGTTCCGCTTTGGGACACGTTCTTCGCAATCGTGCGCCGCATCGTGAACAAAAAGCCGATCTCCAGCCCGGACAAGGGACACCTGCACCACTGTCTGCTAAACATGGGCCTGTCCCATCGTGCCACGGTCCTTACGATCTACTCGATCAGCATCTTTTTCGGCACAATGGCGATCCTGCTCACCAAAACGACGAAGTGGACGACCATCATCGTCATGGTCGTACTCCTGATCGCCATCCACCTGGGCACCGAAATCGTCGGCCTCGTCAGCCGCCGCCACCGCCCGCTGATTAATGCGTACAGACGGTTGAAGATCAAGCAAGCCGAGCAAGAGCGGCGGACGAATTAAGATCGTAGCCAAATGTAGCCACTGCATGTTTTATGCAGTGGCTTTTTTTCGCCAATTTTTAGGGGGAAGCTCTTAACTGTGGAAAGAAATTAGCCGATAAAGGAAAGGGGAAGGTCTGTCCCATCTCAGCTTAAACAGAGAATGGGACGAAAACTAGATTCAGAATAATAAGGAGAGGTGAAGAAATGAGTAAGCCAATTCAACAATTCCGTCGCTGGCTGGCCATGTGCTTGACGATAATGCTTGTTATGACGGGTGTGCTGCCAGCATTGCCTGTGTCTGCGGCCTTAGGCTCTAATTGGGATACGACGACAGGCGTGGTTGTGCCAGCAGCCTATGTCGCTTCGACAGGAAGTGGCAATGGGCAAAACTATACTACGCCTATTAAGACAATCACAAAATTAGTGCATGGCATTCAATTAACCTATAAAGATAGCTCAAAAGCTGGGCAAGGTGTTGACATTACGGTAGATGGGGTTCTCCTCACCAATAATGTGACTTTTTCTAATAATACCGTCACATTGCCAGATTTTCATCTGAATAGTAGTGGTGCTGTCACTAAAGTTACGGTTAGACCAAAAGTAACGACAGACCCTACGAACGATACGGCAGAATTTTATATTCAGTACGCTCCCAATCCAGCTTCACCTGGAGCAGGTCCGCTAACATTTGATAATTCTGGTCAAGGGGAGCATGCCAGTGATCCGAAAAAGGTAACGAGCCGAACTGTATCTGGTCTTAAATACTCATATAGTGTTTCGACAGCGGTTGACAAAACAAAGGCTGTTGAAGTGCAAGTTAACGGTACGACAGTACGTACCGTATACGGTAGCGGTGGAATACTACCAGATTTTGACTTGTCTCCTGGTCTAAATGCTGTTCAACTTCTTGCTTCCAATACAGGCGAGAGAGATATTATTTATTACGAGTACAACTCGCTGAACAGTCCGATTACCATTACGAACTTCTCTGGCGGAACAACCGCTTACAATCCAGTCGTCTACGGTGATTCTACAATTAACATCGTAGGTACCTTTGGAAGTGGTGTGACGGGAAGTAGCCTGCGTTTGAAAATTTTAACCAATAATGGGCAGACTATTCAAGACTTGAGCAACACAGCGCCATCCATTAGTGGCAGTACCTTTACATTCAGCAATATCGGCCTGAAGCCAGGGTTGAATCAGATTTCCTTCTATGAAAAAGTGGGGAATGTTACGAAAGAACACTATCAATTCTTCGTTCAATACAACAATACCCCTCTCGTTAGCGATTTGAAAATTAACGATACGCCGTTAAACGATCCGAACGTTACAAGCAATCCAACCTATATTACCGTACCGTCTTTAAATCGTCTGAGTTTGAATATGGACGGGAAAGCTCTCAATGCTGATACGGTTGAAGTGAAGAATCTGCGTACTGGCGATGTAGTAAAAACTCAGGTAAATCGTACAGGCTCATTTGGGCTGAGCATTCCATCCCAGCTTGGTGAAAATACGCTGGAAATTCGAGTGTACAACCAGAATAAAGAAGTAGGTACATTTGTGCGAAAATTGCTCGTCACGACTACTTCAGCAGGAAGCTCCGATCAATTTTACAAGGTAAGCTTGGGCGGAGTGGCATTGCAGCCAAATCAGCAAGCGGTGCTTAAAGGAAATGCTACATCTACTGCGATGGCCTTGAACGGTTCGGCATTGTTGAAGTATGTTGACATTGCAGGACAGCAGTTGTTCCAGGAATTCAAGGTGACGATTTACGAAGGGACAAATAAAACAGAATACAAAACCGCTGAAGGAGTAACGTTCACTCCTATTGGCAACCCACAAAGCGGATTTACAGAATATGCGATTAACCTTAATGTACCAGCAGGAGCATTCCAGGACGGGAAAACGTATAAAGTTGCACTGAGCTACCAGTATTTGACCAAAGACTCCAGCGGTTCGGTTACATCTCCGTCGGGCTATATCACGATTGCAAACTACGAGTATGAGTTTAAATATCTGGACAGCTCCAAACCAAGCTTTGAACGAGTAACAAACTTGGCGAATGGCCAAATCTTGTCCCAAACAGCAGCGAACACTATTGTGTCGTCGCCTTTGGAATTGAAGGTGGAAACACAAAATATTACGGCTGACAAGATTGCAATCAAGTATAACAATCAAACATTAACAGCGAATCAAGATTATGTGATTACGTCAGGTTCGAATCAATTTAAACTTACTTTGAAAAAACTTCCACAAGGCACTGGGAGATTGGTTATTGACTATACAGGAAGCCCTGCTGCGTCAACGGCTTATACACTGGATGTCCGAATTACACCGTATGCACAACTGACTTATGTGGACGCATCTGGACAAGTGCGAAGCTTTGAAGATGGATATCAAGTGAAGAGTGAAAATGATATCCGGAACTTGGATGGGAAAGTATACAATTATGTGTTGACATCCACGAATATTGAAGCCACTCTGAATGGCGCCCCAGTTGGGATTACGAGCGTGGATACGAATAAGGGAACGTTTTCGATCCTTAAAGATAAACTGGCTTACAAAAAAGGGAACAACGTCTTGAAAATCACTTTGACGGACGATCCGAAAACGGTTTTTATTTACAATGTTTCGTATAATACCTCAAAGACACCATCTATTGAGGATGTGAAACTGGAGATTATCTCCAACGGTGATACAGAGGAATTGACCAAGAAAGCGGCAGATCCTGCTTATCGTACGGGAGCCAACTTCCTGAGCAGCTTGAGTTTTAGCGTGAATGATGCGACACATGTTTACATCGAGAAAAACGGTAAGCGTATTAACGATTTCCGTTACAAGAGCGGAGACTGGGAGCAAGATACGACGAACCAGGAATACGTGAATGCTCGATTGGAAGCGGCTTTGAATAATGATCTGAGAGACTTGTACGATGACCACAATATCGACTCATTATCTCGAACCAAATTCGAAGGGAAAATGAGTTCGAAGAAGTATGGGGATCTTGTCGAGGAAGTTCAGGATGCGGTAACAGATGCGAGAGAACAGGAACAGAAGCTGGCACTCTTCCCACTGACCCTGAAAAAAGGGGGAACGACGGTTTATACGATCGTCGCAGAAGATGACAATGGTACTGTTATTCGCTATGACATCAATATTGAGCAAAAGTATTCTAGCTGGGAAGTTCTTTCGCCGGTTAAAGCAAAAGAGACAGACCAGTACATCATTGTAAACAGTAATAGTGCTGTTGTAAAAGTATTCGCTGAGAATGCAAACAAAGTATTGTTTGGTAAAACGGAAGCGAAAGTAACAAATACAACCAACCCTGACTTTTATTACGATGATGAACAAGGAAAGACCATTCCAGAAACGTACTATGTATTTACATCTACAGTACCTCTTAAAAAGGGCCTTAATACGGTGAAGTTCTCCGTCGTAGTGGGTGACAGTACGTACAATGACGAGATTAAGATTTACAACGCAAACTCATCTGTAAACGGTGCTGAGTACCGCGACGTGTTGGGTAAGAAAGTATCGTTTAGTGTGTTTGAAAAACAGTTTGAATTGAAGTTCCCTGCAGGTACTGTCCTCCTCTCGCCAGATGATGGACGAGCAGGTCAAGAGGTCAAGAACCCGAATGGAGATATCTTTGTTGATATCCCGTTGTACTTCGGGATTGCCGATCGTACTACTGGTCAAGTAAATATTGCTGACGATAACTTGGAAGACAGGCTGGTTCTCGAATCCAAATTCAACTATGCCAGCCCGCTCTTCTATGTAGACGCAGGAGATACGCAAGCTCCATTTGGCCGTGACCCTTATTACGATGAAGGCGACGCGGAAGATTTCAAGAGCCGTTGGCAAGATAATCTGGTGCCAAGCCGTAGAGGAACGCTTACGATTAAATACGATTCCTCCATCGTAAATGCAGCAAACAACATTCTCACGGTTTATTATCATAACGGAGACGAATGGAAAAACATTGGTGGGGTTGTAAATACCAGTTCCAAGACAGTGCAAGTCCCGTTTGCCGGGTTTGGTTTCTACATGGTCATGAAAACCAGAGAGTCTTATGATGATGTAGTGAACCATGATTTTGCCCGGGATGCGATTGAAACACTGTACGCAAAGGGGATCATGCCTGCATACAGTGGAAGCAGCTTCGGAGCAAACCGTGACATGACTCGTGGTGAGTTTGCAACCATGCTTGTAAAAGCTCTGGCATTGCCAATTAATGCTGGCCCTTATCGCGATAGCAATGAACGTGATCCATTAGAGCCAACATTCTCGGATGTACGTCCAAATCGTGATACATGGGATTATCAGTACAAGTACATCGAGACTGCTGCGAGGGCAGGCATTATTCGGGGGAAACAACCAGGCTACTTCCGACCGGATGACTCCCTGACTCGTGAAGAAGCAGCTATCATGATTGCACGTGCTTTGAACTTGAAACTGGGGACGCTTGAGGCTTCCAAAGTTGCTTTGAACAAGATGTTTACAGATGCAAAAGATATTGGCTACTACGCAGCGCCTTCTGTTCTTGTTGTCAGCAAAGCGAAGCTGATGAACGGCGAACCGAACGAAGTGGATGTGAAAAAGCCAACTTACAGTTTCAAGCCTACAAATAACTTAACTCGTGCCGAGATGGCAGTTATCACAGTTCGGGTTATGGTTCAACTCAAAAAGCTTCCTCAGCAGTAGTTTCAAACTTTCGCATATATAATAGAAGAAAAGCTGAAGACGGCGTCTGCCCCTTCAGCTTTTTTTTGCTTCTGTTACAAAAAAAAATCAACTTCCCCCTACTCATCCCCCACAGCCTCCACAGGCACCTCGACATACTCCTTTTCACCCAAGGTAATCTGCGCCTGTCCATTCGTCAAATCGGTAAACCGCTCCACAAACGCACCTTGTTCACCCTCAGGAATCAACACATGCGCCGTGACCTTGTCCGTAAAATCGGTCCCGCTCACCCGATATTCCCCGATGCGCAGCTCGTTTTCCACCTTGCCCCACCACGTATAGTCCACGCTGACCGAGATAGCCTGGTGCAGAGTATGCACGACAATCTTGGCGGCTTTCAAGGCAGTGACCGTTCCCGCTGTGTAAGCCCGAACAAGCCCGCCAGCGCCCAGCTTGATTCCGCCGAAGTAACGGGTCACGACTACCACAGTATCCTTGACGCCGTTTTTCTTGATGCACTCCAGGATCGGCTTGCCTGCCGTACCACTAGGCTCGCCATCATCACTTGAGCGTTGAATCTGGTCGTTTTCGCCGATGACAAAAGCGGAGCAATTGTGGGTGGCATCCCAGTGCTTCTTTTTAATCATGGCGATAAAAGCAACCGCTTCTTCTTCCGTCGTAACCCGTTGCGCATAGCCAATGAAGCGGGAACGCTCAATGACGATGTAGTCCTCTCCATAGCCAGCGACGGTTTTATATTCTGTAAGCATCGATCAATCACCTCAAGAAAAGGATAGCATGCAAAAATGATGTTGGCGAATCCTGAAATGTTTTTGACACAGAATCGTAGTAATCTATGAGGCAAAGAAGGACTAAATCAGAAAGGGATGATCTATACATGTTAAAGTGCGTGTAATCCCTTATGAAAATGCTGGTAGGGCACTAATTTTTCGTGTGCGAAACATTACTCTGTGATATAGTGATCTTGGGACAAACTGTAATATTTCAAGTAGTGAAAAGTTTTACAATCAATACAAGCAAAAGGAGTGGAATCACGTGAATTTTCCATATTCGAGCAACAAGTGGATGAGCATCAGTTTGGCGGCTGTACTCACAACCGCAATTGGAGCAGGAACCTTGACGGCATCTGCCAATACAGGAACAGAGGCGGCGAAACCGGCGCAGCCAGCACAAACAGTAGCAGCGGAAACAGGCAATACAACGACATCCGAGACTGCTGCACTGGAAGAGCTGACGCTGGAAAAAGCGATTGAACAAGCGTTGCAAACCAACAATACGCTCCAGAATGCACGTATTGACGCGAAAAATGCGGATTTGAACGAATCGCTTTCCTATATTACCTCTGCTGACATGTCCAAAGATATGATTGATTCCCTGGAAGGAACAAAAGAACAATTGAACGCCGCAAAGGCCAAGTACGTAGGGAATGCACAAGCAGAGATCAACAAAAAACTGAATGCACTGATGGTGAAAGCTACAGAATCCAAAATCAGATTGGGTGCGCAAAATGTCTACTACAACCTCATTTTTGCGCAGGACGACTATGAATTGAAAAAACAAAGCCTGACGCGTGCAGAAACGCAACTGAAAGTGGCCAAAGCGGCATTTGATGTGGGAACAAAAGCAAAAACAGACGTCCTGCAGGCAGAAATGGGCGTAGCAGGGGCAAAGGCTGCTTTGACATCCGCAGCAAATGCGGTAGAAGTAGCGCGCATGGATTTGAATGATTTTCTTGGCGTTGACCTGAACAAAAAGTGGAAGATCGTCTCCAGCAACAAACAGGTTGCGCCGATTTCCTTGACTTTGGAGCAAGCACAAGCTCAGGCTCTTTCCAAACGTGTCGAGATGACAAAAGTACAGGAAGAACTGAATTTGGCAGAACTGAACGTCAAATTGATCGAGGAGTATTCGGCATTGTCGACCCTCCAAGGTCGTCAAGCCCGCAATAACGTAGATAAGTCGAAAATGGCGATCGAGGAACAAAAACGCACCATCTCCAAGGAAGTTGCCCAAGCTTATTTGAATCTGAATGCGGCAAGAGAGGCGATTGAGTTCCAGAAAACAGCGAAAAACTCTGCTGCCGAGAGCTACCGTCTGACAAATCTGCGCTTTGAAAACGGCCTGGCGACTACACTTGAAGTGATCCAGGCAGAAGAAGAGCTTTCCGACCGCGAGAACCAGTACCAAAAAGCGATTCTCAACTACAACCTGGCTGTCGTAAACTTTGAAACAGCACTCGGCAACTAGGCTTGTGTGACCAAGAAAGATTTGTAAGGTTTTGAACAGAACTGGAAAAAGGTTCAATGGTGACAGTCCGCCCTGCGTACCCTATAATACGAAGTGTGGCGGATGTCACTTCGTACATAATCGACAGGTGAATACGAACCCACGAAAAAATCTTTAAATTTTTTTCGAAGGCGCCGCAACTTTTGATTGGCTCAGGCGTTTAATAGGATGTCACACGAAATACGGGGAATTGTGTAAAAAAGATTCACGAATTCTAGCACTTGTGTTACACTATTGATTGTTGCATTTTACACAATACTGAATATACTAGATATTTTTAACACAAAAAAGCGAAGCTGGCCTGCGAAAGGAGGTGACACGCGCTTGCAGGATTCGGGCTTTAAAAAGAAAGATAGATTAACAACAAATATTCCCCAAGAACAATTTGTTTATACTAGAGGAGGAGAACACAAGGTTATGAAAAAGGTCGTTAACAGTGTATTGGCTAGTGCACTCGCACTTTCTGTTGCTCCAATGGCTTTCGCAGCAGAAGATGCAACTACAACAGCTCCTAAAATGGACGCTGCAATGGAAAAAACCGTTAAGCGCCTCGAAGCTCTTGGCCTGGTAGCAGGTTATGGCAACGGCGAATACGGTGTAGACAAAACAATCACTCGTGCAGAGTTCGCTACTCTGATCGTTCGCGCTCGCGGACTGGAGCAAGGTGCGAAACTGGCACAGTTCAACACTACTTATACTGACGTTAAATCTACCGATTGGTTTGCTGGTTTCGTAAACGTAGCTTCCGGCGAAGAAATCGTAAAAGGTTTCCCGGACAAATCCTTCAAACCACAAAACCAAGTTACTTACGCTGAAGCGGTAACTATGATCGTTCGTGCACTGGGTTATGAGCCAGCAGTTCGTGGCGTATGGCCAAACAGCATGATCTCCAAAGCTTCCGAGCTGAACATTGCTAAGAGCATCACTACTCCTAACAATGCAGCAACTCGTGGCGACATCTTCAAAATGCTGGACAACGCTCTTCGCGTAGACCTGATGGAGCAAGTTGAGTTCGGAACTGACGTTCGTTACGAAGTTACCAACAAAACTCTCCTGACGAAATACCTGAAAGTAACTGTAGTTGACATGGATTGGGCTCATGAGAAAGATCATGATTCCGACGATCTGCCACTCGTTACTAACGTACCAGCAATCGGCTTGGGTAAACTGAAAGCGAACGAAATTACCCTGAACGGTAAAGAAGCTGGTCTGGGCAACACTACTTACAAAGTTGCTGACGGTATCAACCCTAACGACTTCGATGGTCAACGCGTACAAGTGTGGATCAAAGATGACAGAGAAAACGTAATCGTTTGGATGGAAGGTTCCGAGGACGAAGAAGTAGTATTGGATCGTCTGAGCGAATTTACCCTCAAAGGTAAAACTACTGACGGTAAAAACCTGAGCACTTCCGATCTGGCAGATCTGAAAGTGGAACTGGATGCAAGCGGCAAAACTTACCGCTTCAACAAAAACTCCAAAATTACTTACAACTTCAAACGTTACAGCGATCCAGTTGACGCTCTGAAAGAGATCATCTCTGCTAACGACAGCTTTGGTGTGAAAGTTGTTCTGGACAGCAATAACGAAGTTTCTTACATGCACGTAATTGACGACACCCAAATGAACCTGAACTCCAAAGCGAAATACGGTTCTGAAGTGATCGGCAAAATCGATGTTGAGAAAAAGAAAATCACCAACCTCGACACTGGTAAGTTCAACAAGCTGGAAGACAAAGAAGAAGGCAAGGACTTCCTGGTATTCCTGGATGGCAAACCAGCGAAACTGAGCGACCTGAAAGAAGGCGACGTATACTCTGTATACTACGCTGATGGCGATGAAGACAAACTGTTGGTATTCGCTAACCGCACAGTAGTAGAAGGTAAAGTTGACAAAGTAGTTAGCCGCAGCACATCTGACTTCCGTCTGACTGTTGGCGGCAAAACTTACCGTATCTACCCAGGTGCCACTTACTCCGATAACGGAAACAAAGACGTTAAAGATCTCGATGACAAAAACTGGGATTTGGTATCCAACCTGGATTCCGAAACAGTGAAGCTGGTACTGGATGCTTCCGGCCGCGTTCGTCACATTGAAACGAAAGATCCAATCGACGATCGTAAACAAAAAGCAATCGTTACCAAAGGTGTTGTTTACAACACTGCGAAAGACACTTACGACTTCACTGTGTTGACTCAAAAAGGTAAAAAACTGGCTCTGTCCCTGGAAAAAGAGGACATTTACAATGCTGAAGGCAAACACTACGGCCGCGACAACATGGAAGCTGATGAGCTGGAAGACATCCTGCAACCAAGCAAAGATGAGTCCATCGCTCTGCTGGAAGTAACTTTGGATTCCAAAGGCGAAGTTGACAAAGTTCAAATTCTGGATTCCAAACTGCGTAAATCGTCCGGTTCTGCTTGGGATAAACTGGCAGACGAAACCGACGATGTTGTTGGCGACTTCGAAGTAACCGACAAAACTGCCATCTTCAAAATGACTGGCAAATTGGATACGTCTTCCAAACGCGCTGAACTGAAAAACCCAGGCATTGCTAAGTTCAAAGATATCGCTGACGAGGACGATCTGACAGTTTACTACTCCGTTGATGAAGATAAAGACGAAGTAGAAGCGATCTTCGTAGTAGAAGGCGACGGTCTGACTGGCGACACTTACTACGGTGTAGTTACAGAATACGGTTCTTCCAACAGACAAGACACCATCAAAGTTATCACTAAAGATGGCGACTCTGTAACAACAAAAGAGTACAAATTGGACGATGATCGTGAAGAGTTGCAAGATCGTGGTATCAAACGCGGCGACTTCATCGCATTCCAATTGAACTCCGATGATGAAGTAGTTGTTGATGACGTTATCGAAGTTGTTAACAACAAAGCAATCAATCTTAAAAACAACGTACAACTGGTGGATAAATCCGAGTGGAAAAATGCTAGCATCGAGAAACTGACAGTTGCTCGTGTAGATGATGTTAACGGCAACACCATCACTTACGAAGCTGGCAAAGGCGATACTCGCAAACTGCTGACTAAATCTTCCACTGCTTTCATCGATGTATACGATGATTTCGAAGCTGAAGATGGCGTAGAAGAAGGCGACTACATCGTTCTGCTGGACAGCAGCGAAATCGACGGCGATCGTTATGACTACGTTCTGATCGTAGGTAGCGTAGACTGGGTAGAAAAAGAAGGCGTCGATGAAAAAGCTGTTGAAGACTTCCTGAAACAATCTTTCGGCGGCGATGACAACGGTGACGGCAACGACGACTGGGATGCTGTTCCTACTTCTGTAACTGTAGAAAATGGCAAATTCTCTATCGGTGGTGTTGCGACATCCTATCTGTTCACTGTTGATTTGAACAAAGATGTTGACGCTAGCGAAGTAAAATCTGCAACAGTTACACTCGACGGTGAAACTTTCAATGGAAAAGTAGAAGGAAACAAAATCAAATTTGCTTTCTCTGCTTCTGTTGATGTAACCTCCTTGAAAGTTACAGTAACTAGCCAAGAAGGCGAAACAGATACTACAACTGTAAACTTCAAATAAGTTTTGATAGACAGCGTGTCTGTTCAGCACTAAAGTGAGATGAACGGCGGAGGGAGGGACCTCCTTCCGCTGTTTCTACATACTCACTAAATAAAAATTCCTTATTCAACATACGGAGGGGTAGTACGTGAATAAAAAAGTAACTCTTTCCCTGCTCTCTGCTACAGTATTCGCTAGCATGGCTGCTTCTGCCTTTGCTGCACCAACACAAGGTGTTTACATGGGCGGTAGCGTAGACAAATTTTATAAGCTGGATGATCTGTTCAACCTTACTGCTGAAGCTAAAAAACAATTTGTTACCAACCTGAATACTGCTAATCCAGACGGCGACTTTAACAACCTGGTGTTTGTTGACTTTGACGGCAAAGGCGCTAAGTTCAGTGAAATCTTGGCTAAAGGCACTCTGTCAAAAGCAAAGAGAGACCTGACCAAAACTGATTTTGAAGGTTCTTACGTAACAGTAAACCTGGATGGCTCTAATGGTGTTTCTTACGATCCTCGTAACGATGCAGTTGATGTGCCTACTGGTGATTTGAAAGTTGAGTCGGTAAGTGCTATTAACGCTAAACAACTTAAAGTAGTATTCAACAAGGAAGTTCAAAAAGGAACGGCTGAAGTAGGAACTAACTACACTGCTGCTCCAGTAGGTGGTGCTGCACTTGATAACACCGCTTGGACTCCTGTTCTCCAAGATGATAACAAAACTGTTATCATCACATTGAAAAACGGTGAGGCATTCACTACTACTGCAACTTCTTACGCTATCGGAGTAGCAAATGTACTTGATGCTGATGGAAATCAAATTGATGACTATAGCCAATTGATGACTATCTCCGATACTGCAAGACCAACAGTAGATGGTGAAGTTACTTGGACTGACTCTAAGCATATTAAAGTTTCCTTCACCGAGCCAGTAGACCTCACTAACGGTGGGCTGGCTACCGTTGATACTTATGTTAAACTTCAAAGCAGCACAGGTGCCAATGTAACTCCAGTTGCTGGTGCATTCGCTCCAGCTGCCGATGGTAAATCGGTTACAATTGATGTTTCCACCCTTACTACAGCTGGAGCTTACAAAGTAGTTGTTACTGGACTGAAAGACTTCGCTGGTAACCTTGTATCTCCAAACCCAGTTTCGAAGAATTTCACAGTATCAACAGATACAACTGCTCCGACAGTAGCTGAAGTAAAAGCTGTTAATGCTAAAGTAATTCGTGTAACCTTTAGCGAGCCTCTTGCAGAAGCAACTAATGGCGCTGGTGACTTCTTCACCATCAAGGTTGACGGTGAAACCAAGGCGGCTATTGGTGTTGAGGCAACTACATCCGATAACAAAACATTTGATGTAGATCTGTCTGGTACTAAATATGTTGCCGCTGGTTGGGCTACTGGTCTTCATCGAATTGAAATTGCAGATGCTAAAGACCTAGCTGGTTTGTCCTTGGCAGCTCCAGTAGTTAAATATGTAGACTTCGTAGGAAACCAACCGACATTCAAATCTACTGCAGGTACTTTGAAAAATATCGGTGGAACTAACTACATCGTGTTTGAAGCAGATCGTACAGTAGATGTAACTCCTGCTGCAATTGCAACAGTTAAGTACGTTGATGTTGATGGTGTTGAGCAAACACTTGCAGGTGGAATTGCTTCGGCTGCTGTAACTGCGTATGACAAAGATGGTAATGGCGTAGCAGATGGAATCAAATTGAATGCTGATAATTATGACGGTGCTGGTGCTAAGTTGCCTGCAGGTCAATACAGCTTGACACTGGATGGCTCCAAGATTGCAGATCATCTTGATTCCACTGTAAAAATGGCAAACACTGCTGTAACCTTTACAATTGCTGGTTCTGCTTCTACAACTAAAGTAAATAGTGTAGTAGTTGGTTCTAACCCTAGCGAGTTAATTGTTAACTTCTCTAGCGATGTTGATACTAGCGCACTGAATGTTAATAACTACACTGTAGAAGGTAAAGTAGTTGCTAAATCCGCTAAGTTTGTAGGTAACAAGAAAACTGTTTACCTTACACTGAACCCAGACCAAATCGAGTTTACTTCTAACTACACTGTAGCAGTTTCCGGAATTAAGGATGCTTCTGGTAAAGCCGTTACTGCATTTAATGCAAGTGTACCACTTAACGAGAACGTGAGACCGACTGCAACAGCTAAACTTAGCGATCTCAGCACAATTACTTTGACTTTCAGTGAAGCAATGGATGCTAACACTATCGTTGACGCAACAGATAATGCTCAAGATTTTGTAGTATATGTAAATGGCGTTGCAAAAACTGGTACTGTAGAAGCTGCTGCTGCAGGTGATACTACTGGCACTAAGTTTACAATCGCTCTTGCTCAACCACTGTCCTCTTCCGAAATTAAAACTCCAATTGTTGTGAAATTGGCCGCTGGTGGAGATGCAGCTGACGTGTTGGGTAACGTAACAAACATTCCTAGCGCTGGAGTAACTGTTACAGTAGAATAATCGAAACGTTACTTCGTGGGAATTGGTGCTTGTCACCACCCGCATTAAGTCGAAAGGGTCTACCTCATGAGAGGTAGGCTCTTTTCTTTTTGGCGGGACTTACTGAAAAACGCTACAGAAACTCGCTGAAATAGTTTTCGGCTGATTCGCCATGACTCCCCCCTTCATTTCCAACAAGAATCTTGTCCATTTTACCCTCACTTCAAACTATAAAGAATGCAGTCAGCTCCTCTTTCAGCCCACTCTCCTTCTAAAAAGTCCTTGCAGTTTTGGCCCATTAGGAGTATCATATGGCTACAAAAGATGAATACAACACCATTCAGCACCAGAGCCAGTAGGACAACCTCTAAACTAGCTGAGGATAACCGTAAGGCAGGACGAAGTTATTTGGCAAAACCTATCCGGTTTGGATAATAACGCTGATTACAAAAGTACTTCAATGATCACTTGGAGTGTTTTTGTAATGAGTGTTTTTTTGTGTTCATCAAAATGCCAAAGGTGGGTATGTAAATGAACAATAGTTTGCCAGTAACATCAACCGAATCTAATGCAGTTGTGATACGCGACAATAGTAAGGGCGAAGTAGAGATGGCCAACAACCTAGTGATTTTGAGAAAAGTGGTGGGTTACAACAACGATAGAAGCCTAATTGATGCTATAGATGGCGTCTTTAGTCGGTATGGATTTACGGATCGACAAAAAAAGGCTTGCGAAGTTTTCTTGTTTCAGCCGACAAAGGAAACGGCGTTTAAAGCGCTACAACTAACGCCTAAAGCATGGGTTTTTGTAAAAAATTTCTTGAGCCAGGGTGAAGTAACGGAAGCATTGGTTACAATTGTCGAAAAAGAAAAAGCGAATAGTAGCGCATATTTAAAAGTGCTAACGGGTAATGAGTTCCTGAAAGATCCGGTTGATCTACTTCTACAATCCCCTTGTGCTGCCAAGCTAGAGAAATATCTCAAGATTCGTGAAATGAATCAATATCTAAAGAAATAGGCTGTTCTGCCCTTCCTGAGTCTATCGTGTTAAAGCGATAGGCTCTTTTTTCTTTCATGGAATTTAACTGAACACCGTAAACCAGCCGACACTGAAAACGCAGCAGTCAAGAACGTACGTTTCTATCTGAAAATCAAGCTTATATTATTATTGAGAATATAAAGAAAGGAGTTGTTGTACATGCTTTTTCCGAACCTACCGACCAAGACATTAGGGGGCAGTTTTTTCTGGGACACTTTGGACAAGAGAAGAGGATGGAAGCTCCAGAAGAACATCATCACCGAACATTACCGCATTCTCGACCCGGAGAATGTCCGTCAGGCGTGGGGTAACGATGAGGTGGAGATGTGGCACGCTTTTCGAAAGTTCACGTCTGGAAGTCGAGAATAGTACGCCATGCGCACATCAAATGGCTGCGGGCATCTTTGCGTTTCAGGGGGAAAAGGAAAATATATACGGGGAGGCATCCAATGAATCTAACTAACAAGCTGCTCTTGGACATGTTGAAATTAGGGGCTGCTATGAAGGGAGACGAAGATTCGTATCAGGATCTTTGGATCTTGGCTGTTGCTGCTCAATCATTCGATGAGATTGAAAAAAGTTCTCCATTGCTTGCTTACAAGGAAGATGACGAGAGTAGGCGGTCTGACGGGGATGTATGTCTGCCAACACACATTGTCAGAATGGTTTTGAAAAGGAAGCAATCAAATCTGGTCAATGTCATTGATATCTACGTAAACCTCCCGCAAGAGACAGGAACCGTAGATTTGGTCTGGGAGGATGTGTGGGATGGTGAGGGGCCGGGAGAAATTCAAGCTGCTCTCAGATGGGTCAGTCAATTGGCTGAGCCTTTTTACGTTCAATTGGATAATCCATTCCGATCAGCCAAGATACCCTGAACAAGAAAACGACTGGAAGTAGCGAGTAATACCGCCCTGCGCCCATCAAAGGCTGCGGGGCATTTTTCGTTTCAGGAGGGAGAATGAATGCAGCTAATCGAGGAGTTTGAGCAGTCACTTGTAGAAAACGGGATCGCATCGAAAACAATCGAATCCTACGTGGGCGACGTGAGGGGTTTTTGTGCGTTCCTGTTCGGCATGGGCGTAAGCGATCCCACCGACCTCAAACGCTTCTACGTAGTCAGCTACAAGAATCACCTTGTCGAGCAAAACTACGCCATCGCGACCATCAACAAGAAGATCAATTCCCTGCAAGCCTTCAACCTGTTTCTCATCGAACAAGGAATGGCGAAGGAAATGGCGGTCACGCTTCGAAAAGATCGGATCAAAGTGGCGGCGGGAAGTGAGGGCGAAGTGGAGGTCTTTTCGGAACAGGAAGTGAGCCAGCTGCTGTTTTTTACACAGGACGAGAGCAAAGTAAGCCTGCGAAATCGGCTGATCGTTTGGCTGCTGCTCTACACTGGCGTTCGGGTGAGCGAATTGTGCGGCATACAGTTGCGTGACTTCGACTACCTGACTAACATACTGAGAGTCACAGGCAAAGGCGGAAAGTATCGGGAAATCCCGCTCCGATCAGATCTGGTAGATCTCATCAAAGACTACGTTCGCACGGAGCGGCAGCACAGCAGATTCTCGGACAGCACCTTTCTCTTGGTCAGCCAGCGAGCAGGGAAGCTGCACAAGGACGCCGTCAACACGATGCTGGAGGGCCTGAAAAAGCGCCTCGGCTTCCGCATGTACCCGCACAAGTTCCGGCACACCTTCTGCACCCGGCTCCTGACCAAAGGGGTGCCGATCACGACCGTCAGCAAGCTGGCCGGACATGCCCACATCCAGACGACGGCGAGTTTCTACATCAACACCAGCAGACAGGACAAAGAGCAGGCTGTGGCCCTGCTGTAATGGATAAGGAGGGATTCCATGAATGGCGTGCGGGAAAAATACGAAGAGCTTGTTGGCAAGGAGGATACGCTGATACGGGGTGTGAGGACATGCGAGAAAGCGATGTATCTATTAAAGGATGAGATGCTGTACAAACAACGGGGAGAAACATGTCAGGATACACTCAAGGAAGTTTGCGAATGGATTCAACAACGAGAAGAAAAGCTGCGCAAAGAGATTTTTGCAGTACGTTGGGAAATGACAGTGCTCGCCTGCCAATTCCCCTCGGCAAACAAACAAGCGGAAGAAAGTCCACTGTGACTCACTTCCGCTTTTCTTCTTCCCATGAAAAGACCGTTTTCATCAAAGCTAAAACAAGAGCATGATCCGTAATAGGACGTTCAGAGAGCATAACGACAATTTGCCCAAGAGGGGTGTGGGGATCGAGCGGATCAATGGAATGCAGCAGCTGCTCCAAGGATGTCCCTAGGCTACGGGCAATTTTCAGCAGGGTTTCAAGGGTAAGATTCTTCTCTCCCCGCTCAATTTGGCCAATGTAATTGGTGTGCAGTCCCGAGCGTTCACCGAGTTGTTCCTGGCTGAGTCCCTGCTCCAGTCGGATACTGCGAATTCGTTCGCCAAGCATCTTGGCAAGTTGTTTCGTACTCTCTTCCATTTGGTCCCACCTCTAGTTAAGCGTACTAGAGGCAAAAAACCATTTACACACACTATAAATTGT
Organism: Brevibacillus sp. FW306-2-1A-C05A; assembly: GCF_058781555.1. Classification (NCBI taxonomy): domain Bacteria; kingdom Bacillati; phylum Bacillota; class Bacilli; order Caryophanales; family Paenibacillaceae; genus Brevibacillus; species Brevibacillus sp. FW306-2-1A-C05A. The sequence continues at coordinate 174,242 of NZ_JBYSWV010000004.1, forward strand.
AATTGACTATTAAATCACATCTATAACATAATGTAGGAAGAATCTACTAAATTCGATTGAAATTCTTATGATCCGACAGTCATACGTGAGAAGAATAGATAGGCTGTAAGAAAGGATTGAAATACCATGAATTCTGTACGAAGTGAAGATAGTACCACCATTCAAAGCATGCCCGAAAAAAATAGCGCACCAAAAAACATCCCGATCTGGAAAAGGATTTTTAGGGGAGTACGAACCATCATCTTTTCCATTGCTGCCCTTGTCTTTCTCATGAAGGCTCTCTCTTGGATAGGAATCGATGTCTTTACTCCCATTGATCGAGCACTGTCCCAGTTTTCGGCACAACAAAAGTACGTCGACATTGTAAGAGAGGGTACCTTTGCAGCCCGACCGAACCAAAAAATTGGTGAGGCGTTTGACAAGTTTTTCGGCTCACCGAAATGGTCTGCGTTTGATTCAGATACTGGGCAGAAAATCGTTGAGTTTACAGGGGATATGACCTATCAAGGACAACCAGTGAAAGCGAGAATGCAATTTGTAGTCAATCCTGAAACGAATTCTTTTGAAATTCATACGATTGGTTTCAACGAGATCCCACAAAACAAGTTCATGCAGGCGGCTTTGCTGGCAAAAGTATTTGAGGGAAAAGAAATCGAAACATCAAAACAAACGACCGCTGACTCTGGGGTAACTCCTGTTCAACAGAGTGAGGGTACCGATGTTCAGGCGGCAACGAATAAAGCGGATACACCTGACCAACAAACAACTGCTCCAACACCCCCGGAGAATGCATCGGAAACAGTAGTGGAAGGCTTAGCCGTTGCCTTTCCAGAGGGGAAAGTTGTTCTCTATGTAAATGATCAAGAACAAGAATACCCAGTAGCAAGTGATGTCAGCGTAAACGAAGGTGGTGCGCCAAGTAATTGGTCAAATCTTCGGGCCAACCAACTACTACAAGTGACCATCCAACATGGTGTCGTAGTCAAAATTGACATCTTGTAACAGCAATTGCTAGAAAAAGCCGACCACGGGAGTCGGCTTCTTCTTTGATAATACTAAGTTTAAGAAGAGCTTCTGTTCTGGAATGATCAAATCTTGCCACAAGGAGATGCACAAGATGTTTCTATATTTCCTCCTCCTATCGTTTCTTTGTGTACTCGCAATTCTGATTGGTTTGACAAAGCCAAGCTTGGTTGTTAGATGGGGAAAAACAAGAACAAGGGGCAAAGTACTGATTCAATATGGTTTGTCCGCCATTTTGTTCTTTGTTCTGTTTGTGTATTTTGTTCCTGATGCATCCCAAGACCATCAATCAATCGCCACCAATCAGCCCTTACAGAGTCAAAAAGCCGTAAACCCTAAAAGTCACGAACCAATAATCAAACCAAGTACCGAACCGCTACCCCAAAAGCAGAAAGAAGTAAAAGAAGATCCTGTACTAGAAGAGATAAAGTATTTGGATAAGGACATTGACATACTCATCAATGAATTCGGTCAACCCATCAATAAATACATGTATGAGGGAGGCAGGGTATACGAATTCGCAGGAAAAGAACATTTCAGTTTCTTTTTAGATGAGCGAAATCGTGTCTCCAAGATATCTGTAAGAAACCCGAATAGTAATATCTTCGGTGTGAGAATTGGTATGAAGCAAAATGACATTCGGAATAAGTTGACGACTTTCATTCAAGAAGGCAAGGATGAAGAATCAGGCTCTTGGATTACAGACTTCATGGTAAACGATCAATACATGATTTCGTTTTATTCAGATGAACCCAACTCTTCTGTTCGTGCCGCATTAATATCAACGGATTTAGAAAATATTTTAGCGGAACAAGCGAAAAACTTGGCATTTCAAACGGTGGATAAAGAAGGGAGTACCGAACAATCTAAAACAAAGATTGGTGGCAAATGGAAAAGTGTGGCCACAGGTTCCACCATTCAATTCGATGAAAAGCAGATTCATAATTCATCTACCATTGATAGTTCGGGGAACTACCGGATTGAGTACGAGATTCTACCGAAGAACAAGATTCGAATCAAGGAATTTTTCCCGAATAGCTTCGACCCAAAGTACGATTCCGTTCAAGATTATTACTTTTATAACAACGGGAAGATTCTTCAAATCGTTTATTCGAGTAGAGATTACGCTGTTGAGGTCTACTATAAAGTAGGCGATCATTGAAAACCCAGTTAAACACAATTACTATCAATCAATAAAAATGATAAAGGGCACTTTTCCGAAGCAAAGTCGGGAAAAGTGCCTTTTTCTGTGAGGAGGACTTGAACGATGAAAACGATTAAAGCGATCCAAGACGTGCGATTGATTGGCGCAGCGCAGGTGTTTTCCGACAGCTTCACGTCGTACCTAGAGGAAGAATTCCTCGGCTTGAAGGAAGCGTTTGACTTCGACGGTCTGGACGAGGCGTTCACGTTGGACATGTACGGGTACATGGTCGTATTGGAAAAGGGAGACAACCTTCGGGATCTGTCCGTAGTCGGTTTGCAGAGGGAAACAGGTGGATTGCTTGGCAGCCTGCCAGAGTTTGTTGACAAGGTGGAAAGACAGGGAGAGTGCTGGTACAAGGTGGTTGTTGTCTACACCAATGAGTACGCCATGGCCTTCTATGTTCCTGAAATAGTCGTTACCGATGATCAAGAAATCCAAAACTGGTTGGAGGAGCATGTGGAATGAAAACCATCAATGAAGTAGCGAAACGGATCAACATCGTCCGACTGAAAATGGTGAGGGAGTCTAGCCTTCTCTACCCACAACGGCGAATCAGAATGGCGGTAGATGCGGTAGGGCTCTTCCAGAAGTTTCTGCAAGAAACGGACCGCGAGGAGTTCCTGCTCCTTTGCCTTAGTACCAAAAACGAGCCAACGGCAATTCACACGGTTTCGATGGGATCACTTGATTCAAGCATCGTGCACCCGAGAGAGGTATTCAAGGTCGCCTTTTTGGCAAACGCCGCTTCCGTGATCGTGGCACACAACCATCCTTCCGGCGACCCTACTCCCAGCGAGCCCGACCTGGAAGTAACAAAAAGACTTCAAGAAGCAGGTGAACTACTGGGCATCACTGTTTTGGATCACATCATTGTGGGAACAGAGGGTGCCTACGTCAGCTTGAGAGAAAAGGGGTACATGTAAAGATGGAAGCGCGGAAATTGTTTACTTCGGACAGATACGTGACACGAGGAGTCAATGAAGTCGTGCCGATTGAGCTGCAACGGATGCTGTGGAACATCCTTGAGAAGCGGCAGGAACGGGGAGATAAACTGGACTACATGCAGGTGTTTGAGCTTTCGACTGAGTGGGTAGACGGAGAGCCGATACAGAAGGTCGTAAATAGGCAAGAGCAGCCTTTTCATGAGGAAGTGATTTACTTGGATCACACAGAAAATCTGGCCATCGGAGTAACGGTGTGGGTGATGGATTCGGGGGAATACGCAACCATGCTCCTACCCGAAGAATACTGAGCAGAACAAGCTTTGTTCCAATGACGGATACTGTGAAGCGAAATGCAAAGGAGGGAACCATCGTGAAGAAGCAACTAACCGAACTGATTTGGCCGATTGCTCAACTTGTGTTGGCGGGCATGAGCAGGGAACAAGCCATTGCTCATGTAGCGGAAGAACATGGTGTCGACCCGGAGCCGTTGTACCAACAGCTGTTGTAGGTGGCCGATCAAGGCATGATGGAAGATTCAAGGGCAGACTTAGTTTGCCCATTTTTTGTCTTCACACGCAGAGAAACAATCTGATAAAGTCGACGTGTCCGACGACGTCGACTTCGACATGCAAAGAACCGGAGGGATCAGAATGTTTCAGCGACGTAAACGAAATTTGGATTTGTCAGGGGCAAAAGAGCCAATCAAGAACGGCCAATCGACACACGGCATCAACTGGGGCAGGGATCAATGGCAAGAGAAAGGCAGCGGGACGGAGTCAGCAGACGACAGGGACTTGGACTCGGGGTGGGAAGAAGCCGACGAGGTGACCAGCATGGAACCAGAACACGAAAAATTCAGACGGCACCCGCCTAAAGGCCAGTCTGAACTTGCCTGTTCGGATCGGCAAAACGCAAGAATCGCTCCTTTCCGGCAACCCGATCCTTCCTACCCCACCTTGCAAAGGAGACCGGATTTCTATGAGCAGCACAAGAAGCTGACCATCTACGTCGAAAAGGAGCTGCTTGAGACAATCGAAACACTGAAAAAAGGCAGGTACATCCCGAGCTACAGCTGGCTCGTGGCCGAAGCGATTCGCTGCTATCTACGGGTGCAGAAGATAGATGAGTGAAGTGATAACGTTCCATCCCTCATAAAGGGATGGAACAAAAAATCTCTGGAAGGTTAATAAAAAATATTGATAGATCGCCGGGCATGTGTTAGAGTGTTAACTACAGTTGAATACCTCGATTATGGAAGCCCCTGCTGGAATGGCCATTGAGCCATACCGTGTGCATGCTAAATCGTCATTATGCCGGACAGTAACCGCGTGTGAAGTCCCATGCAAGACGCCATGTAACAAGAGGAATTTTTTCAGAGCGATTGAGCTCTCAGGCTTGTTTGAGTCTGTTCGAAAAGATTCTTGTTGTTGACGGGCGTCTTTTTTGCGTTCCAAAGAAGGTGTCCGTTTCGGGGGCATGTGATCGTCACTTGCCGATCAACAGCCGATTCAACGGAACTAACGATGGAATTCAAAGGAGGCAAAAGTATGTACTGCGTAAACAATCTCTGGATCAACACGACTTGGCTGATTGCCAAAAGGCCAATGGAAATGCACATCAACGGTTCGATAGGCGAAGTGATTGCACTTTCCGCAAGTAACTTGGAAAAGCAGATCTCTTTTGGCTTGGAAAGGGACGAAAACCTGCTGGATTTCGGGCCAAACGATTCAACGTGGATTGGACTAAATCAAAGTACAACGGAAAATGGTCGGATACTGGATATCGGCTGGAAGCTGCCCTACAATCTGCATTTCGATTCAAAGGACGAGTGGGATACCTTTCTTGCCGCACTAGAAGCGAAGGTACACGATCTGTGCAGCTACATGGTGATTGAAGGGGATTTGTCGTTTGAAGAGAGCATCGGCTATGTGCTCGAAAAGGACGCAAACGAAGTCTTCAATGAGGGCAGAAGAGTCAAACAAGACCTCATTGAACCGGTTTTCCGCTGGGAGTATAAGGTCTTCCGGTTGGAGCGAAACGGAATCAAAGTGCTCGAGATTTGGAAGTGGTGGCCCGACTGCGACGAGAGCGATTGGGAATCGGGGGTCGATGAGATGAATGAACTCGATCCAGTTGAAATTGGTAGTCACGGATGCCAACAAGAGGTTGCATCTGAAAATTCCGCACTGGAGATTGTACAAGATGACCAGTACATGGAATCACTTTTGGCATATGTTGACCAGGTTGTGCCTTCACCCATGGGTGAGGATAGCGATGACGTAGATGACATAAACGATTTGGATTGATGATCGCTAAAAACGTTTAGGAGCATGATCGGAATCGCTCCGGCGATGCCACTCAGGTACGGAATCGTATGGACTGGAGAGAGGGAAACGGATGCCCTCTCTCCCTACCCTCACTTTGAAAGGAGATAGCCATGACAACCCAACCAACAGGGTCTAACAACCGTCTACGCATCAGCCAAGAAGCACTCAAGCAGGGACAATCGTTTCCCGTCGGGGACTTCACGCTCAAGAACAATGGCTTGTATGTGAAGAAATTCGACAAGGAAACGGGCGAAGAAACGATCTTCAAGGTGTGCGAACCACTGTTCGTCAAACGAACTGTGCAGAATCTCGACACCAAGGACGTCCATCTCGATCTGTGCTACAAATTTAAGGGAACCTACCTCGAACTACCGATCGGAATGGTTCAGATACAGCCGCGCGTGCTGCCCGATCTGATGGGAAAAGGGATCGACATCCCACATGAGTACGTCAAGGTGATCGCCACCTACCTGCGGGAGCAGCAAAAGCGTGCGCCGCATAAGGTCATTTTCCATCAGGTCGGGTGGCATCGTGACGAGCAAAAGCAGCTGGTGTTTCGCCATCACCGCATCATCTCTGCTAATGATACAGTCAAGGCCATCAATGACAATGAAAATGGCAGCTACAATCTAAAGCCCAAGGGCGACCTTGCCACATGGTTGAACATGGTCAAACAGCATGTTATCGGACACGTCCCGCTAGAGTTGGTCTTGGCGGGGGGATTCGCCTCTGCCATTCTCGGCTATCTTTCTTATCATTACAACGATATAGACACCCTCATTTTAAGCATGGCGGGCAAAAGTACACAAGGGAAAACAACAGCTGCTCTGCTGGGTGTTTCGATCTTTGGCTTGCCTTCTAACAAGGGCAAAGGACTTGGGAAATCATGGAACGGTACATCTAATGCGATAATTAACATGTTAGATGGAAACTATGGCATCCCTATTGCCCTTGACGAACTGTCCATGAATACAGAAGCGTCCCTGACCAAAATGCTGTACGAACTAGCATTTGGACAGGAAAGATCACGTCTAACGGACAAAATTCAGCAGCGCAAACAGGGAACTTGGGCAATGTTCATCTTTTCTACGGGGGAACTGTCCATCTTTGAAAGAACCAATCACAATGCGGGTCTGACGGTTCGCGTCTTCGAATTCCCAAACGTGAAGTGGACGGAATCAGCAGCTCAAGCCGATGCCATTCGAGGGGTGATCCAGAATCACTACGGCTGCGCAGGGGAAGCATTTGTGAAATACCTGTTCGATCAAGGGCTGGACATTATCGATAAGACATGGAATGAGTGGCAAGATCGCTGCGTGAATGTACTGCCGGATACACCCTTTCGCACTAGAATTGCCAAAAAGTACGCCATCATTATGGCTGCAGCTGATTTGGCTAACCAAGCTCTGGGCCTCAACCTCCGACTTGACGCAATTCTCGATTTCATTGTCCAACAGGAGGACGCCATCAGCTCACAGCGCGACACTAGTTTGAAAGCATGGAAGCTTATCGTTCAGCTGATTATCCTGAATCAAGCCAATTTCCGTATCGAGGGGATCTACTCCAATCCAATCAATTGCTGGGGCAAAATGATCCCACAAGGGGATTACACCGAGGTGGCCATCCTAAAGCATGTCCTGGAAAAGCAACTGAGGCATGAGGGATATGAGAACCTGAAATCGATCATTCGTGAATGGAAAGATAGGAAATGGCTCATTGCAGAGAGCGATCGTCCCACGAAGCGCACCCGGATTTTTGAAGAATCGGAACAGCAAGAGCGGGAAAAAGCCCTTGGTGAAAAACCGCCCAAAAAGCTGGAAGACGCGACGTACAATCTGAAAATCCCGACCAAACAGTTGGAGGGTCTCGTCCGAAGGGGCAGACTGCCAGATGAACCTAAGCTTGAAGAAGAAGACGTGTAATCGGGGAAGGTGAAAAACCTTCCTCTTTCTACCATAAATAATGCAAACAAGGAGGATACGCACATGAAAACGATGATTGCTACAGAAAGCATGTTGCTGACACAGGCCATTCCGCTCTTTTTGGATTGGCTCAAGGCAAGGGGGATGCGAGACGAAACGCTGCGCGGATACAAGATGGACGTGAGCCAGTTCCAGAGATGGATGTCCGAACGCTCCAACGGCCCGGTGTTTGTTGAAGAGGTGACATTCGCTCACATAGAAGGATTTGTCGAATACCTGAGCAACGAGCTGGACAGCAAACCGAGAACGATCAACCGCAAGATCAACGCCCTGTCCACCTTCTTCACCTGCTTGAAGAAAAAGAAGCTGGTTCAGGAAAATCCAGTGGATGACATAGAGCGGGTGAAAGTGCCCGAATCCGAACGGATCTACCTCAACAAAGAAGAGATTGAGGTGATCATCGCTGCCATCAAGCATCCGGTTGTCCACTATTTCGCGATGATGATGGCCCACACTGGCATTCGCGTCAACGAGTGCATCAATCTCACCTTGAACGACGTGAATCTGGATGATGAATTTGTACAAGTGGTCAACGGTAAAGGCGGGAAAAACCGTCGTGTTCCCATGAACAAGCAGCTGGTACAGCACATGAAGGAGTACCTGGACAAGCATCGGCCACACACGGCCTCTCTTTTCTTCTTCGCGCTGAAGAAAACGGGCACGGTCAGTGAGCAGTACGTCAATCGTCTGCTAAAGGAAGCGTGTCAGGACGTGGGCATCCAGAAGCACGTCACCAGCCACATTCTGCGCCACTCGTTCGCCAGCTACCTCGTGAAGAAGGATACGCATGTCGCGGTGATCCAGCGTCTGCTGGGTCACGCCAGTCTAAAGACAACGTCGGTGTACCTGCATGTGCAGCAGACTGATCTGCAGGAAGCCGTGAACCGAATCGATTTCTAAGGAGGAAAACGAATGAGCTCGTTCGATCCAAGTGTGTACGAAGATCCGAAAATCAAAACAACCTTTGAGCTACTTGCTCAAGGGAAGAGCAAGGATGAGATTGTCGAGCATTTCGGCCACAAAGGCTGGTTCACGATCGACCAATACTTTCGCAGAAGAGGATTCCGCTGGAACGGTACCACGTTCGTTCCCGAAGAAGCCGACACGCCCTCGGCGACAGAAGATGCCCGTTTCCTCAACAGCAAGGCTGGGCAGATCATCCGGCAGCTAAGCCAGAGCAGCGCCAACGTCCGTCAGGTCGCGCTGAAGAACGGCTTCGGCACCGTCGACGAGATGGGCGACTACATGAGGGGGAAAGGGTTCGTCTGGGACAGCGAGAAAGAAAACTACACCGACAGCGAAAGCGTTGCAAAGAAGCAGAGAGACACGATGACCGCCGCTTCGCAGGTGCCTACTGTGCCAGAAGAGGGTTTGGATGAGTACCGACAGCTGCTGGCCTACCTCCTGTCCAGAAAAGACAAGCTGCTCGCCCTGCTGGAGACCGAAAGCGAGGGGACGCTGCCCAGGTACAAGTTCAGGGGAGCCAAAGCCAACAAGACGCTTGGCTTTCCCACCTCTCTTTTGACCCTTCTGAGCGATTTCAGCAAGGAATTCAACGTCACCCAGCGGGACATCATTGAAGTGGCGCTAGCCGAGTTTTTCAGGAAGTACGGGTACGAAGATCAACTGAACAGCGTGCTGCAAACGTAGCGGGGAGCGGGTGGAATCTCCCCGCTTTTTTTTTCAGGCAGGACAAGGGTTTCCCGCAAAACCCGCTTTCCCGCTCCCAAAAAGGGTGCCTCTAAAAAAGACAATCTTTTCCCCTCAGTACAGAGATAATGAGTTAACCGTTCTGGTTAGGTGGACGATCGTTCTTTTGTTCTCTCCGAGTTGCTTTCCTGCTTGATCGTTCGTCCACTTCATTCCTTATACTCCATTTTCCATCCTCTTTTGTGTTCCGTCTCCCACCTTTCGTTTCCTTATGATATGTCCTTCTTTTTTTGCCATTTACTGGTCGGTTCGGGTGGTTTTTATTTTCTTTTTTTATCCGGGAGTTACGGGGGTTACGGGGTTTTGATCTCTCGCATGGAAAGCGTTGATTTTCCTTTGTGGGGATTCTGCGGTTTTTGCGGGGAGTTTTTCGGCTTTTGCTCGTTCGATTTTCACTCAACCTTTCCTGTGCTCTCCAACAACTCACTCGACTTTCACTCGGCTTTTTCTATGCTGGGAAACAGTCCGATTGCTGGACTTCTTGAGTTGCATGGGTTTTGGGTTGATCCAGAAAATTATGAATTTTTAGTGGGTTTTGTGCTATTAACGCTAAGAAGATTGAAGTTAAATTTACCCAAGAAGTTGATAAAACAGAGGCTACAAAAGCTGCAAACTATACTATTGTAGGACTTGGTGCAACTCCTGTAGCTGCATATGATCTTAAAGACGATAACAAAACACTCGTTATTACATTGACAAATCCTATTGCTAACGGCACAACTTTTGTAGTAACAGTTGATGAAATTCAGTCTAAGGCAGATGCGGATGTAAAATCTCCTAAGTTTACTAAAACCATTTCCTTTAGTGACACCGTAAAACCAGCACTTGTCGATGTAAAATATCCACAAGCTGGTGTTGCAGTAGTTAACTTTACTGAAGAGTTGCAAACGATTGGTTCAGTAAAAGTTTTTGCTGACAATAAAGAAGTAACACTTCCTGTCGCTCCAGCACTAACTGATGACGGAAAAGGTATCAAATTTGAAGGTCTGGAAGCAAATAAGGAATACAACGTTGTTATTCTTGGTGCTAAGGACTGGAGCAATAACTTAATTAATCCTAACCCACTTGAGTTGAAAATTAAATCTGAAGTGGTTGATAATGTAAAGCCTGTAGTTTCTTCGGTTGAAGCTGAAGGTTTGAAAACCTTGAAAGTTCATTTTAGCAAACCTGTGAAAAAAGTTAGTGCTACAGCAGGTCAGGAGTATCTCAAAGTAACAGGTGCTGGTATTACAGCAACAGGGCAAGATTTTGATTCAAAAACAAATACAGTAACGGTTACTCTTACTACTGTTACTCCTGGAGTTGTATCTGTAAAGGTTTCAGATTTCAAAGATCTGGCTGGTAATGATGGTGTTGAATTTACTAAGAACGTAGTATTTACTGATGTAGTTCCTACAGTTTCTAAAACTGAAGTAGTTAAAGAAGGAACAGATACTTTTGTAAAATTAACGTTTAACACTGCAATGACAAAAGATGCTGCTGCTGCTGCTCTTGCAGGTAAAGTTGTTACACCAGACAACGTAGAAATTCCAGTAACTATTCCTGCTAATGCTTATGTACTTGATGGTACAGGTGCTGATCAAGATAAGATTGTTAAAATCAAAGTTACAGGTCTGGAAGCTGGTAAGTACGAACTCACCATTAAGAAAACAGACTTGACAAACTTGGCTAAAGACTTGAAAGTAAACTTTGAAATTGCAGCGACGGGTGATACTACTGTACCAAAAGTTACAGGTACCCCAGTAATTACAAACAAAACGGTTACTGTAGCTTATGACTCTGAAATGGGTCAATCTGCACTGGACGTAAATAATTACACAGTAAGTGGACAAAAAGTGTTTGAGAAAGCTATCTTTAAGAATGATAAAAAGACGGTTGAACTCACACTTAAAGAAGGTGCTATCAAATTTGACGGCACTTATGAACTGGAAATTAGTAAGAGTGTAAAAGCTAATAATGGTGTTGCTTTGAAAGAAGCATACAGTTATGCTGGAGCATTTAAGGAAAATGTAGCTCCAACCATTTCCGCTGTTGCATTCTCTGGCGCGGATAGCATTGTGTTGACTTTCTCTGAAAATGTTCAAACCGCTGCTGCACTTACTGGTTTTGAAGTAATTGTGAACAATGAAAAAGTTAATTTGGGTACTGTAGCTACTGTTGCTGGTACTGAAACAGTTACACTCAAAACTCAATCTAATGCACCTTTCGTAGCACCAGAAGACTACGCAACAGCTACTGTCGTGGTAAAAGTTTTGGATACCAACAATATTACTGATGCAAATGGTAATGCGCTTAAAGGTGGAATTACTCTACCTGTTGCAAAGTAATTAAATGTTGCTTCCTCTCCATAGTGTGAGAGAAATGGAGAAAGAGTCTACCCCAAAAGAGGTAGGCTCTTTTTTTCATTCATTCTCGCTGTATTACGTTTATTGCTCTCGCTGAAAAACTCTGATGATCAACTCAATTAAAGGAGCACTGTACGAAGGCCAACAAGAGTGTATAGTTTCACAATTTCGATCCTGACTGAAGAATATTAAAGAATGCAGTCAGCCGCCGATTTTCGGTAGCTGGCTTTTCTTCTGTTTTAGGGGAAATCCACAAAAATGATTCTATCAGAATTTGAATACTATATTATAAATCGGAATATGAAGAAAGGGGGCATTGGCTAATGTGTCTGAAAAGCGTTCCAATGGTATAATATAAAAATAATGATGTTTGCAGCATGGAGGTGATAGCGTGACCAAACTAATGGACTTGAAAATTGACTTCGCGTTTAAGCAGGTGTTTGGTAAAGAAGGAAATGAACCGATTCTATTGTCCTTTCTGAATGCCGCGCTCAAATTGCCAGAAGCCAAGCGGATCAAATCCGTTGAAATTCTCAATCCCGAAATTAATCGGGAACACCTCGAAGACAAGGCATCTGTGCTGGACATTCACGCCAGGACAGAGCAGGGCGAACACGTGAACATCGAGATTCAGCTGGCAAACAAGTTTGACATGGAAAAGCGCACCCTGTACTACTGGTCACGCATCTACTCGGCTCAAATGAAAAAGGGGATGCCGTACACCGATTTGGCGAAAACGATCACGATCAACATCCTAAATTTTCGTTTTCTTCAGGAGACGGAGAGGTTCCACACCACCTTTCACCTCTACGAGGATCAGGAGCAGTTTCCTTTAACTGACGTGATCGAGATTCATTTCATGGAAATTCCAAAGCTGATGGACAAGTGGGAGCAGCGTGCAGTGAATCCGCACGACAATGAATTGGAAAGATGGCTGCTGCTGTTGGAGGCAGACGATGATGAAGAAATTCGCAAAGAATTGGAGGCGATTGCGATGAGAGATCCGGTGATGAAGCGGGCGTTCGACGAATGGGAAGACCTGAGTCGCGACGAGAAGAAATGGGTGGAGTACGAATCCCGTCGGAAGGCGATTTTGGATGAGATGGCGGCTGTGCGGGAAGCAGAGATTCGGCAGCAGAGAGCCAGAGAAGAGGGCTTGGCGGAAGGTCGAACGGAAGGAGAGCGGCAAAAGGCAACGGAAATCGCTAGAGAGATGCTTGCCGAAGGCGACAGTCTTGAACGTGTTGCCAAGCTGACCAAACTCCCCCTAGCGGAAATCGAAAAACTGAAAGACCAGCTACACTAGCTAAAGTGCAATACGAATCACAAACCGCCTTGTGTCCAATGAATGGATGCAGGGCATTTTTTCGTTTCAGGAGGTGTTTCCAATGGACGTCATTCAGCAGTTCGAAGAGTACCTTGTTGAGAACGGGATCGCCCCGAAAACCATCGAATCCTACGTGGGCGACGTCAGGGCGTTTTGTGCGTTCCTGCGGGAGATGGGGGTGGATCAGCCGACCGATCTAAAACGCTTCTACGTCTCCAGCTACAAGAGCAGGCTCGCCGACAGCAAGTACGCGGTGGCGACCATCAACAAAAAGATCAACTCCCTGCAGGCGTTCAACCTCTTCCTGATCGATCGCAAGTTGACCACGGAGCAGGTCGTCACGCTGCGTAAAGACAGGATCAAGGTGGCCGCCGGAAGCGAGGGAGAAGTCGAGGTGTTCAGCGAGCAGGAAGTCAATCAGCTTCTGTTTTTCGTTCAGGATAGGACGAAGGTCACCTTGCGGAACCATCTCATCGTTTGGCTGCTTTTGTACACGGGCGTTCGGGTGAGCGAACTGTGCGGCATCCGGCTCGGTGACATCGACTACCTAACCAACACGCTGAGAGTGACGGGCAAAGGAGGGAAGTACCGAGAAATTCCGCTTCGCCCCGATCTGGTGGATCTCATCAAGGAGTACGTCAGGACGGAACGGCAGCAGAGCAAGCATCGGGAGAGCCCGTTTCTTCTCGTCAGCCAGCGAGCGGAGAAAATGCATAAAGACGCGGTGAACACGATGCTGGAGGGCTTGGAGAAGCGCCTTGGCTTCCGCATCTACCCTCACAAGTTCCGGCACACCTTCTGCACGAGGCTGCTCCAGAAAAACGTGCCGCTGACGACGGTGAGCAAACTGGCCGGACATGCGCACATTCAAACAACCGCTCATTTCTACATCAACACGAGCAAAGAAGAAAAGGAACGTGCGGTGAATCTACTGTAGAAAGGAGATACAAACGTGAATTCAGTACGGGAAGAATACGAAGCGTTGATTTTGCGGGAAGACGGCGTGGTTCGGAGCGTCCAAACATGCGAACGAGCCCTGTTCCTGCTGGTGGACGAATTGGTCTACAGGGAGAGCGAAAGCTCCTGCCTGGAGACAGCGGAGGTGATCTGCGAGGCGATCCGGCAGAAAGAAGAAGAATTGCGCAAGCAATGGCACCGGATCAGATGGGAAAAGGCGCGTCTGGCCAGCCAGTTCCCGGACAGACAAGCGAAAGCGGAGGTGAGATGACATTCATCGCTCACTTCCGCTTTTCTTCTTCCCAGCTAAAGACGGTTTTCATGAGTGCCAGCACCAGCGAATGGTCGGCAACGGGACGTTCAGACAGCAGCATGACGATCTTTCCGAGCTCCGTTTCGGGGCCGAGCGGATCGACGGAGTGGAACAGCTGCTCTAAAGGAATGCCGAGACTGCGGGCGATCTTGGAGAGACTTTCAATCGTCAGGTTCTTCTCTCCCCGCTCGATCTGGCCGACATAGTTCGTGTGCAGGCCGGAACGTTCGCCGAGCTGTTCCTGGCTTAGGCCCTTGTCCATACGAAGAGTGCGAATCCGCTCGCCCAATCTCTTCGCCAGTTGTTTGGTGTTCGCTTCCATTCAACCCCACCTCACCACAAGCGTACAGGAGGCAGTTTGGTAGTAACACACACTATAGATGTTAGTTGACTATCAGATAACACCTATAGGATAATACAGGAAGATTCTACTAAATCCGACTCATTCTTTTACTTTTTGACAGGCAAAACGCACTAAAAATGGCGGAAGTTCGACATGAAGGGGGGGAAACACAGAGATGCGAAGCGCGAAATTCCTAGAAGAAAATCCGCTGACGGACAATGTGCTTGATTTTGAAGAAGTGCTAGGGTTTGTCATTATGGCTTCTACCAATCTTGGCATAGAAAAAAACCATGCGGATCACCTTGTGAAAGAGATGGCGCTGGTGGCGGAAGCGGCCTCTGCCCTGATTGCCGAAGAAACGTACATCGATCCAGCCTTCAAAAAAGACGGACTGATGAGCTTGTCGAAATGGTCGATCGCTAAGGCGAAGCTCAATCAACCCATTGATCGTCGGGAAAAATTCTCCCTCATGGGCGAAGGTCGCTTGAGTGAAGTCATGGTAACGGAGATACAAGCGGTAGGATATATGATGCTGGCAGCGAAAAATCTAAACTTTTTGCATAAGCAGATCAAGTACCTGGAAATGGAAATGCACTACCTCCTTGTCACGGTAGACCCGGATCAGGCTTACGCTACGTTCCTTAATTTTTTGGAAGAATGAAGTAACGAGGTTAGATGGTTGTTTTTGGTAAACCACGGTAAGAAATAGAAGAAAGGGGTATTCATCCATGTTTCTACTCATCGTCGTGCTTGTCATTGCTTTTATCTTTTTCAGAATCATCCACCGAATTTTTGACATTACTTACTTTGGCGGAAAGGCCCTTTTCACCATGATTCTCGGCTGTCTCGTAGCGGCGTACATGCTCGTGGAATTCCTGTTTTTATGATAAGCTAACTAATCCACTTTCAAATACCAATTGATAGCAGTTGTTCAAAACCAATCGTAAAAGCGAGAGGCATCTTCCCTAACGAAAACGGGAAGGTGCCTTTTCTGTTTGAGGAGGAACGGAACCATGCGGACGATCAAAACCATTCAGGACGTAAGGCTACTGCGGGAAGCGAGAGTGTTTTCCGACGCCTTCGCCGCGTACTTGGAAGAAGAGTTTTTGGCCCTGAAAGAAGCTTTTGACTTCGACGGTTTGGAGGAAGAATTCACGCTCGACATGCACGGCTACATGGTCGTGTTGGAGAAAGGCGACAATCTGCGCGATCTGTCCGTCGTGGGACTGGATCGCAATCAAAACGGTTTGCTGGGATGCCTGCCTGAGTTTGTGGAAAAGGTGGAACGAAACGGCGAGCACTGGTACAAGGTCGTGGTCATCTACACCAACGAGTACGGAATGTCGTTTCTCCTACCGCTTGAATCCGTAGCGGACGATGAGCAGGCCATAGCTTGGCTAGAGGATCAGGTCGAGCGTGATGCCATTTTACTAAACTACTAATGGGAGGAAATCACATGAACGATAAAACCGCAACAAAAGCAGGGCATCAACCTGCCAAACGAGTCAACATCGTCTCGGTAAAGATGGTGCGGGAGTCAAGCCTGCTGTACCCGCAGAGAAGAATTCGCATGGCGAAAGATGCCGTTGGGCTCTTCCAGAAGTTTTTGGAGGAAACGGATCGGGAACAGTTTTTCCTGCTGTGCCTGTCGACCAAAAACGAGCCGGTTGCCATTCACACGGTTTCGGTGGGCTCCCTGGACGCGAGCATCGTACATCCCAGAGAAGTCTTTAAGGCCGCTGTTTTGGCGAACGCCGCTTCCGTCATCGTGGCGCACAACCATCCTTCCGGCGACCCTACGCCGAGCAGGGAAGACATCGAAGTGACACGGAGGCTACAAGAGGCGGGCGAGCTGCTGGGCATTCCCGTCCTGGATCACATCGTTGTAGGAATGGAAGGCTCGTTTTGCAGCCTGAAAGAAAAGGGGTACATGTAAAGATGGTAGAGCGGAAATTGTTTTCTTCAGATAGATTCGTGACACGCGGGGTCAATGAAGCTGTTCCGTTTGAACTGCAACAGATGTTGTGGAGCATTCTGGAGAAACGGCAGGAACGCGGTGATCAGCTCGATCATCTCCAAATTTTCGAACTCTCCGCCGAGTGGGTGGACGGAGAGCCGTTGCAGAAGGTCTTGAACCGACAGGAGCAGCCTTTCCATGAAGAAGTGTTTTTCGTCGACCATACCGAAAATCTGGCGATCGGCGTAACGGTTTGGATCATTGATTCCGGTACTTACAGTACGGCCTTGCTGCCCGAAGAATATTGAAAGTGGTGACAAGTTGAACATGGGGATCATCTTTGCAGCCTTGCGATAACTCTTGAGCCACAAGATAGAATCGGAAAGGAGGTGCCTGGACTGAATCCAATTCTGAAAGAGATCATCTGGCTCATCGTGAAACTGGTGCTGGAAGGAATGAGTCGCGAGAAGGCCATTACCACAGTGGCAAAAGAAAGAGGACTCGATGCGGAGGAGCTTCGCAGACAATTGCTGTAGAAATTTAGCAGGGCGACTTGATCATTTGGGCAGGCGACGGTTTGCCCATTTTTTTTGCTTCCACACGCAGGGGAACAGTCTGATAAAAGTCGACATTCACGACGATTTTTCCGTCGACCTGAATAACGGAGGGATGAAAGATGTTTGAACGACCTACTGGGAATCTGCCCCTGACAGAAGCACAAAAGCGAAATGAACGGGATTCGATTACGCACGGCATTAGCTGGAGTTCAGTAACCGGACATGCAGATGTAAACGGCGATGATTCGGAAATCGAGTTCGGCTGGGAAGAAGACGGCGAAGTGGAAACAGCGGACGAAATTTCCTCCCGGCACCCGGCTACAGGGCAGCACGGACAGGCTAGTTCGGATCGACCGTTCTCAAAAATCGGCGATTTCCGTTTGCCCGACCATCCATACCCTGGCTTGCGCAAAAGACCGGAATTCGATAAACAGCACAAGAAGCTGACCATTTATGTGGATCGGGAACTGATGGGAACGCTTCACAAGCTGAAAAAACAAAGGTACATTCGCAGCTACAGCTGGCTGATCACCGAGGCCATCCAGTTTTACCTGCGAGAGAAGCGGGAAGATAACGAAATCAACAAGTAGAAAAGAAAATGTGAAATCTTAGAAAAATAGGGTTGATAGGACAGGAAACATCTGCTAGAATAACTACTAAAGTTGAATATCCCACATTGGAAGCCTCTGCTGGAACGGCCACTGAGCCAATTCCGTGTGCAAGCTAACTCAAGTCAGTAAGCCGGACAATAACCGCGTGCGAAGTCCGTATCTAGACGCCAAGCAACAAGGGGAATCTTTGGAAGAGCATAACTGCTCTAGGTCTGTTTGACCTGCTCAAAAAGATTCTTGTTGTTGAAGGGCGTCTTTTTTCTTTGCCAAAAAGCGCCCGCGCATCGGGGGGACAGTTACAAGCTGTCCAATAAGCATTCAACTGAATCCGTTGCACGAAAGGAGGATCAGTTGGCATGTTACTTTCTGTGGTGTAGTGCCCCTGGGTAGGTACCTTGTCGGGGACGCATCAAACGCAGTTGTCTCAAGGGTTCGCGGCGACCGACCCTTGAGACCCTTCCAAAACCGAGAGAAGTAGTTCGGGTTTGAAGAGAAAAGACATAGGTTCTTTTCCGTACACGGTATCGCCGCTAGTATCGCAGGTTTGGAGCTTTGTTTCTGGGTAAGGGTTGTTATCCGTATTACTGGCTTGATCTGGGACGGCGAAGCCTTGAGCGTGTCGCGGAGATGCGGATGATGACCATGCATGACAGAGAAAGGGGATTCTACACATGGCAAACCAAATGAACTCAAAACCAGAAATGGCATTTGTAAGCAATCTCTCCATTGAGTCGGTTTGGATGGTTTATCCGAACAACAAGGAAGTGGAGCGAAGCTATCCCGAGGGGTTAGACGGGATGTCCACGGCTTTTCACGTCAGACACAATGTTTATTACGAGAAACTGCGCAATGACGACCTTCCCCTGTTCGATGGGACGATACCGTCGGTTCAAGTTCTTGAGTCAGTTGGCGAGCTTGGTACCTCTATCACCGCCAGGTGGAGTCTGCGGGAAAACGTAGGCTTTCAGACAATAAGACATCGGGCAAACTTCCTCAAGAAATTGGAGACAAAAGTCCGTCATCTCGGGTACTTCGATGTGATGGAAAGTGACTTTTCCCTGAAAGACACCATTGGGCAATTACTTCAGCTCTACATTGATGATGTACTGAAAGAGGAGAAACTGCTCAGTCAGTCTGTTGCAGACAAAGGATATGATTGTTGGTTGATTTCTGCGGATGAACCACCTATACTCACTACTTTATCGCTCTCGTAAGGGCGCGAATTTGGTGATTTACGATCAGATCATGGCGGGTCAACACGTTCAATCAAGCTGCACAAATACAAAGTGAAGGAGTATGTACACATGGAAAACATGATCAATACTGAATTGGATATGGACATCGAAGATATTGAAACTATTGAAGACGTTGAAGACGTTGAAGAAGTAGCAGAAGTAGAAGAAGTTGCTGATTCCGACGATGATTTTGATCAGGATGAATCGGATGACGATCATGAAGACGTAGATTTGTCTGATATTACACCGTCCGTATGCCATCAGCAGGGTAGATCGGTCGGAAAAGCAGGGGTTATGTCGATTGTACATTCCAAAAACGGCATGAGGGTCGCGCTGAGTCAGGAGTTGATGGAGCGGCTTCATCATCCCAAAACCGTTCAGATCGGATATGGTGAGGATCGGATTGCCGTTTCAGCGTATCTCGGGGATCAATTTACCTCTTACTCGATGAGAGAAAGCGGTACGAAAAGCATTATCTACCGCAGCGAACTGGTTAAGCAAATTACCGATCGTTATGATCTGGACTTTAGCAATCGTACGTCCATTACCTTCTCCGATGTGACATACAAAGGGCAGGGGAAAAATACGGTCGCGTTCATTCATGTGAAGGAGTAGTAGTAGTGGATACCAAGGGAGGGGGCTCCCCTCTCCCTTCTATACAAAATTTCCGACGATTAGACGAGGAGCCATTCCTGTAATGAAGAAATTTGAGCTTTGAAAGAAAAAAGCGCCTCCTGTATGCTGGGTCTTGGAATGGTCAC
>NZ_JBYSWV010000050.1:0-32009 GCF_058781555.1 Brevibacillus sp. FW306-2-1A-C05A
CAAGAAAATGTCTGGGCTGGAAGACCGCTTACGAATCATTCATGGAAGCTCTGTCGCACTTGTCTTGACAATTCGTCCTAATGAAACATTTTACCACAAGCCATTCCCTGCACAACAGTAGGATGCAAAAATCGGCTAACATTGCGAATCTTCCGACTCTGGCAAACGAGAGGGGGCGATCCGCTCCCCTAGCGTTTTACACCGTGTCACTGCTCCTCGTCCGAATGCTCCAGGACGAGTGTCATGCCGATGAACAACCCGTAAGACAAATACCAGGCACCTTCCGTGCTCAAGGTTCCTACTTCCCAATTCCCTATGCGAAAGAAGAATCCTGCAATCGCAAGCAAGATCGCGCCGTAGAGAAGTCCGGTCCACCAGGCGCGCATTTGCCCGAACAATAAGGAAAACAGGAAGCTTGCCAGAACCGTTTCCACAAACAGCACAATCGCCCCGAGCGCTACACCTGTCAGGCTGTCCTCCTCGAACCCGGTGAGCAGCGGCCGGGCAAACGCGCCGAGCCCGTACGGCGTCAAATTCAGGAAGTGCGCGAGCAGACGAATGATTCCCCATACAATCGTTCCCCAAAAAGCAAGCTCCACAATTTTCGCGCCCGCCGCCGGCTTGCGCCCCTCTTTGCCGCGCTCTTTTGGCTTGCCCCACAGCTCCTTGTGCCTTCGTGCAGCTTTGCCTGCTACCATTTCGTATCACCTCACACGTAGTATGTGCTGTTCCCATGTTTTTCACTAACTGTTTACATTTCTTGGCGATGCTTGAACTCCTTGTAGCTTCAAGGCCCGCTTTCCGTTAAAATGGAGGGTAAGGAAGGTGATTGTGTTGGCTCAGCAAAAAGTACCCAGCTACGGCGGTCAGGCCGTCATCGAAGGTGTGATGTTCGGCGGCAAAACGATGACCGTAACGGCTGTTCGCAAAAAAAATCATGAGATTGAGTATTTTGAAGCCCCGCGCACGGAATATAAATGGATTACTCCGCTGAAAAAAATTCCGTTCATTCGCGGCCTGGTCGGCCTGATCGAAGCCAGCGCCAACGGGGCCAAACATCTGAACTTCGCCTCTGAACGCTACAACATGGAATCCGGAGAAGAAGTGAGCGAGGGCCCTTCGAAACTGACGATGATTCTGGGGGTCGCCCTTGTCGGTGTGCTCTCCTTCCTGTTCGGTAAATTCGTCTTTACACTCGTTCCCGTTTTTCTCGCCGATTTTCTTTTGGGCAGATGGGTGCCGGATGGAGTTCCGCAAACGTTGGCAGAAGGCGGCTTCAAAATTTTGCTGCTGCTCGGCTACATCACAGCTATTGCGCAAGCCCCGCTCATCAAGCGGCTCTTTCAATATCACGGAGCGGAGCATAAAGTGATTAACGCCTTCGAAGCCGGGGTAGAATTAACAGTAGCGAATGTGCAAAAATTTTCCACCTTGCATTACCGTTGCGGTAGCAGTTTTCTCATTTTCACCGTGTTCGTCGGTGTCGTGATCTACTCGCTGTTCAGCTACGACTCCCTGACTGAGCGGGTCGTGCAGCGCATCGTCCTCTTGCCGCTCGTCATCGGGGTTTCCTACGAGGTCCTGCAGTGGACAAACAAGCTCCGCGACACGCCTGTTTTGCGCTACCTTGGCTATCCGGGGCTGTGGCTGCAAAAAATTACGACACGTGAACCGGATGACAGTCAGGTCGAAGTAGCCATCGCTTCTTTCCAGAAGATGCGGGAGCTGGATCTTCAGCAGGTTCAGGGGAAAATGGCTACGACCGGATAACGTGAGGCATTCTTATTCCCATTGAGGTGAGGCCTATGTTACGTCGCATTCCACCCGTGATTTTGATTATTGTGCTGCTCGCCATTTACGGATTTTTGTTGACCTTCATCCGTGACCCGATCAATACGCTGATTATTCTTGGCTTGTCAGCGGCTCTGTTTTTGATCGTCCGCAACTATTTGCGCACGGGCTCCTTTTTTCCGAAAAGCGCAGGACCTGGCAAGCCGAAGCAACAAAAGGCAAAAGCAAAACCTCCGGTGATGCGACAAGCGCACAAAAAGCAATCGACGGCCTCCAGAAAAGAGCATCCGTTCCGCGTGATCGACGGCAACAAAGGAAAATCGAAAGAAAAACAGGACGAGAAAGCGCAAAACAACATTTCTCACTGAAAGCAAAAACAGGTTGCCAAAGCGGCGACCTGTTTTTTGTACCCGTTTGCTAGACCAGGTGTTTCGGGGACGAAAAGCGAAAGACTTTGACGTATTCTTCGAAATCCCAGCGCTGCAAAAACTGCTGGGCTGCCGCTTCTCCCGATGCGTACAGCCGCTCGCGCATCTCTTTGGACAACTGAAATTGCGTGGTCCGCACGCCGAGCGTATGAATGAACACCGTCCGGACCGCGTGCGCTTTGTCGACGTACAGCCTGTCGTGGGCATCGAGCATCGTCGCCAACAATCCGCGGGAAAAGGAAAACAAGCCGGTGATCTTTTTCTGCTCCCGTTTGTCCTGGTCGTCCGAGAGCCGGAACCCGATCGTCGGCCACTGCGGGATCCCCGGCACGTCGAACAGCCAGACCGGATAGTTGCTCAGCAGCGCTCCGTCCACGATATAGTGCGTGTCGTTGCCGCTTTTCAACTGGGCCGGCTGAAAGAAAAACGGAATCGAGGAAGACATGCGCACCGCTTTGGCAACCGAAAAGCTGTCCGGATCAATGCCGTAGCGCGGAAGATCGTCAGGCAGCACCGCCATTTTCTGCGCAGTGACATCGGAAGCGACGATTTTCAGCTTTCCAGGCGGCAAATCGCCAAAGGTGCGCACTCCTTTTCGCAGCAGCAACTCTTCAATGAACAGCTCGATTCGGTCGGCGCGAAACACCCCTTCCCGCACGATCAGCTCGTAAATCGGCCCGATGAGCGGAAGCCTGCCGATCCCCGCCCGATGCAAAAAGTGAAGGTAATCCAGCTCGTCAAAAATCGGCTTCAGCTCCTGGCTGTTGTACCCTGCGCTGAGCAGGGCGGCCACGATCGAGCCTGCCGACGTGCCGGCCAGCTTCTCCCACACATATCCGTTTTCCTCCATGACTCGCAAGGCGCCGATAAAAGCGATCCCTTTTACGCCTCCGCCTTCAAAAACCGCGTCCGCCTTCAACCTGTCGCCCCCTTCCCCAAAAACGCTCTACTACCAAATATAGGGCGACAGCTCATCCGTTAGGATTAGAAAACAGGGTTCGCTTTCGTTTTTTTTTTTGTGCAAACTCGGTCCTGCCCGCGTCCGTTTTTCAGGCAAAAGAAAAGCGCAAGCCTGATTCGCTTGCGCATTGTAGATGCCTATTCTTCTTTTTGCTCCTCTTCCAGCCGAATCCGGCGAAGCTCCTCCATCCGGTTCGGGTCAGCCTGAAAGTATTGCACAAGATATTCCAGACAAGTAATGGATTCCCAGCTCAAGTGGTGTTCGATCCCTTCGACATCCTGGTAAATGTGCTCTTCGTCAACGCCAATGACCCGCATGAACTCTTCGAGCAGGCTGTGGCGATCCACCAGACGCTTCCCGATCTTTTTCCCTTTGGGCGTCAACACGAGGCCACGGTATTTTTCATACACGAGATATTTGTCTTTATCCAGCTTTTGAACCATTTTCGTGACCGAAGAGGGATGTACTTCCAACGCTTCAGCAATATCGGAGACACGAGCATAGCCCTTTTCTTCAATTAAGCTGTAAATACGTTCCAAATAGTCTTCCATACTCGGCGTCGGCATGTGAACCCCTCATTTCAAACCATATTTCTTCCGTCCAAAAAAGGCACGTAGAAATATAATACCTTTAAATGAGAACGATTAGCAAGAGAAACCTGCCTATTGTAATTGTTTTTCTGCTTTCTGGTTCATCAAATTGACAAATTCAACCAATTGCTGGCCAAGCGTCTCCATCCGCGCCTGCAAGCGCTCGTCTTTCAGCTTGCCTTCCGGCGTGAAGGCGTTGTACGCGCTCGGAATGCTCGGGCTGGCTGGCAGCGGCCATGCGTGCAGATTGCGCATAATCAGTTGCAGCGTGTTGACGGTGTTGGTAGCGCCCATGCTTCCTCCGGCGACGCCAACCAACGCTACCTGCTTATCGCGCAGATGGCGGCCTTCCAAAAAGTCGAGCGCATTTTTCAATGCCCCGGTCATCGTCCCGTGATACTCAGGCGAACCGATCACGAGGCCATCCGCTTCGGAAATTTTTTGCACGAAGCGATGGACTACTTCCGGATATGTCGACGCGTCTTCCCGATCGTCGTAAATCGGCAGCTTCCAGTCTGCCAGGTGAATCATTTCAATATCAGCACCTGCAGCCTTCGCTGCATCGAGTACAATCGCTACCGCTTGCTTCGTCGTGGAGCTCTTGTTCATGCTTCCTGCGATTCCTACAATTTTCATTCTGAAGTCACCTCATGCGCTCTGCTTTTACTGGTATGTTTTTCATTATAATCCATATCGTCATACTTTGTAAATGAAAAAGTCTGTTTAATATTCCCTGTTCTGAACAAGCCTTGCCTGGACATACACATGTAGCAAGTTGGGAATAAGGATGATGCCTATGGACAAAGTCGCTTGGCAAATCGCCATTCTTTTTGCCGGGTCCGCACTCGGAGGACACTATCTGGGCGGTTATGAGTGGCTCCGTTTCTTCACCTATTTCGGCTCCTGGGGGACAATCGGCATCGTGCTCGCTAGTCTTGGGATCGGGTGGCTCAGCCTGCAACTGTTGGGCTTTTGCCACCGCCATCATATCCGCTCGCTCTATGAGCTTTACCTGCGCCTGTTCGGCGAAGCGTTTGCTTCCAGCCTGTCGGTCATCACGCATCTGTTCCTGCTTGGGTATGTCGGCGTCATGCTCGGCCAGCAGTCCGCATCTCTCATTGCAGGGCTGTCTCCGATCTGGGTCCTCTTATTGTCCCTCATCGTCACGATCAGCTTTCTGTTCAAGCGCTGGCAATGGATTTTCACTGGGACGGGAATATGCCTCGTGGCCGGGCTGTTGTTTTTCGGCTTGCTTTTTTTGCGGCAGCCGCATGTCCCGATTCCGAATCTCGGCTATCAAATGAATGGAAACTGGCTCATTCACGCCGTTTTTTTCCTGGCTCTGCACTTTTTGCTTACGCTCGCTGTACTGCTGCCCTTCGCGGGACGGGCAAGCCAGCCCCAATCGCTTCGGCTCGGGCTTGGCGTCGGTACGGTTGCCGTCTCTCTGTTTTGGCTGCTCGGTCAAGCTGTTTTGCTCTCCCACTGGCATGATATTCACGCCTCGCTCTTGCCGGTAAAGCTGATTTCCGTACAGCTTCTGTCCGGCGGCGAACTTGTTTTCGCGCTGCTCGCGCTGATTCAGGGAGGGGTGCTGTCAGCCTTGTTGCTCTATTCGCTCGCCCACCCTGTCACAGAGCGCCACCAGTTGCAAATGGCGCCGCTGCTCTTGGTCATGCTGCTTGCGGTCAGCCTGTTTGCCGTCCTGTCGATCGTTCTTCCGTGGAGCGTCTCTGTCGTGGCGAGCGGAGCCACCTACTGCGGCTTGTTTTTGATCGTCTGGTTCGTCTGGAAGCGTCAGACCTGACTTGCGCTTTTCACGCATACCGGCAGCACGATGCTGACCGTCGTTCCTTTTTGCCGCTCGCTTTCAATTTGCAGGCTTCCGCCATGGTCCTCCAAAATCCGCTGGCTGACCATCAGGCCG
This sequence comes from Brevibacillus sp. FW306-2-1A-C05A, assembly GCF_058781555.1. Classification (NCBI taxonomy): domain Bacteria; kingdom Bacillati; phylum Bacillota; class Bacilli; order Caryophanales; family Paenibacillaceae; genus Brevibacillus; species Brevibacillus sp. FW306-2-1A-C05A. The sequence continues at coordinate 5,698 of NZ_JBYSWV010000050.1, forward strand.
AGGCCCGTTCCGTTTTCCTTCGTCGTGTAAAAAGGCTCGCCCAGACGCGGGATGCGCTCGGGATCAATTCCGCAGCCGTTGTCCCTGATGCTGATCTGAATGTGCTCCGCGCTCACCTGCTGGCCCTTCACGTAAATCTCGCCTCCGTCGGGGAGCGCCTCCATCGCATTTTTGCATAGATTGAGCAGCACTTGCTTGATCTGATTTTCCTCACACGAAATAAGCGGCAATTGCTCGTCAATCGAAGCGTGCATCTGGATGTTTTTCAAATTGGCCTGGCTTTCCAGAAGCGAGAGCACATTGCGAATCAGCTCGGACAAATCTTTTGGCTGAAAACGCACCGCTTGCGGCTTGGCCAAAACCAACAGCTCGCTGACAATCAGATTGATCCGGTCCAGCTCAGAGAGCATGATCTGGCAGTAGTTGCGCTGCGCGCCTCCCACCGAAGCGTCGAGCAACTGGATAAATCCGCGCAGCGACGTCAGCGGATTGCGGATCTCGTGCGCAATGCCTGCCGCCAACTGGCCGATGGCAGACAGCTTGTCTGATTGGCGCAGCATCTCTTTTGTCTTCGTGATCTCAGACACATCGCGCGAGACGATCAGCATGCTGTCGCCCACTCCGTCACTGTTGCCCACAGGTTTGAAGCGCGACTCCACATTGACCCAATGCCCCTGGCTGTGCTTCAGCCGATAAAAGGTCGTCGCTTCCTCTTCCTTGCGCCAGCACTGTTTGAAAAGCTCGGTGACTCTCTTCTGGTCTTCCGGATGAATAATCATATGTATGACGGCAGGACCCATTCTGGTCATTTCCTCGCACGAATACCCCAAAAACGTCGCGTGCGCATTGGACACATACGCGACGCTTCCGTCCCGCTTTACCAAATAGATCATTTCGCTCATGTTTTCCGTAATCAGGCGAAAATGGGCCTGGCTCTCCTGCAACTCCTGTTCGATCTGTTTTCGCTGGGTAATGTCCCGGGAGCAGCAAATGATCCCTGTTACTCGTCCCTGCTTGTCCAAAACAGGGCCGTACGACAGCGAGACATGCATGAGCGAGCCGTTCTGGTGCCGACGGACTGTTTCATAGCCGACAATCGCCTTTCCCCGCAAAACTTCCGCATGGTACTGCTCCATCTCCGCGCGATATTCTTCGGGCACACACGGAATCGTTTTGCCGAGCAGGTCAGACGTACTGTAGCCGAACTGTTCCACGGACGCCTGGTTCACGTGAATGAATTTTCCGTCCAGATCCAGAATCGAGACTGCATCCGGAGTCTGCTGCAAAAATGCATCAAGTAGCTCCTTGGCTTTATCCAGCTCTCTTCTCAGCCGCGCCAGCTCTTCCTGTTCCCGCGTGTGCTGCCCTCCTTCCCTCGCCTGTTTGTACATGCGGTAGCACGGAATCGTCAGCAGCAGCGCGTACAGTAAATTCAGCGAAAAGAAAGACCACAAATCAATTCTCTCGGGATAGTGGCGCAGCAACAGTACGCTGACTGGAATCCAGCCGATGATGAGTGTTAACGAAAGCATAAAACTACTTGAGCCTATTGGTATCATCACAACCTCCGCTGTTCTTTGCTGAGTAGTATGGACTGTCGTAACTAGCATGGATTGGATTGAATATAATTTTCAGAAATATGTAAAAACAACAATATAGACTGGACGAACTTTTTTAGGATTCTTAAAAATTATAAACTTTTTTCCAATGTGTGGCTATTCCTTGTCATTCGACATATTACGACAAAACGCAGGCAAAACCCCAACAAAACTCCTTCATGGCTAAAGTTCGCGGTGCGGCCAGAAATCAGGGCACATCCCCTTGTGTTCGCTTGCTCTTCAGCAAAAAAAGCGCCCTCCCGAGGACGCTCCACCTCTTCGTTTCCCGCACTTGTTCCATCGCTCAACACGCAGCAGCGCACTACTGAAAATCTTCCTCCGGCTCGCCCTGTCCGGTCGTCTGTCCTGACCGGATCGGATAGGCCGGAGTCGCCGTGTCCGTTATGTTTCCGACCGCGGAAAAAATCATTTGCGCCGCTTCGGCGAGCTGCTCTTTTTCTATAGTGGCGGGCACATCTCCCGCTCTGTCTGCCTCACCCGCCGCTTTTTGCCGCGTGACGAGCACAGCGGGAATGCCTGCCACGGTCAACGGCGCAAGCTCCCTTTGCTGCTCTGCACGCGCGACTTCCAGCGCAGACTGCTGTGCTCCCGCTTCCGCCAGCAAGCCAGTCGCCAGAACGGCTTCCCGGCGCCCGGCGAAGGCCGTTACGTCTCCGCTCCGCCCCACCGCATCGACGTAGTAGGCGGCGACGATTTTTTGCCTGTCCTGCTCGGTCAGCGATTCGCTGAAGGCCCGCTGCCCGCGCTGGCCCGCTGTCACGGCGCCAAAGCTGACCAGTTGCACCTCGGTATCGAGCTGGCTCTCGGACAGCTTGCGGGCGACCTCAAGCATGACTGCCACGCCGGAGGCATTGTCATTAGCCCCTGGCGACGAAGCGGCTGAATCGTGGTGGGCGAGGATGAGCACGCGCTGGCCTGTTGCCGCCTCTGTCGGCTTTTTCGTCGCGATGATGTTGTAGGCAGTATGCCGCCTTGTCACGCCGCCCTCGACCTTCACAGTGGCTCTCAGCGGCTGTTTCAGCGCCCGCTGCCGGAGCAGTTGCCCTTCCTCCCGCGACAGGCCGATGACCGGAACTGACATGTCCAGCGGCTCGCCCAGCGACGCCCGCCATTCCCCCTCGCGATCGTTCCAGACGATGACCGCCACGGCTCCGGCGGCAGCGGCCTGTCTGACCTTTTCGCCAAACGGAATTTCCCCGCGCTTGACCAGTGCAATTTTCCCCCTCGCCGCGCCGCTGGCAAAATCAGCGGCCCGGCCATAGCCCGCATCGACCAACTCTGCCGTCTGCGCGCCGTTTTGTCCAAACGTCAATGGCAGCGCCGCCCAGCTCCGCTCCCAGCCTTCGATCGCCAGAGACAGGCTCGCGGGCTTTTGGTACGTATGATAATAAAAAGGCTGCAAGGCAGTCTCATAACCGTATGAGCGCAAGGCATTCTCCACATATACCCCTGCGGCAAATTCCGTCTCGGTCGCGGCTGGTCTCGCTGTTTTCGCCAGGCGCTCCACATGGCTGTACAACAGATCGGCATCCATCCCTGTGCGCGCCTGATTCGCATATGCCTGCGGCAGCGCGAAAGACAGCGGCAACAGGCTTCCCCAAACAAGCAGTGCTCCTAGTGCGTAATGACCGGCGGATCGCATGGCATTCTCCCTTCTTCCTGATGCGGTTTGCCTTTATTATGGGCCGCCCTGCCAAACAGCGTCTAGTCAGAATAGTTAGTCAAATACCAGCACGCGCCGTCAGCGGCGGACAGCTTTCGTTTTCCTTCTGCCCAAATCGGCTCGCAGGCACATCTGGTCTTCGCCGAACGCGTCGATTTGTCGAGACGGCGGCGCCTATATGAAAACTTAATAGAGTAGCGCTTCTCCCCGCTAAATAATTGATAGCGGATTTTCCGTTTTCAAATTGACCCTGCGCAGTGCGATTTGCTACTGTTGTATCAAAATCATAAACCGTTGGAAAAAAGCGGATGGAACCACTAGAGGAGGACTCACCATGCTATATGTCGATGGCAAATGGGTTGAAGAGGGGCAAGCGGCCGTTCAACCGGAAGATCGCGGTTACAACTTTGGGGACGGCATTTACGAAGTCGTACGAATCTACAAAGGGCGCCTGTATCAGTGGGACGCGCATCTGACGCGGCTGTTCCGCAGCGCCCGCGAGATCAAGCTTGCGCTGCCGTGGAGCGCTGAAGAGCTGACCCAGTTGGCCAAAGAACTGCTTTTGAAAAACAACATCACCGAGCAGGACGATGCGACTCTCTACTTGCAAATTTCTCGCGGCGCAGCTCCGCGCATTCACGATATCCCGAGCGGCATCAAGCCTGTCATCATGGCTTTTGTCCGCCCCAAAGCCCGACCTGTAGAGGACTTGAAAAAAGGCTGGACAGCCCAACTCGTCGAAGACATCCGCTGGCTGCGCTGTGACATCAAGACGCTGAACCTGCTGGGAGCCGTACTGGTCAAGCAGTACGCGAAGGACGCCGGAGCGCAAGATTCGATTTTGCACCGCAACGGCATCATTACAGAGTGCAGCTCGGCCAATCTGTTTGCGGTAAAAAACGGCGAGCTGTACACGCATCCGGCTGACCACTTGATCCTGCACGGCATTACCCGCCAGGTCGTCCTTGATCTGGCGAAGGCAAACGGCATCGTCGCCCACGAGACGGTTTTTGACATCGCCTTCCTGAAGCAAGCCGACGAGCTGTTCCTCACCAGCACGACAGCGGAAATCATGCCGCTTGTATCCGTCGATGGCGAGGCCGTTGGCAACGGACAGCCCGGTCCTGTCACAGCGAGGCTGCAAGCTTTGTTTGAACAGCACATTCACGACAGCGTGCTCGTCTAATTCGATTGATTCCATAAAGAAAGCTCTCCTGACTGGCAGTACGCCCAGGAGAGCTTTTCGCGTATGTTCGCCAACAAACAGCCTAGCGGCGCAAATTCCACTCATCCGTCGCATAGCGCGTCCGGGCGAGCTCCTCCGCCAATGCCAGTTCCTCGTCTGTCAACGCGGACGGCACCAGCTCCACTTCCAGTCCGGTGGCGAAGCCTTTGGAAAACGCTTCAATCGCTTCCTGCAAGCTCACAGGCCGCGGGCTTACCTCGTTGATCGTCACCGCTTTTTGGCGGAAGCTGTCCATCATCCGCTGCTTGACGCGGTCCGACGGGAAGTGCAGCAGCGAGAACAGCAATTCGACGTCCATGTCGAGCAAAATGGAGCCGTGCTGGAGGATGACGCCCTTTTGGCGCGTCTGCGCGCTGCCTGCGACCTTTTTCCCTTCCACGACCAGCTCATACCACGATGGCGAGTCGAAGCAAGCGGACGAGCCTGGAGAGGTGTACTTTTCTTTTTCCTCCTCGCTCGCAAGCGACACCATCTCTGCTGCCAGGCCGAGGTTTTGAAAGCCGTGCAAAAGGCCGAGACTGATGATTTTGTACGCCTCGGTGACGCCGGACGGCATCCGCGGATGCTCCTCCGACACGATCACGCTGTAGGTCAGCTCCTGATCGTGCAAAACGGCACGTCCTCCTGTCGCGCGGCGGACAAAGCCCAGCCCGCGCTTTTGCACTTCCTCCAGATTGATTTCCTTGATCGCCTTTTGAAAATAGCCAATCGACAAAGTAGCCGGGTCCCACGTGTAAAAGCGAACGGTCGGGGGCACCTTGCCCTCGCTGTGCAACTGCAAAATCGCCTCGTCCACAGCCATGTTCATCGCCGGAGACATCGCTTCCGTCACGATATAGCGCCACTGTTCCATCGTATGTACCTCCCTACTCACAACACCTTCATTTTACGCTTCTCCCCATAGGACGGCAAGGCTTGGATCGGCTGCATCAACGAGCCGTCTCCTCGATGATCGCCATGACCTGCGCCAGCGCGTCCTGCTGCTTTTCGCTTGCGGCGCGCAGCTTCTCCGTAATCGCCGGACGCTTTTGCTGCAAACGGTCCAGCGCCCGGATCAGGCTGTCTGCGCTCAACGCTTCCTCTTCGAGCACCTCGCAAAAGCCTTGCTGCTCAAAAGAGCGGGCATTCAATATCTGGTCTCCCCTGCTCGCCGCCCGCGACAACGGCACGAGAAGCATCGGCTTTTGCAGTTGCAAAAACTCGTAAATCGCATTGGAGCCTGCGCGCGAGACGACGAGGTCGGTCATCGCCAACAGGTCAGGCAGCTCGTCCTGGACGTACTCGAATTGCCGATAGCCGTCCCGCTTCAGGCTGTTGTCCAACTGATTTTTGCCGCAAATGTGCACGACAGAAAAACGCTTGGTCAACGCGTCGAGCGTGCCGCGAACGGCTTCGTTCAACCGCCTCGCCCCCAGGCTGCCGCCCATGACGAGCAGCACCGGTTTGTCCGGGGAAAAGCCGCACAGCGCAAGCCCCGCTTCCTTCCGGCCTGTTTTCAGCTCGTCGCGAACGATCGCCCCTACATGTGTCCCTTTGCCCTCGGGCAAATGCTGGAGCGTATCGGGAAACGTCGCGCACACTTTAGCGGCAAAAGGCAGCGACAGCCTGTTGGCGAGTCCCGGCGTCAGATCGGACTCGTGCAGGACGACAGGCAGCCGATTCAGCCAGGCGCCAAAGACGACGGGCACGGAGACGAATCCTCCTTTGGAAAAGACGACAGCCGGCTTCCAGGCTGCGAGAAAGCGGTAAGCTTGCCAGGCGCCTTTGCCTACGCGCAGCGGGTCGGTGAAGTTTTTCCAGTCGAAATAACGGCGCAGCTTGCCTGTCGCAATGCCGATGTAGCGCACGCCGTCGAGCCTGCTGACCAGCTCCCGCTCGATCCCTGTCGTCGAGCCGATGTAGGCGACCTCCCAGCCTTGCTGCAAAAAACGCGGGATGAGCGCGAGGTTGACGGTGACGTGCCCCGCGGAGCCGCCGCCTGTAAATACGATCCTTTTGTTCATCATTGGTTCTCTCTCCCCGAAATGTCGGATCAATCCCATCTGTTCATGATAGCATCATTCGGAAAGAAAAACCGCCCTGTAAAAAGGCGGCTTTTCCAAAAGAGAGCTATTGTGCTTGCGGCTGGTAGCGCAGAATCGGCTTGCGCGCCGCTGTCGCTTCGTCCAGACGTTTGACCACGGTTGTATGCGGCGCTTCCTGTACAAGCTCAGGCGTTTCCTCGCACTCGCGGGCAATTTGCAGCATAACGTCGATGAACTCGTCGAGCGTTTCTTTCGTTTCGGTTTCGGTTGGCTCAATCATCAGGCACTCGTCGACAATCAGCGGGAAGTAGATAGTTGGCGGGTGATAACCGAAGTCGAGCAAGCGTTTGGCGATGTCGAGCGTGCGTACGCCCAGCTTTTTCTGGATCACGCCAGACAAAACAAACTCATGCTTGCAGACGCGGTCATACGGCAGATGGTAAGCCGTAGCCAGACGGCGCATCATGTAGTTCGCGCTGAGCACCGCATTTTGCGACACTTGCAGCAAGCCTTCCGGACCCATGGTGCGGATGTAGCTGTGAGCGCGCACGAGGATGCCGAAGTTTCCGTTGTAGCCTTTTACGCGGCCGATGGAAGCCGGACGGTTGCTGTCCCAGTAGAAGCTGCCGTCTTCTTTTTTCGCCACGATCGGCGTTGGCAAAAACGGTTCGAGAATCTTTTTCACGCCGACAGGGCCAGCACCTGGTCCGCCGCCGCCGTGAGGGCCTGTAAACGTTTTGTGCAAGTTGAGATGCACCACGTCGAAGCCCATGTCGCCTGGACGGGCAATGCCGAGGATCGCATTCGCGTTCGCTCCATCGTAATACAAGAGGCCGCCTGCTTCGTGGACGATTTTCGCCATTTCCACGATGTCTTCCTCGAACAGACCGAGCGTGTTCGGGTTGGTCAGCATGAGTGCCGCTGTATCAGGGCCTACGGCATCGCGCAGCGCCTGAATGTCTACCAGGCCGCGCTCGTCAGAGGCAATCGTGACGGTGTCCAGTCCTGCTACCGCTGCAGAAGCCGGGTTCGTACCGTGCGCGGAGTTTGGCACGATGACTTTTGTGCGGTGGCCTTCGCCGCGGCTCTCGTGGTACGCGCGGATCATCATCAGACCTGTCCACTCGCCTGCTGCCCCCGCAGCCGGTTGCAGCGTAACTGCGTCCATCCCGGTGATTTCAGCCAGCTCTTCTTGCAGGTTGTACAAAAGCTCCAGTGCGCCTTGTACGGTTTCTTCCGGCTGGTACGGGTGCGTCTGCGCGAAGCCTGGGTAGCGGGCAACGTCTTCGTTGATTTTCGGGTTGTATTTCATCGTGCAAGAACCGAGCGGGTAGAAGCCGTTGTCTACCCCGTGGTTGCGACGGGACAATTCGGTGTAGTGACGAACCAACTGCAGCTCGGATACTTCCGGCAGTTCAGCAGGAGTCTCGCGGATGAGGTGCTTCGGCAGCAGGCTTGCCACCTCTACCTCTGGTACATCCAATGCCGGCAGATTGTAGCCCACACGGCCCGGTTTGCTCATTTCAAAAATCAGTGCTTTTTCCTGGTCGTTACGCACGTGTGATCGCCTCCAATTCAGCCGCCAATGTGTCGATTTCTTCCTTGGTCCGCAGTTCGGTTACCGCAAGCAGCGTATGGCCCGCGTATTCCGGGTAATCCAGTCCCAGATCGTAGCCGCCGATGATGCCAGCGTCAAGCAGCTTTTTGTTTACTTCTGCCACCGGCTTGGACAGTTTGACTACGAATTCGTTGAAGAATGGAGCGGCAAAGACCACTTCCAGACCTTTTGCCTGCAGCGCTTGCTTGGCGTAATGCGCTTTTTGCAAGTTCATCATCGCCATTTCCTGTACGCCCTGTTTTCCGAGCGCAGTCAGGGTGATCGCAGCCGCCAGTGCCAACAGAGCCTGGTTGGAGCAAATGTTCGAAGTCGCTTTTTCACGACGGATATGCTGTTCACGAGCTTGCAGCGTCAGTACGAAACCGCGCTTGCCGTTCTCGTCTTTGGTTTGCCCGACGATCCGGCCTGGCATTTTGCGCATCAGCTTGGTAGTCGTTGCGAAATATCCGCAGTGTGGTCCGCCAAACGATGCCGGAATGCCGAACGGTTGCATGTCGCCCACCACGATGTCAGCGCCCAGTTTGCCTGGCGCTTCCAATACGCCCAGCGCAAGCGGGTTGGAAGAAACGATGAACAGAGCGCCTTTGCCATGAGCAATCGGCTCGACCGCTGCCAAGTCTTCCACGTTTCCAAAGAAGTTAGGATATTGCACGATAACGGCCGCTGTGTTTTCGTCAATCAGCGCTTCCAGAGCTTGTGTGTCGGTTACGCCGTCGTTGTTGATGCCGACTTCAACCAGCTCTACGCCTTGACCGTACGCGTATGTTTTCAGAACGCCGCGCGCTTCCGGGTGCACAGCACGGGAAACGATGACGCGCTTTTTGCCAGTGTGACCAGCCGCCATCATCGCCGCTTCTGCCAAGGAAGTCGCTCCGTCGTACATGGAGGAGTTCGCTACTTCCATTCCGGTCAGTTCACACACCATAGTCTGGAATTCAAAAATGGCTTGCAGCTCGCCCTGGCTGATTTCAGGCTGGTAAGGCGTATAGGCGGTAAAAAATTCTCCGCGCAGCAACATGTGGTTGACTGTGCTTGGCGCATAGTGCTGGTAAACGCCAGCACCCAAAAAGTTGACGTGCGTGCTGAAGTTCACGTTTTGATTAGCCAGACGCGTGAAGTATTTCACCAGATCAGGCTCGGACAGAGCTTCCGGAATGTTCAGCGCCCCTTTGAAGCGCACTTCTTCCGGGATGTCTGCAAACAGTTCTTCTACACTGGAAATGCCGAGAGTTTCGAGCATTTCGCGCTTGTCCTGATCGGTTTGGGGCAGGTAGCGGTATTTCACGAACGTTGTCCTCCTCAAAATAGGATGTATAGTGGGCGATTGCTTAGTTTTTCGGACGTTTATAAAACGGAGCGGCGACAACCTCTGCTTTGAGGCGTTTTCCGCGAATTTCCACTTCCAGTTGGGTGCCAAGCGCCGCATGTTCGCTTTTCACGAGCGCCAATCCGACGTTTTTCTTCAAGGTAGGGGACTGCGTGCCTGAAGTCACTTCGCCCACCAGCTCTTCGCCGACGTAGACCGGATAGTGCGTGCGCGGAATGCCGCGGTCGATCATCTCGATGCCGACGAGCTTGCGCGGCGCGCCGTTTTCTTTTTGCGCCTTGAGCACCTCTTGGCCGATGAACGGCACTTCTTTGTCCACCTTCACCGCGAAGCCGATGCCTGCTTCGATCGGCGTGATGTCCTTGCTCAGCTCCTGGCCGTACAGCGGCAGCTTCGCTTCGAAGCGCAGCGTGTCGCGCGCGCCAAGTCCGCAAGGCAGAAGCCCGTCTTCCTTGCCCGCTTCAAGCAACGCGTCCCACAGTTCAGCGGCACGCTCTGCAGGCAGGTAAATTTCAAAGCCGTCCTCGCCTGTATAGCCTGTGCGGGATACCAGCGCGGAAATGCCAGCGACCTCTACGTCGCGCTCGAAACGGAAGAAGCCGATTTTCGACAGGTCTGTGGCGGTCAGCTTTTGCAAAATCGACTCGGCCAAAGGCCCTTGAATGGCGATTTGCGCCGTTTGCGGCGAAATGTTTTCAATCGTGACACCCGGAATCAGGTGCTCTTCCAGCCATGCATAGTCTTTGTCAATGTTTCCTGCGTTGATGACAAGCAGGTAATGGTCGTCCGCGTATTTGTAAACGAGCAGATCGTCGACCGTACCGCCGTCCGGGTAGCAGAGCACGCTGTACTGCGCTTGCCCGACAGCCAGCTTGGACACGTCGTTGGTGGTGACGCGCTGCAAGTATTCGAGCGCACTCTCGCCTTTTACGTCTACTTCTCCCATGTGGGATACATCAAACAGACCTGCTTTCGTCCGAACGGCTTCGTGCTCCTGGCCAATGCTGGAAAACTGTACAGGCAGCTCCCAGCCGCCGAAGTCGATTGTCTTGGCGCCGTATTTTGCGTAGGAATCAAACAGTGGCGTTCTTTTCAGATTGGACATGTGTGGCACCTCCTAAAAACTGTTAGTCGGCATTTCTCCCCATGAAAAAACAGAGGCGAAAAAACGGGTACACCAAAAGAACGGTGCCCATTTCTCCTCCTCTGTCCTTGGTACCTGAGAGTTACCTTGCCAATCAAGCGCGGCGGGGATCACCGCGCTTGCAAGTTTCCCCTTTGGTGGCTCCGATTTCGAGCTCTCTCCAGAGTTGCGTCCAGTAGAGGTTCTTTTGCCTGAGAGATTCACCGTTCCCGGCTTGCTCCTTCGGCGCTGCAGTGGTTCGCGCAGTCTCTCCCTGCTACTATCATTCGCGTTGGTTAGATGGTCATACATAAGTTTTTGCTATGATTTCCATACTAATGAATGAACTTCCTCTATATCCTACCATGAGAGTCCGCCGTTGAAAATATGCAAATTAACAGTCAGATCAAGAAATACTTAACAAAATGATGAACACGATCATAAATGTTAAGTTTTTTGATAAAGCGCATGAAAGTTATGGCAGAGCTGTGTAAAGGAGTAACGTATATGCCGAATATTCCTGTTTCATTTGACACGAGCTGGATATCCCCGCTGACGGAGCGAATGCGCGAAGACGGCCCCTGGGACAAGTGGGAGCTGTTCAAGCTGGCGCTGGAAGCGGAAGAGGCCATGGCTGTTCGCGAGTTCGATCAGTTGCAATGCCTGAAATACTTGCCGCTGCTCTCCCCGTTTCCCCACCAGTTGCAAACGGCGGAGCGAGTGCTCAACGACATGCGCGGACGCGCGATCCTCGCCGACGAGGTCGGACTGGGCAAGACGATCGAAGCCGGGCTGATTATGAAGGAGTACATGGTCAGGGGTCTGGCGAAAAAAATTCTCGTGCTCGTCCCCGCCTCCCTCGTCATCCAATGGACGAAGGAGTTGCAGCAAAAATTCGGGATTCCCGCCGTGGCGCAAAAAAAGGAGTACATGTGGCGGCAGCATGAAGTCGTCGTCGCCTCCATCGACACGGCGAAACGAGATCCGCACCGCCGCCACGTCCTCGACATCGACTACGACATGCTGATTATCGACGAGGCGCACAAGCTGAAAAACAAGCGGACGCGAAACTATCAGTTCGTGAAGGAAATTCGCAAAAAATATTGCCTGCTGCTCACGGCTACGCCGATCCAGAACGAAATGGACGAGCTGTACAACCTGATTAATTTGTTGAAGCCGGGGCACCTCGGCCACTCCACGTCGTTTTCCTCCAATTACGTCGAAGGAAAGCGACAGTCGAAAAACAGCGACAAATTGCGCGAAGAAATTGAAAAGGTGATGATTCGCAACAAGCGAAGCGACGGCGGCATCCAGTTCACCAGTCGCCGCGTCCAGTCGATTCCGATTGAGCTGTCGCAGGAAGAGATGGAGCTGTACGAGGGCGTCACCCGCTTTGTGCGCGACCAGTACCAGACAGGAGCTGGCCTGTTCAACTCGCTCGCCTTGATTACGTTGCAGCGCGAGGTTTGCTCCAGCAAGGAAGCCTCGTTCATGACGCTGTACAACATGCACCAGCGCACCAGCGAAGACTCCCCCCTGCGCGGCCGAATTTTGGAGCTGGTGGAGATGATTAAGCGGATCGAGACGCATTCCAAGGCGGCCAAAACGGTCGAGCTGATCCAGGAGATCAACGACAAAGTCATCATTTTCACCGAGTACCGGGCGACGCAAAACTACCTGCAAAAATATTTGCATGACCACGGCATTACTTCTGTGCCGTTTCGCGGCGGCTTCAAGCGCAGCAAAAAAGACTGGATGACCGATTTGTTTCAAAACCGCGCGCAAGTACTGATCGCCACAGAGGCTGGCGGGGAAGGGATCAACCTGCAGTTTTGCAACCAGGTCATCAACTACGACATGCCGTGGAACCCGATGCGCGTCGAGCAGCGGATCGGCCGTGTCCACCGTCTCGGCCAGAAGCGGGACGTGCACATTTACAATTTGTCCACCGTCGGCACGATTGAGGAGCACATTTTGAAGCTGCTGTACGAAAAAATCGACCTGTTCGAGATGGTCATCGGCGAACTGGACGACATCGTGGAGCGGCTGAATCTCAACTCGTCGCTGGAAGAAAATTTGACGCAGATCATCATGGATTCCAAATCGGCCCGCGAAATGGCGTTGAAGCTCGACAACATAGGCCACGCCATCCGCGCCAGCAGACAGCAGCACGCATCCCCTGCCCTGTCGGAAGCGGCAGAGCAGTAGCAGAAAAAACGCACACAAGAAAAGAGGTTTCTCCTGATGCAAGCCAACCAGGTCAGGCAATTTGTAGAGCGCTACCTCGCGACTTTTTCCGCGCACATCGTCGAAGCCCACCCGGATTACTTGACGGTCAAGCTTCCGGTCGAGGTCGACAAGGATATCGGCAACCGCCCGTTTTACTGGAGCTGGGTCGACAAAATGAACCTGGCCTACCAGCCGCTCGTGCTCACCTTTGCGTTTCACCCGGACCGGATGCCGGACGGGCTGCGGGCCGAGCATCTGCATCTGGGCGCTGCGCGCATGCAGCAAATTTTTGCCTCGGCGAAAAAGCACGGGCGCTTTTTATGCATGTACGAGCAAAATACCGCTTCCTTGCCAAGCACCGGCAAGCGTCGCTCCACGCCGCTCGTTCCCTGGCTCGGGCTCAACCTGAAAGTATCGCTCATCTGCGACAAACGGCGCGACATCATGCTCTATCTCGGGATCAACCTGCATCAGCCGCGCCTCGTGCACGACTTTTCCTCGTTTTTGTTTCAGTTGACGCTTGCGCCCGCGATCCCGGACTATTTTTACACGCTCGACCGGAAGCTGTCTGTGGAAGACGCGCTGGAGCTGGCCCGGCAGGAGGTCGATGCGGTCATCGCGCAGGAAGACCAGGAGTGGGCCGTAGAGGCGCGGGCGCGACTGACGGAGGAGCTGGACATCCTCGCCGCCTACTACCAAGAGCTGGCCCGACGAGAGCCGCCTGCCGAACAGAGCGAGACAGAAGCAGCCGAGGCGGAAGCGGTAGAGTCCCCGGAGCAAAAAGCCTCGATCCCGCTGCCTGCGCGCGACGCCGTCCCCGCCAGGGAGGCTGTTGTCGAAGCTGCGCAGACGCTTGACGAATACCGCTCTTCCGGTGGGCGAATCCTCGACTTTCTACGTGCCAATGGCGTCCAGGTGACGCCGCGCGAGGAAATCAACCAGGAGGAATGGAAAAAAAGCACGCCGGAAGAAGAAAAACAGCGGCGGATGGACGAGCTGCGCTGGCAGTACGAGCCGCGCATCGAGGTTCATTTTATTAACGGCGGACTGTTTTACTTGCACTCTGCTCCGCCTGTCATTAAAGCGCATCCGGCAAAAACGGTGCGCCATCTCCCCGCATCCGGGCGAATCATGTAAAAGATCAGCGAGAAGAAGTGCTGCGGAACTGACAAGTTGCAACAAATCTTTTTGTCATAGCTGGTTACAATAGGAATAAGCTTAGCCTGTACAAAAGGTGGTGCATGTTTGTGACCAGACGATTCCTCCCCCTTCTCGGGGTGCTCTTGTCTTTTGCGTTGCTCGCCTGGCCTGTCCACGCAGAGGAGAGCTGGGACAAAGAGTTTCACGCCCAAATCCAGACGTGGATGAACGAACTCGCCAACCGCGATCCGCAATTCAAGGAGTGGCAAAAAGCCGATACAGAAGTGCAGACGCTCGGCCCGAATCAACATCAGTGGCTGGTCAGCATCAAAAAAGCAGACAGACAGGTAGGGTACCTGGTCGTGGGAGAGGCCGTCGAAGCGCCTGCCCAGGAAAAATTCGTGCTGTTGGAATACGGGGTCGGGGAATACATTTTGTTCGACGATGCCTTTGCCCCGCGGGAAATTGCCGCAGAGCCTGTCTACGACGGATTCGCTTCCCACTGGCTGATCGCCCGCCAGTCGTCGCCGCAACTGGTGAACGCCAAAACAGGCGAAGCGTACCCCGCTTCCTTCGCCGCAAACGAGCCAGTCTTTCGCAGCCTGGCTGCGCAAAATCTGGTACAGACCGGGCAGCGGCTAACAGAGACGCGCATCCTGCAAGGGGCGCAAAAAGATCCGTTCGACCAGATCGGCTGGGTCAGCCAGTTGTACGGGGACAGCGCAATTTCATGGCCGCAGTTGTGGCAGCAGCAAAGCGATGCACCCGTGACGCTGACCGTTCCGCTGTACCACTCTCAGGTGCTCGCCCCGTTCGTCGTCGGCTCGCTTCATTTGTGGAACGATCAAAACGCTTACGTGGGAGTATGGGATGAAGGGCTGCGCTTTGTCCCCTACGCTTACGCTGACAAGGTCGGAAAATTTTACGTAGCGGGACAGCCGCAGAGCTGATCCGTCGCTTTTGGCAAAAAAACAAGCTCCCTGCCAGTCGCTGGCGGAGAGCTTGTTTTTTGATTGGGCTGCGCGCTTGTTCTAGCGAAGGCGCAGCCTTTGGCTATTTTCGATCAATGATGATCGGTTGGGGAAAGGCGTTCGTGTACGGCATGAAAAACTTCATCGGCCGTCATTCCCTCTGCATTGATTACCGACGCACCTGTAATCGTCTTGTTCTGATCGCCCAAGACGTTTATATCCTGACCCGTAATCACGATCGCGTCGACCACCTGTTGCCAGTTTCCCAAATCGACGACATCATAGCCGTTATCGCACAGCATTTTGCGAATCTGGGAAAGGGACTTTTCTACCGCTACTCTCGCCATACGCACCGCACCCTCCGTCCGCTTACCAAGGTAGGATTATTTGCGCCACAACAGCCGGATCGACATAGGGATCGCCCCGAACCAGCGTGCCGACCAAGGCTCACGCGGAGCCTTTCGCTGACGCCGTTCATCTTTTGGCGTATCCATGTACTGGACAAACAATTTCGTCAGGTACTTCAAATACTCTTGAAAGGACATCGCACGTGACCTCCTTCGTACTCGCAGATACACGCCGTCTTTTTTCCGGCAATAGCGCTGTCCTTTTTTATTGTTTCCCGTCTTTTGCGCTTTCAACCACCTGCGCCTTAATTTCGTCCACGATCGCCTCCAGGCTTTTTCCGGTCGTATCCACCTGGATCGGGGCAAAATCGTACGCCCCCGCGCGTTCCGCCATCAATGTTTTCACACGTTCTGCCACCCCGCCGGAAAGCAGCGGGCGCGAAGTATCGTTTTCCAGCCGCCTGATTAATTCTTCTTCGCTGGCATAAAGCGCGATCACGGTTCCTTTTGCCAGCATGACCTCGACATTTTGCTTGCGCAGGACAGCCCCTCCGCCTGTCGTCAAAACTTGCGGACCATCGTCCAGAAGCTGTGACAGCAGGCGGGACTCCGCATCGCGAAAATACGTCTCCCCGTGCCGGGCGAACAGCTCCGGGATGGAGCAGCCTTCCTTTTCGATGATCGCGGCATCCAGGTCATGGTGCGCGATTCCCAAAGAATCGGCCAGCGCGACGCCGACCGTCGTCTTTCCGGTTCCCATAAAGCCGACCAGAATCAAGTTTTTCATTTTGTTTCCGCCACCTTTCCACTCGCTTTTCGCGTTTGAATTTTTACGGTTTTCTCGGCTGGATTGTAGTCCGTATCCCATTCGAATACGTCAGCGAAAAACGACAGCGGCACCATCGTGCGCTCCTTGATTTCCGTCAGCGGATGACCGAGGTCGAGCTTTTGCCCATCGCGGATGGCGAAGCGTTCCCGCTCCTTGACGAACACTTCTCGGCCATTGCCTCTTACGCGAATCATCTGCTTTTCCTGATCCCAGCTTATGGCAAGCCCCATTTTTTCCCCCAGCTCGCGCAGCGGCAAATACACCGTGCCGCCTGTCGCCCTGGCCGGAATGGACGGATAAAAGCTCATGTTGTTGATGATCGTCGTGATGTACGGCTCCAGTTGCACAGCGCCCAGGCCTTCGCGATTCGGCTTTTTCGTCGCGTACACGAAGTATTTCGCTTCGCCTTGCAGCGTTTGCCCCAGCGCCTGGTCGAGATGCTCGGCCCCGATCATGCTGCCGTGGTAGTTTTGCTGCACGCGGTGCAGAAAACGTTTGTACGCGTCATCGCCAATCTGCTTGCGCAAATGGTCAAACAGCAGCGCCCCTTTCGAATACCACGTCCAATGGAACTCTTCTTCGGTCGCGAACTTTTGCAACGGCTTGTCCAGGCTGCCGTTGGGGTAGCGCTCCTGCAAGCGGCGGGCGTCGCGATTGTACTCATCGAGCAGCGTGGAGGCCGACTGCGCTCCGTACCGGTTTTGCAAGTAATGGTACACGCTCAGCTCCACAAGCCCTTCGTCCAGCCAGCCGTGAGACGCTTCCAGCGTCGCCACGCTGTTGTACCACCACAAATGGGCGATTTCATGCGGCAGCCAGTGGTCGATCAGATTGCGCTGGTACATGTCGCGCTTGAAAATGGCGAGATTGGCGTACTCCATCGCATACGTCGTGCCCGTGCTCGTCTCGGCAATCGCGACGTGCGGATACGGAAGCGGTCCGTACCAGTCGTTGTACGTAGGAAACACCGACTCCGCAATCGTCTTGATACGCTGGATGTTGCCTTTGTCCACGGACGCAATATCGACAGACAGGTTCGGCCCCATCTGGATCGTCTCCACATGATACAGCGGGCTGCCGACCAAGGCGAAATTGAGCAGCTTTTTGCCCTCGTAGCGGATTAGCTGCTTGCTGCCCTCGACTGCCTTTGTACTGCCCCGGCCCCACGAGCTGACCCAGTTGTAGCCTTTCGGGGAGACGAAGGAGACGTCGTAGTCGGCGTAATGGTAGACGAACGGATCGCCAAAATCTACCCGTTGCGGCGGATCGTACCATTTTCCTTGCTGGTTTTGCGCGCCCAGCATCGGATACCACGTCGTCAGCGTCCAGATGTCGTCCTTGACGCCAAAGCGCGTCCCTCTGCGCGGCACCGGATTTTCAAACTCGATCGCGAGCGTCCCGCGCATTTCCGCTCCCAGCGGGTTTGCCAGCTTGACCGTGGACAGGCCGCGTTCAAAGGCAAGCGGCTTGTCTTTGTAGCGGATCGACTTGACCGTCATTTTGTTCCACAAATAATCGTAGACGTACAGACGCAGGTCTGCCGTCTGCGGATTGTCAAATTCGACCGTCATTTTTCCGGTAATTTTCGCTTCCGACGTATGCAACTCGGCTTGAATGTTATACACGGGATGCAAGTCTTTCACAAGGGAAGGCAACGGCGGATCGTAGGAAAACGGATCGACCCCCGGCTGCTCTGCCACGGTCGCCTGGCTCGTTTGAAAAAAGCCCGAGATCTGCGGCCAGTAGCTGATGATCCCGATGGAGCCAAACATGACGAGAATGGTGATGCATACTAATAAGCTTGTTTTTTGCAAAGTCTTCATGACAGCCCCCAAAAATCGCTCGGCTGCAAGCGTGCGTTTTTTATCGTAATGGATAGGATAGACCGCTTGCGGGTCGACAAAACAGTCGTACCGTTTTGTTCCATTGTAGCAAATAAAGGGCAGGGTGAGTAGAAATTCAGGAGATTCTGTCGAGAAAAAGCCGTCCGCCCTCGCAACAGCAAGGGTGAACGGCTCCGTGTGCTACCACGTCTCGTACATGATTTTTCCCGTTTGGGACAGGTCGTAGCCGCCAACTGCCTCAAGCTCCTTGGAAAAGGCAGCGGAGTGGAGAATATCCATGACCGTTTTCAGCAGCGCCCCGTTTTCCTCCGTTTTGAGAATGACGAGATCGTATCGTTCCTTGATCAGCGGAACAAACTCAACGCCGACCATGCGAGCCGCTTTTTCAATGCCCACTCCCACATCCGCTTCCTTGCGTGCGACCACTCCCGCTACAGCCAGATGGCTGTTCTCCTCCCGCTCGTAGCCATTCACGTCCCGCCCTGTGATGGACGCCAGCCGAAACTGCTCCTCGATCAGCGTGCGTGCCCCCGATCCTTTTTCCCGGTTGACCATCCGCACCCCGGACTTGGTCAGATCGGTCCAGGACAAAAGCTGTTTCGGATTGCCAGGCTGCACATAAAAGCCGGCCCAACGAGCCAACATGTTAACGACGACAAAGCGATGGCCGGATAAAAGACGGCGGACGTAAGGAACGTTGTAATCCATCGTCTCGCCATCAAACAAATGGGTGCTGACGATATCGGCTTTGCCTGTATACATGGCGACCAGACTGTTCAGCGAGCCTTGGTAGGAGCGCAGCGGACGAAGCGCTGCATCGCTTTTTTCCAGATGGCTGGAAAGCAAGTCGAGGCTGACATCCTGACCGCTGATGATGACATTGCGTCCGGTTGTCGGCTGGGCTTGTCCCGGCGCCTGCTGCGCTTGCCCCGGCACAGGTAACGTGTACGCCACCGGCTGCGCAGCCGCACGGTATCCCCCTTTGGCGCGCGTTTTGTACGCCTCCAGGTCGCTTTCGTCCACGCGCATCTGTCTCCCGACCCGATAAGCCGGCAGTTCTCCTTTTTTAATCAGATCGTAAACGGTCAGTTTGGAGATGCGCAAAAGCTTGGCAATTTCTTCTGTTGTGTACGACTTTTCATGGCTCATGTCATGCCTCCGCTCGGTTCTTTCCTTTCATTTTCTTTCAATTCTCGTAAAATCGCAATTGATTATTCACATATAGGAACTATAATCTATTTATATCCAGTTATAATTAAATATAACGAAACATCACATTGGAGGTTAGTTTTGATGAAAAAGCAATGGCTCGCTTTATGCGCAGCATTTACCCTGATGCTCGGCGCGTGTTCGACTTCCCAAACAGCTCCGCAGGCAAATGAGCCTGCCAAAACAGAGAACAGCCAACAACAACAGGCTCCACAGGCAGAGCTGATGATTTCCGCAGCGGCAAGCTTGACAGATGCCCTGAACGAACTGAAAACGGGCTTTGAAGCAGAAAATCCGGGAACAACCCTTACTTTCAACTTCGGCAGCTCTGGCAAACTGGCGACACAAATTGCCCAAGGCGCTCCTTCCGACGTCTTCCTGTCCGCCAGCAAAAAAGACATGGACGGACTGGACGAAAAACAACTGATTGTCAAAGACACGCGCCAAGACTTTACGAAAAACTCGCTCGTCCTGATCGCGGGAAAAGACAGCTCGATCGCGATTACTTCTTTTGAAGAACTGAACAATCCAGACATCAAGCACATCGCTGTCGGTGAGCCTGAGTCGGTTCCAGCGGGACGTTACGCCAAAGAAACGCTGGACACGCTGAAAATGTGGGAGTCGTTGAACGGCCGCATGGTATTCGGCAGTGACGTTCGTCAGGTACTGACCTTCGTGGAATCGAAAAATGCGGAAGTCGGAATCGTCTATTCCAGCGACGCCGCGATCTCCAAAGACGTGAAGGTACTCGCTACAGCGAAGCCGGAATGGCACAAGCCAATCGTCTATCCAGGTGCGGTCATCAGCGCTTCCAAACATACAGATGCAGCAAAAGCTTTCCTCGCCTACTTGACAAGTGACAAAGGAAAAGCGATCTTACAGAAGTACGGATTCCAATAAGCAGCAAAAGTTTATGACCGTTTGTGATTCACACAAGCGGTCACATTCTATTTCATGAAAAACGTCGAGACGTTCTCGCAGAAAAAAGGTGGGTTAGCGATATGGAAACGAATCTGACACCTTTGATGCTGTCGTTAAAAGTGGCTGCGCTATCCACCTCCTTTGTTTTTGTGCTTGGCATGCTTGGCGCGCGCTGGATGACGCAAAAAGAGTTTTGGGGCAAAAACGTGCTGGAGTCTTTTTTCCTGCTCCCGCTCGTCTTGCCCCCTACTGTTGTCGGCTTCGGTCTGCTGTTGCTGTTCGGAAAAAACGGATTTTTGGGCCAACTGCTTGAGCAATGGTTCGGTATCCAGGTCGTCTTTACGCTGTCGGGAGCGGTGATCGCCTCGATCGTCGTCTCGTTTCCGCTGATGTACCAGAGCGCCGCCGCAGCTTTTACCGGAGTCGACCAACGCCTGGAAAATGCCGCACGCACGATGGGCGCATCCGAGTGGCGCGTTTTTTGGACCGTCGCTTTCCCGCTGGCTTGGCCAGGGCTTTTGGCAGGACTTGTGCTGTCGTTTGCCCGCGGCTTGGGGGAATTTGGGGCCACGCTGATGCTCGCAGGCTACATCCCGGGAAAAACGGACACGATTCCGGTCGCCATCTATTTTGCCGTGGAAGCCGGACAAATGGAAAAAGCGCTGTTTTGGGTCGTCATCATCGTATCGCTCGGCATGGGCACCACTCTATGGCTCAACTGGTGGAGCCGACGCAACGTGCGCAGGTACGCCAATCAAAAGTAAGGCAGGAGGGAGAGCATCATGCTGGAAGTAGACATTCAGAAGCGCTTGCCAGATTTTGTGTTGGATGTCTCCTTTTCAACCGAACAGGAGATTGTCGTCCTCTTCGGCCCATCCGGTTCGGGCAAGACGACTATTTTGAACAGCATAGCCGGGCTTGTCCATCCCGATGGAGGGCACATTTCCTTGAACGGCCGCACGTTTTACAGCGCGGGGCAAAAACCGCTCGCCGTGCAGAAGCGCAACGTTGGCTACTTGTTTCAGGATTACGCCTTGTTCCCGCACATGACCGTTTCCCAAAACATTCGCTACGGTCTGCGAAAAGGGCACGAACTGCATCTGGAACCGCTTTTGACGACAGTCGGAATCGATCATCTTCTGGACAAGTACCCGCACCAGCTTTCGGGTGGGCAAAAGCAGCGTGTCGCGCTTGTGCGGGCACTCGCTACGGAGCCGGACATCTTGCTGCTGGATGAACCGCTTTCCGCGCTGGATACAGCCACGCGCAAGCAATGTCAGGACGAATTGCTCCGGCTTCACGAAATGTGGGGCATTCCGTTTCTGCTCGTCACCCACGACCGGGACGAAGCGGAAAAGCTCGGAGATACGATCCTTTTGATGGAAAACGGGAGAATCGTGGAAGCAAGCGCGCAAAAAAGCCATACAGCAACGTCGTCTTCCTGAATCGCAGGAGTTGGCGTTGCTGTATGGCTTTCTTTTATTACGGGATGGCTGCCAGTATGACTTTTACCGGGCAGTGATCGGCTCGATTTTCACATCGTTCTGCTTTGCCCATTTATGCACTTCCACCAAAAATTGCAGCACGTCGTGACTCTCATGATGGACGCAAAGCGTATCGGCTGCAAGCTCGATGACCTCGCCATTGACCGTCGTTACTTTTTGCTTGAGCACGAGCTGGCGCGTCTGCTCCATCCGCTCTTCCTTGCTGATGAGCACGCTGCCTTCCAACTCGCGCGGAGCCAGACGGCCATTCGGCATGTACGCCCGTTCCGCGAAAACTTCCTCGGCTACTTGCAGTCCATGCTCCAGCCCTGCTTCCACCAGCTTGCTGCCGGACAACGCGTACAGGATCAGCTCCTCGTCGATGTCGGCAATCGCCTGGACGACCGCCTCGGCAAGCTCGGGACGCTCTGCTGCTTCGTTGTAAAGCGCTCCGTGCAGCTTGACATGGTGCAGTTCTCCCCCCAAAGCGCGTGTCATGCCGGACAAAGCCGCTACCTGGTACAAAACAAGCTCATATACTTCGTTCACAGACAGGTTCATGGAGCGTCGTCCAAAGCCTTGTATGTCCGGGTATCCAGGGTGCGCTCCGATTTTTACATCGTGCTTGATCGCTGCCTCGATCGTTCTGCATATGAGATGCGGATCACCTGCGTGCAAACCGCAAGCAATGTTGACGGAGGTGATCCATTTCATAATTCCCAAATCCTCTGATTGTCGTCCTCGGCTGAAGCATTCGGCCATGTCGCAGTTAATGTCTAGATGAATCATGTATGTACGCCCCCACCTTTCCTCTCATGATCTATGTACGCGTATTGAAAGCGCATTCATCAGCGTTACTCCTGGAGTCTGCCTATTTATCTAGCATACCATGTACACTGCCTTGGCAAAAGGAAAAAAGCTGCCGAAAACTGGCAGCTTGTGAACAACTTATGTCGAACCGACCGTCGCTGGACTTCCCTCTTCTGCCGTCATTGTCTCGGCCAGCGCCATCACCTGGTTTTTTTCCTGTTTGTAATCGTATTCCTTCGCTTTGTCCGGCCTTGCATTGTTGTACTCCACCGGAATCTCGTGACGATGGGACCGCTCGATTTTGGTCACGAAATGCAGTTTCTCCATGATGCGGATCGTTTCGTCCAGCAGATTCGCATCTACGTACATGGAGACGTAGTTCAGCCGTTTGGAGATGTAATGAATGGTGCCAAATTTGCGTAAATTTTTGGCCGCTCGTGTGTTTTTTACCCACACGGCAACACCAAGACGTCGTTCTCTCATGTAACCGTTGGTCTCCTTTCCCTTCATGGTATAATCACCTGTAAACGCCCGATACAGAAAGGATTTGTGGTCATTATGCTGACTAGCTTTTATCGAAGCTTCGAGGAAGCGCTTCACCAGGAAGGCATCGTGACAAAAAGCGGCTGGCGCACGCATGCGGGCCAACGCTTCTTTTATGTAAGCAGCACACTCCCCGCTTCTCGCCTGACTGAACGGCTGATGGAAACGGGGGAGCGACTGACCACCCATACCAAATTAAAGCCCGAGTGCATTTATGTGCGCTCAGGCGACGACCAGCACGTCTACCGTTTTCGCTTTCTGGTGCCCAGCGAAAAGCAGTTTTGCTGCGGCAACCTGTGCGAGGACTGTTTTCTGTTGCGTGAAAAGTCCTCGCCACAGGCCGAAGCGTGACTGCCTGTCAGGAAAGCTTTTTCGTGCTGCAACCGCAGCTTCCCCCGGTCCCGCAGCCACTGCCCTGCGCTTCCAGAAACGGATTGTTGCTCGGCACCTTGATGGTGTCAGATACCGAGTGGGCAATCGTTCTGCTCACCTGATACAACAACTCATCCAGCGCGTCCTCAGCCCGCTTGAAAGCCTGCACGGAATCGCGAAGCTCAATCGTCCGCTTCAGCTCGCGCACTTCTTTTGATATATGGTTGTAATCGGGATGGTACTTCCCGAACCGTTGTACATCTTCATACTGCTCCTTCTTCTTTTCAAACAACTCCAGAAGGCGCTGTACTTCTTCGTCTGCCTCCATCCAACGCTTGGCCTCCAAATATTGCACGACCTCGCGCGATTGATTGATCATGGTGGACAGTTCATGCG
Organism: Brevibacillus sp. FW306-2-1A-C05A; assembly: GCF_058781555.1. Taxonomy (NCBI): domain Bacteria; kingdom Bacillati; phylum Bacillota; class Bacilli; order Caryophanales; family Paenibacillaceae; genus Brevibacillus; species Brevibacillus sp. FW306-2-1A-C05A. The sequence continues at coordinate 29,413 of NZ_JBYSWV010000050.1, forward strand.
ACTCCATAATCAACTGGGCCATATCCACAGTCTCTACTGCTTCCATAGGGCGAGACCTCCTTTCACACTAAAGGCGTAAAGCTTTTAGTCCCTTCTGATTGTACCACGATCTACACCCTTAGTACAGATAATCAGGCACGACAATGCGCACTCGGCCCAGATCATCAAGCCTGTAGGAGCGCTTGCCGTGCGGACCGCTGATGGAGACGACCCAATAGCCCATGTCCAGTTTGACTTCCACAGGCAGTCCATGCAGCCGCTCCTGATCAGTCAACTGGATTTCTACTTCCAGTTGCAGCTCGGCCGCCCGCTTGAGCAAATCCCGCAGCGATTGCGGATGATACGACTGGAAATGCTGCGTCCACATTTTCGGCAATGTCGCCAGCTGCGGCATGGCTTCATCTTGGGCAGGAAACGTATTTTCGATCGCGTATCCATCCCAGGGCCGTTCGATCAGAAGCAGCCCCCTCGCAGCCACATCCGGTGACGTGTCTTCTTCCCCATCGGCAGCGTCTGTTTGCATGACGACATGCGGCTCGTAGCCATAATGCTTGAGCAGGTCGATCAGCTGCCTTTTTTGCGAGAGCGGGATGAAAAATTCCGCCGGAGACAAAACGTGCTGCAAAAACGGCTGAAAGTCAGGAATTTGCCGCCATTCCTCCACAAATCCGCCATGTGCGGTACGGACGCGGTAAAACGGCTCCAGCTGGATTTGCGTAGCCGCCTTCGCCCAATGCCCGATCACTTCGACCAGGCTATCCGGCAATGGATGGGCACAACCGCTCCGCAGCTTTTCAATCACCTGCTCCTTAGTTCCCCCCGAAGCAAGATACGACTGGAGCTTTCCCGCTTGCAATTCGCCCCTGATCAACTGGCCTTCAAACGTCAGCTGACAAAATGCGCTGATCTCCCACACGTCACGTAGCGGCACGAGCGGCGGAATCGTCAGTGCTCCGGTCGGATCGACAAACCAGCCTTCTTCGGCCGTCAAATGCGGCAAACTGTTCCACCGCCAGAAAAGGCGCTCCTCGTCATCGGCTCCGAGCTGAATCCAGCCCATGCCGAGCAAAATGTGCAGCCATTGCTCCACAATCGCTTTTTCGGCCTCCTCTGGCAAGACAAAACCCGCTGTCTCTAGCATGCGCAATTGCGCGTCGACACAACACCACTGATCAAGCGGAACATGCCTCATCATCTGGGCAAAAGCATCCCACCAATCGCCATGCGGCAGCAGCTGATCCGCAACCAGCTGATACAGCTGTTCAAATCGCTCGGGAGAAGAATGGTTGAGCCACTGGCGGATTTGGTATGCGTCTGGGACAAGCTGTTTCTCTTTGCGCATCACTAGCCCCAGCCGGAAAGCCAGATCGAGGACAATCGTGAGCGCCAGGCCATCTCTCTGCTCTTTGTCCAGCGGAGCGAGGGCGATGCCTTGTACGTGCTCGTCCGCAATGGACAGGAGCGGAAGCATTTTTTGCATTGCCCTGCGGTGAATGCTCCCTTTTTGCGTCACAGGCACTTGCTGATCGCGGACGAACAGCAGAAGCCCAAAAAGATCCAGATGTATCCCTCTGCCGGCTGATATATAATAAGGGAGCGTTTTTGACAAAGAAACATAGGCCGAAGTCAATTGTGGCAACAACTGCATGGTCAGCTGCTCACGAATTTCTTGCGGCATCACATAACCGATCTCACTCCACATTTTGCGTACAGTCAAAATCAGTCCCAGTCGTCGAAGCCTCGTCAGACCGATGGACAAGTGTCTGTGCTCTTTTGCCGTTTCCCGTTCCCAGGCCCGTTTGCTGAAAAAGCCGCGTGGCGCTTTGGTAAGAAACAGCTTGATGACGGTTCTTTCCAGTTCATCAGCCTCTTGCCAGACACGGCTGATAAACGCGCTATCCAACAGTCTGGACGACAAGTCCTGCTGTTCCTGGTCAAGGCGAAAACGCCTCGTCTGTTCGTTTAGAATCGCTTGTCTCGTTGCTTCGGACAGGTATTCCAGCGAATCGTTCACACGCACTCCTGTCACCTCAGTTTTCATGATCTCATCACGATTACTTTTACCAATTGGAAGGAGAATGATGATGAATATATTCCCTAGTTTGTTGCTCGCAGCTTCGCTTTGTGTCACAGGTGCCCAATCGGTTTCCCTATCCCATCCTACCGCATCTGCGCCCGCAGTAAAAGAGGTTGCGCCTTTCGCAGCCGAGTATGAAGCTGTAGCCGCTCCGTACCCGCCTGCTGTAACGGAAGCATTGAAAACCGTGCGAAAAAATGGCGGTCATACGGTCGTGCGCGCGAACGGCAAGGCGTATGTCGTCATCAGCGCAGGACAACGGCCAACGGGAGGGTACCGACTTGTAGCGGATCAGGTCAAGCGGACAGGCCCGCACGGCTTCACCGTCCACGTTCGCGTTCAGCCGCCAGCACCTGGTGCTCTGAAAACGCAAGCGATCTCGTATCCGACGCTCGTCATTGCCTTGCCTGACCAACAGGCGCAAGTCAAAGTGCAAATGCGCTAATAAGAAAAACAGTCAGGGAAAAACGCCCTGACTGTCCTTTTTTGCGCTAGAGGATATCCGAAAGTTTGTATTCAT
>NZ_JBYSWV010000051.1:0-31630 GCF_058781555.1 Brevibacillus sp. FW306-2-1A-C05A
GACTTGCATGTATTAGGCACGCCGCCAGCGTTCGTCCTGAGCCAGGATCAAACTCTCCAATAAAGTTTGTTACTGGTCCAAAGCTGGCAAATCTTTTAATGATAGACTCATCAACGCTTTCGCTGTTCAGTTTTCAAAGAGCATTTTCGTTATCGCCCAGAGGCGACTTTTTTAATTTACCACATATCCACTCAATAATTCAAGTGTTTTTTTCATTTTTTTCGCTGCCAGTATTTCGTTCGTGCAGCAGCGACGTTTGTTAATATAGCATGTCCCCAAGACGGAAGTCAATAGGATTTAAAAAGTTTTACCTGAGCAATATTAATCCGACTTCCTTGTCGCCGTTTGCGCCCTCCGTGAAGACGACCTCCTGGATTAGCAGCCTTTGAATCATTTTCTCTATAAGAAGGGGAACTTCGATTTGCGCATCTACAATCGCCGGATGATTCATCAGCTCCTCCAGCCGCCAAGGTCCTGCCTTTGCTTCCATGACTTCCATTAAGAACGTGACGGACTCCTTAATTTTGGAGGTGATCCAAAACTCGATGGCGAGCACGAGCAGCTCAATCCGCTTCTCAAGCGCTTCTCCGTTAACCGACAGCTCCTCGTACAACTTGAACACCGAAGAATCCATCTGCTTCACCTGGGACCACAAAGCAGCCTGCGGGTGTTCGCCAGCCTCGTACACAATCAGCCTCGCCCACGAATGCAGCGATTGAATGAGCGAATGATGCGCATCCAAAATCATTCCTTGCTGCAAAAACTCTTTTGTCTCGTGGAAAAACCGGAGAAGTTGGGAATACTCCCTACAAATAAACTTCTTTTGCAGCGCTGCCGGCAGACGGCTCAGCCGGAGCTTCATTTGCTTCATATAGCCGTCCTTGTCCCACAAAATCTCGGCTTTGCCAAGCATCGAGGCAAGGCGCTCATCCAGGCCACAGACGGCTCCCTTTTCAAGCTGCCATGTACTGATCTGCTGCTCCATGACCACTCGTCCCTGAAGATGCAGGCGGCGGATTTTCCCCTCAGCTTGCGGCTGGTTGACCACTACAAAATAAAAGGCTCCATCACGAAACGGGACCAGCAAATCCGAAACAGGCAAAACCAGCACAGCTTGTACGTCCGGGCGCTGTTGTAGCTTTTTCAGATACGTTTGCTGACTCTCCTCTCGCTTCATAGCCATACCGTGTTCCTCCCTGCCCTGGGTTGAACTTATGGATTCTACACGATTTGTTCGTTTCCTGCTTGTCAACAGACAAAACCTTTGTATGCTATACTGTAATGTAGGAGGAATGATGATGAAAAAAACTGAACGCCTGAGCAAAATCAAACGCATGCGCACATGGGGCAACTGGAGCATGGTGATCGGCATTTTGCTGATGTATACAGGGTACGCTTTTTTCGGGGGATATCTGGACTTTATACCTTTCCTTGGCAACCTGTTAAAAGGCTCTCACATCTTCATGACGCTGCTTTTAATCATCGGCTTTATTTTGACGATGGGCAGCACTGTGTTGTTCATGATTTCCGGCATGGTTTCTACCTCTGCTCCCCAGGTGGAATGTCCTTCGTGCCAAAAAGTAACGAAGATGCTTGGAAAAGAAGATGCCTGTATGTTTTGCGGACAGCCATTGCGCTTGGAAGACGGACAGCCTCAGCAAAACCAGACATGATTGGTGCCTCGACCTTGCGATACACAATAAGCCACCTGCACAATCCCGTCTTACGGGCAGCAGGTGGCTTCTTTTTTTACTGAGCCGTTATGGCGCTTTTCAAGCCTTCTTCGATGGCCGGCCAAATCTCCGGCTCTTCAAATCCGCGCCGCCACGAAGCGACTCCGGCCAGATCGTACTTTTTGACCAGCTCGATCCGCTTTTTCATGGAAGAGACATCCTCCAGCCACATCTTGTAGACATTCCCGTCTTTCGGATCGCGATATTCCACGTATTGTTGGCCGGATGCTTCGTCGAGAACAGGCGTAAGCTTTCGCTCCTGCACCCATTCTTGCGCCCTTGGCATGGACAGCGCTTTGGAGCTTACCTTGATTGTGCCGTCAGCCTGCTTGGCTTCCGTCCACAGTCTCGTGTAAAAAGGAACGCCCAGCAGCAGCTTTTCGTTTGGCACTTCCTCGAGCACGCCTTGCAAGCCTGCTTCCACCCAAGGCAGCGAAGCGACCGAGCCTGCTTTTGGACTCGCCGCCCAATGCTCATCGTATGTCATGACAGCCATGTAGTCGACCACCTGGGCCAATGCCTTGCGATCCAAAAACATCGACCACGTCTTCGCATTGGACTTGATGGTGACATCAATGGAAACGGTCAGCCCTTGCTGGTGCAAATACGGCGTCAGCTCGCGAACAAACTGGACGAGCCGCTCCTTGTCTTCGTAGTACACATTTTCAAAGTCGATGTTGATGCCGTCCAGATCGTACAGGTGCGCGTAGTGAATGAGCTGGGCGATCAGCTTGTCTCGTTTGTCGTAGCTGCCGAGCACCGCTTGGGTCCAGTCCGGATTGAAGCCGTTCGTGACCAGCCCCCACACCTGATAGCCGCGCTTGTGCGCCCATTTCACATACGCCGGGTCAGCCCTGTTCAAAAGCGTCCCTTCTGCATCCTTCAGCTCAAACCAGGTGGGCGAGACGACATTGACGCCAGGCAACGCCCCGATTTGGGCGACGTTCGGATTTTTATTGACAACATGCTCCCAGACCATGTTTACCTTTTCGCCATTCGGCTTCCACGCAGCTTGCCCCTCGGAAGAAGTGGCGTGCTGCAAGGCGACCTTCCGCTTGCTCGCCATCTCCAGGCTTTTCTCCGGGAGAAAGCCCGCGATTCCGGAAGCGGTCAACACGCGGTAGTAGCCTTCCTGCTGGCCGAGCACATCGACCAGTTCTCCGGCAGATAGCTCGGCAACGATCGGAGTGCGGTGCGAAGCGCCAACGCGAACGGGTTGTTTTTCCTCGTCGCTGACGACTTTTGCCTGCCCGATTTCGTACCCTTCCTGCTCCACCGTGAGGACGCCTGTATCCACTTTGTGCTCAAAAGCAAAAGGATACAGCTTTTCCAATGGATCAAGCGGCACGTAGCGAGTCCCGCCCACTTCCTTGACCGGCACCTGCAAATTGACCGGCTGCTTGTTCAGATGGGCGACTACTTCGCCACTCTCCATCCTGAGCACTTTGTCCTTCGTCGTCACGATCACCGACTTGGTAGGCTCATCCCAAAAGATCGCCGGATCAATCTTTTCCTTGATAAAGTCAAAAGGCAGCAAGATTTGCTCCGCCTCCAGCAAATACGAAGCATCCGCCCGCTGTCCTTCGTAGACGATGACCGCTTTGTCGCCGTCGTACGGCTGGACGTGCTCGGTCGAAGCGCGAAGCACGAAAAACCAGTAAATGCCGCCAAAAATGGCAAGCAAGAAAAGCATCAGCGCAAAAAGCCTGCGCATTGCCCTTCTCCGTCTACGCCTGGGGCGAGGTGCCATTCCAAGCTGCATGTTCATGGCCTGTTCCTCCTCCCAGCCAAATAAGCCCGCACGCGGACCAGATTGTATGCATTCGTCATTCGTCTGTCAATTCGATCATAACGTGGCTTCAAACGATTCACAACCTTTTGTCTACTGGAAAAAACGAGAGACAAGCCCCGCTCTCCCCCAAAAAAAGACGTTTGAACAGTCAAAACGTTACACCTTTCAACAGAAAAACACCTTCTATCTCAACTTGCTAAGCTTTCGTTGAGACAAAAGGTGTTCGTCCGTACAGCTTCATTTTAGTGGGCGCTCTTTTGACAGGACTCGCAGATGCCATATACTTCCATACGATGTCCGGTAACTTTAAACCCGATGTCTTTTGCGGCAGCTTCTTCCGCCTCCCGCAAATACGGGAAATGGAAGTCCCGGATCGCCCCGCAATTGGAACAGATCGCGTGGTAATGATCTTCCTCCACATTGGCATCGAAGCGACTGGACGCGTCCCCGTAGGTAAGCTCAATCACCAGGCCCGCATCTTTAAAAACCCGCAGGTTATTGTAAATCGTTGCGACGCTCATGTTCGGGAATTTACCTTCGAGAGCTTTGTATATTTCGTCAGCCGTCGGGTGAGTCATCGTCTCCAGCAGGTACGTTAAAATGGCATGGCGCTGAGGTGTCATCCGAACCCCGGTGTTTTTGAGGATTTCTACAGCTTTTTCCACACGCTGTGTCATAATTGTCACACCCCACAGTCTTTCGCAAGACAAAAGATCAGTCAATCCTGTTTGTCATTGATTAGAATTACTTTAAATAAGTGTACGTCTATTCGGCGAAAACTGTCAATATCCATTACGCGGAATTGAGGAGAAAGAACTGGAAATCGAGCTTCCCTCAAGAAATGCTCGGCTCCTTTTTCGCTCTGGGCTTCGCTTTCGGCTTGGCGGCTTGTTTGCCAGCTTGCTTCGCAGGCGCTTTTTTCTCCGCTTTTTTGGCCTCCGTCAGAGCGTACTTGCACATGGATTGCAGCGGACATTGATCGCACTTCGGATTGCGCGCCGCACAGATTCTTCTGCCGTGCCAGATCAGCCAATGGTGGGCATCCGACCACTTTTCGCGCGGGATGCGCTTCATCAGTTGGCGCTCCACTTCGTCTACGTTGTCGCTTTTGGCAAGACCGAGGCGGTTCGCCACGCGGAACACGTGAGTATCGACCGCAATAGCCGGGACGCCAAACGCATTGGAGAGAACGACATTGGCCGTCTTCCTCCCTACGCCCGGCAACGCTTCCAGCTCGGCATGCGTTTGCGGCACCTCCCCGTTGTACTTTTCAAACAAGATTCTACAGGCCTCCAAAATGTTTTTGCTCTTATTTTTATACAAGCCCAGCCCTTTTATATGCTCTTCCATTTCTTCCTGGGTGAGATGCAGGTAGTGCTCCGGCCGGTTCAGCTCTTTAAACATCGGCTCGGTAATCTCGTTCACCCGCTTATCCGTGCACTGTGCCGAAAGAATGGTCGCGATCAACAGCTCAAACGGGGTTGTATAGTTCAATTCGCAGTGGGCATCCGGGTACATTTGCTGAAGCGTATCCAAAATGTCTGCGACGGGTACTTTGCGTTGTGCCATAAATATATCCCCCTTTTTCCTACATTATACCGATCTTGATCGGCTCGGCAATCGTCGCAAGCAATAGCACGATGCCGCTGTGCTGATGTAAAATGGGCTTGGAAAGATTTAACGGGGGGCGATACGCATGAAGGTTTTCCTGACGGGAGCTACCGGATTTGTCGGCAAAGGCGTGTTGGAGCGGCTGATTGCCGAAGGTCACGATGCCGTTTGCTTGACGCGGCCAGGCTCAAAAGACAAGCTGCACCACGGGCAGGCCGGGCCGGGAAGCGTCTCTCTGGCAGCAGGAGACATATTGGACGTCGAATCGCTGAAAAGCGCCATGGCAGGCTGCGAGGCGGTCATTCACCTGGTCGGAATCATTCGCGAGCAGCCGGGCAAAGGGATTACGTTTCCCAAAATTCACGTCGAGGGCACGAAAAACGTCGTGGAGGCAGCGAAGCAAGCGGGCGTAAAGCGCTTCGTCCACATGAGCGCCCTCGGTTCCAGAGCAAACGCGACAAGCGCCTACCACCGCACAAAGTACGAAGCCGAGCAGCTCGTGATCGCAAGCGGAATCCCGTACGTCATTTTTCAGCCATCGGTCATCTTCGGTCCGGGCGACGAGTTCGTCAACATGCTCGCGGATCTGGTGCGCATGCCTGTCACTCCTGTTATCGGCGACGGCTCCTATCCTTTGCAGCCCGTAGCGCGGAAAACGGTAGCGGATGTGTTTGTCCAGGCATTGAGCCTGCCCGCTGCGACGAATCAAATCTATGAAACGGGCGGGCCTGATCCGATCTCCTACGGAGAAATACTCGATGCCATCGGCGAGGCAATCGGCAAAAAGCGGGTTCGCAAAGTGCACATCCCGCTCGCCTTCATGAAGCCTGTCGTCAACATGCTGGAAGGCTTCTCGTTTTTTCCGATCACCAACACGCAACTGACCATGCTGCTCGAAGGCAATGCCTGCCGCGACGGCCAGCGGCTGTACGACACTTTTCCTACTGAAAAAATCGCGTTTCGCCCAGGAATCTCTACTTACCTCCGATAGATAGTATTGGCTCAAGCAAAAGGGGCCTGTCCCCAACCAAACGCATGAATCCAGCCAACAGCCAGATGTTTTCACACAAAAAAAGGGGCGTCTCCAAGTCGTACAGTCGACTTATGGGACAACCCCTTTTTGCTTATTCATGCAGCGTTTTTTCCACGGAGCCTGTCTCTTTGTTTACGTGACGGGCGACGACGAAAAGATAGTCGGACAATCGGTTGAGATATTTGACGACTGCCGGATTTACCTGCTCTTGCTGCGCCACATGGACGGCTTTGCGCTCGGCGCGTCTGACAACCGTGCGGGCAATATGGAAGGCAGCGGCAGCGGGATGGCCGCCCGGCAAAATGAAGTTGGTGAGCATCGGCAGCCCTGCGTCCAGCTTGTCGATTTGCTCCTCCAGAAACGTCACATCCTCTTCGCCGATCGGCCAACCTACTTTTTTCCCTTCCGGTGTGGCAAGCTCCGCGCCTACATGGAACAGCTTGGTTTGAATGATGTGAAACACATCCTGCAACTCCTGCCACGCCTCCGTTGCGGGCAACAGGGACAGGGCCAGCCCGATTTGCGAGTTGGCCTCGTCGCACGTGCCGTATGCCTCGACGCGATCCGCGAACTTCGGCACGCGCACGCCCGCCACCAGTGAAGTCTCGCCTTTATCCCCTGATTTCGTGTAAATCTTCATCCGTATCCCCCGCCTTTTTTCTTTGTCTGGAAAGTCTGGAAAGGTGCTACACCGACTCGCAAACGACAATCAATTCCGTGCTGCTCGCATCAAAAGGCGCTTTGGCAAAGTTGCCGTACCGCCTGGTCACCTTCAGCCCGTTCAGGCGCAAAAGGTGGTGAAGCTCGGTCGGAAAAATATAGCGCAGCACAAAGCGTCCATTCACTCGTTCAACCACAGTGCCGCGCGCATCTGTGCGCTCGTACATGCGGGTCACTTCGCACAGTTGCTGGAAGTGGTCGTAGCGGGTGTAATCCCACATCAACACTTCTCCCCCGGACGGCAGTGGATACGTTCCGCGCAGCGACATCTTTTCATTTTCTTCGTAAAAATGATTGATTTTGGGCACAAACACGTTCATCGCAAGCTTTCCGCCAGGTGCCAGATGCTTGCGAATACAGCCGAGCGCCTTCATCTGCTCCTGAATGTGCAACAGGTGCAAAAACGAGCGGAACGGGATCATGATGAGTGAAAAAGTCTCGCCAAGATCGAAGCTGCGCATGTCTCCCTGAAGCAGCGTAAGCCCTGTGGTCACGCCTTGCTCTTGTGCCTTTTCCTGCGCGCGCGCCAGCATCTCCTGTGACAAGTCAATGCCCGTCACCTCGATCCCGGCCTGGGCGACCGGAATCGCGATTCTCCCGGTGCCGCAAGCAAGATCGAGCACTTTGCCGCCAGCCTGCTTCGCTTCTTCCAGGTAAAAATCGACGTCGCCCGCAACGCCGCGCTGCGTCAAATCGTAGTAATCGGCCCATTGATACATATTGCTCATGCCGTCCTCCTATGCTTGCATTTCCTCGGAAGCCAGGTAAGCCATGATGAGCTTCGCCGTATTTTCCAGCGCTTCTTTGTGCGTGCGCTCATGGGAGTGGGAGGCGTCCACGCCAGGGCCGATCAGCCCGTGGACGATGTCGTACCCTGACCGCAACGCCGCGCTCGCGTCTGAGTTGTAATACGAGTAAATGTCTACCGCGTAGTTCAAGCCGTTTTCTTTGGCCAGTCGGGTCAAATGGCTGCGCAAACCGTAGTGGTACGGCCCGGAGGAATCCTTCGCGCAAATGGAGACGCAGTATTCGTCTGTCGTCTGGCCGTCGCCGATCGCGCCCATATCCACCGCCAAATACTCCACGACGTTTGCCGGAATGCTGGAATTGCCGCCATAGCCGATCTCTTCGTTGTTGCTGATAAAAAAGTGCGTGGTGTATGGCAGTTGCTGCCCGGATTCGCGAAGCTCCTTCAGCACGCCGAGCAAAATGGCGACGCTCGCCTTGTCATCAATGTGCCGGGACTTGATGAAGCCGCTGTCGGTGACGGTCACGCGCGGGTCGAAGGAGACAAAATCCCCGACGGAAACGCCCAGCTCCTGCACCTGCTCCCTGTTTGTCACTTTTTCGTCCAGGCGCACTTCCATGTTGACGTCTGTTCTTTCCGCCTTGCCTGCATCGCGGCCGTACACGTGGACGGAAGCCTTCGAGGACAAAATCGTTCCGGTGACGAGGCGGCCGCTCGCGGTTTCCACCGTGCAATGCTCCCCTTCAATTGCATTGAACTCAAAGCCGCCGATCAAAGTCAGCTTCAAACGGCCGTTGCTTTTGATTTCCTTGACCATCGCGCCAAGCGTATCGACGTGCGCTGTCAGCAGGCGCGCCTTGTCGTCACGCGCTCCCGGCACAGTCGCTACAATCGCGCCTTTGTTCGTCCGCTTGTACTCGACGCCGAGCTGTTCCAGCTCCTGCGCTACCCACGCCATGACTTTGGCTGTGTTGCCGGACGGACTCGGGATGTTCGCCAATTGGCAAAAGGATTGAACCACATACTCTGTAGACACACTCATGAAATGCTCCTCCTCTATGTATCAACTCTGCCTGTCAGCCTTGCAGCTCTTCCTTGATGAATTGAAGCACTTCCTGTACGTGCCCTTTCACCTTTACTTTTGGCCAGACCTTTGCGATGTTTCCTTCCTTGTCGATCACAAAGGTCGTCCGCTCGATCCCCATGTACTCGCGGCCGTACATTTTTTTCAGCACCCACACTCCGTACGCTTCTGCCACCTCGTGCTCCGGGTCTGCCAACAGCGGAAACGGCAGCTCGTGCTTGGCAATAAACTTGTCGTGCGATTTGACTGAATCCGGGCTGATCCCGAGTACGACTGTATTCAGCTCAGCGAACTGCGGATGGTAGTCCCGGAAATCACACGCCTCTGTCGTGCAGCCTGGCGTCATGTCCTTCGGATAAAAATAAAGCACAACATTTTTCCCGCGGAATTGGGAAAGTGAAATCGTCTGATCCTGATTGGCCTGCAATGTAAATAACGGCGCGGCTTGTCCGCTTGCGATCATGCTCATCCCTCCGTAAAAATCACTTGTCTCATTTTACCACAAGCTTACAGGCACTTCATCCGCATATACGTTGCGCTTTCAATTAGAAAACGATAGAATTAATTAAGAAAAATAAAAAAATGGCCTAGTCAGTTGGATGGTGAGAATTGGCATGAAAGAGTTTTTTGAAGTAACCGATCCAGAAGCGCTTAAATCCCTTGCCATAGCAGAACGGGTTAAGATTTTAGAACTCTTCGAGGATTTGGAGCCGCGTACGGCCAAACAAATCGCTACGGAACTAGGCGAAAATGCTGCACGTCTTCACTACCACGTGAAGGAGCTCGTGCGTGTTGGTTTGCTCGAACAGGTGGATACCCGCGTCAAAGGTTCCATCGTTGAGAAATATTACGAGCCAGTCGCCAAGGTGATTCAGGTTAAGCTTCAGCTTATGATTGAGGAAAACGCACAGCAATTGAGTGACGTCATGTTCACTCCGTTTCGCACGACAGAAAAGGATCTCATGAGGACACTCAACCGCTTCGTGGCAAGCGATCAGGATGTTCGCAAGGAATACCAGAACACGTTTGCTTTTAACCTGACTGAATTTTATTTGAGCCAGGAAGAACGCAACCAACTGGTCGACGACATCAGCGATCTTTTGCAGAAGTACAAAGGCTTTAAAAACGAGCCGGGACGCCGCAAATTCAAGTTTTTCGACGTTCTGTTCCCGTTGACGCCTGCTGACCCGACTGACGATTCGGAAGAACCGTTTGAGGATGCAGACGATCAGGACAAGCCTCTGTAAAAAGCAGAGAACCACACCAGGAAAACCATCAAGAAAGATGGTTTTTCTTTGTTTTTCAGCCCAAAAGGAGGGTGGATGATGCGCACCATTCTGTTTGATTTTGACGGAACCGTCGCCGATACGCTCCCGCTCATCTTCACGGCTTTTCGCTCGACTTTTCAGCGCTTTTTGCAGGAGCATTACACAGACGAGCAAATCGTCGCGCTGTTCGGGCCGACGGAGACAGGCATTTTGCAAAACAGGCTGCCCGCACACGAGCATGCCGCGGCACTGGATCATTTTTTTGCCATCTACACGAGCGAGCATGCCCGGGTGCAAAACCCCGGGGAAATCGCCCGCATGCTGGAGCAGTTGCACGCGGCTGGAGTCCAGATGGGAATCGTCACGGGAAAAGGACGGAGAAGCGCAGATATTTCCTTGCGCGAGTGGGGACTGGAAACGTATTTTTCCGTCGTGATTACAGGCGATGACGTGAGCCAGCCAAAGCCGCACCCGGAAGGCATTTTTACTGCGCTGAAAGAGCTTGGCTCAACGGCCGGGGAGACGATTTTTGTAGGCGACAGCGATGCCGACATCGTGGCCGGGCGTGCGGCAGGGCTTACGACGGTCGGGGTCGATTGGCTGCCCGTCACGCAAAAGGCCGGAAGCTTCGATCCGGAGCCGGACTACCGCTTTTCCGACGCACAGGTTTTTGCCGACTGGGTGCTCGGCCGCTAAGTTTTTCGCACAGGCAAAAAGGGAGTGCCCTCTTTTTCACGCGAGGGGCACTCCCTTGTTTTCGGTTCAAGCGTATGCGTTACCAGAACCGCCTAGTACGCCCGCCCGAACCAGACCGTATGCTTCGCCTCTTTGCCGCAGCAAATGCAGGCTGCTTTTTGGGCAGGCGGATCGAACGGAATGTTGCGGGAGGTAAATTTGGTTTCTTCCTTGACCTTGGCTTCGCAAGCGTCGTCTCCGCACCAGCCGGCCAGCACCCAGCCGCTTGGGCGGTTCTCGCTTTCGCAGTTGGCGATGTGCGCAGCCAACTGCTCCATCGTGTCGACGTCGAGATGAGAATTAGCTTCCCGGAAGGCCAGCGCTTTTTGGAACATGTTTTGCTGGATGTCTTCGAGCAGCTTCGCAATCGTCTGGGCAATTCCCGCCAGCGGCACGGTCACTTTTTCGCCCGTATCGCGGCGGGCCAGGATCGCCTGACCGTTTTCCACATCGCGCGGCCCAAGCTCCAGGCGCAGCGGCACCCCGCGCATTTCCCATTCGTTGAACTTCCAGCCCGGCGTCTCTTCACGCAAGTCGGCACGCACGCGAACCCCTGCCGCTTTGATCTCGTCGAAAAGCGGATCGAACGCCTCCATCACTTTTTCCCGCAGCTTCATCGGACCTACCGGAATCATGATGACTTGCGTAGGCGCCATCCGTGGCGGCAGCGCCAGGCCGCGGTCGTCGCCGTGCACCATGATCATCGAGCCGATGAGCCGCGTCGAGCTGCCCCACGAGGTCGTATGCACGTACTTGAACTGATTGTCGCGGTCCAAAAACTTGATCTCGAAGCCGCGCGCAAACTTGTCGCCCAAATAGTGCGAGGTACCTGCCTGCACGGCTTTTCCGTCCTTCATCATCGCTTCGATCGAGTACGTGTCAACCGCACCCGCGAAGCGCTCGCTCGGCGTCTTTTGCCCTTTCCATACCGGAATCGCCAGCTCCTGCTCGACTACTTCGCGATAAATTTCGAGCATCTGCATCGTTTCCTGGCGCGCCTCTTCTTCTGTCGCATGGGCGGTGTGGCCTTCCTGCCAGAGAAATTCCGATGTGCGCAAAAACGGCATCGTGCGCTTTTCCCAGCGGAACACGTTGGCCCACTGGTTAATCAGGATCGGCAAGTCGCGGTAGCTCTGAATCCACTGGCTGTACATGTGGCCGATGATCGTCTCCGAGGTCGGGCGCAGGGCGAGCTTTTCCTCCAACTGTTCGCCGCCCGCTTCGGTCACCCATGGCAGTTCTGGGTTGAAGCCCTCGATGTGCTCTTTTTCTTTTTGGAAAAACGACTCGGGAATCAGCATCGGGAAGTAGGCATTGCGATGTCCGGTTTCCTTGAACCGTTTGTCCATCGCCTCCTGAATCCGCTCCCACAGCTCGAAGCCGTCGGGCTTGAAGACGATGCAGCCGCGCACCGGGGTGTAGTCCATCAAGTCCGCCTTTTTGATCGCATCAATGTACCAGCGCGAAAAATCTTCCGACTGCGGTGTAATTTCTTTTACAAACGCTTTGTCCTCTTTCATCCTTCTACGCTCCTTTTTTCTTCGCATGAAATGCAAAAAATCCCCCATCCCAAAAGGGACGGAGGATTGACTTCCGCGGTACCACCCTGATTGACCATGGCTTGTGCCACAGTCCTCTTTTCCAACCCGATAACGGCGGGGCGACCGGACCAGCTCGTCGCTGGCGGCTTCAGGATGGGGTGCAGGTATGCCTCGTATCAGCCTTCCAGACTAGGGCCGACTCTCTGGAACAAGGGAAATAGCTGCGGGTCCTTTCATAGCCTTTTCACAAAAACGGTTCGTTTAAGAACATATCTTAGCAAGTCGAAAGGCCGATGTCAATTTGTGGTACGCAGGGCCAGGCGAGCGCCCAGCTTGGCGTAAACAGGATAGGCGACCAAGGCGAGCACGACGCCTTTGAAAATGTTGAACGGCACAATGCCGACCAAGACGAGGGACCAGACGCTCGTCGCATTGAACATCGCAAGCAGTTCTGCCATCGGCATATGGTAGAGCACAGCGTAAGCCGGGAGCAGGACGTATGCGTTGGCGACAGCCATGACGACCGTCATCATCAATGTCCCGAGCGCAAGCCCTGTCAGAAAACCTTTTTTGCCCTGGCCGCTGCGTTGCAGCAGGATAGCCGGCAAAATGAAGCTGGCGCCGGCAATCACATTGGCAATCTCGCCGATCAAGAGTCCGTCTGCATTTTTAAACAGAAAGTGCAATGTATTTTTCAAAACTTCGATGATGATTCCGGCCACCGGACCGTACATAAGCCCGCCGATCAACGCTGGCAGCGTGCTGAAATCAAGCTTCAGAAAGCTCGGCATCAGCGGAACGGGAACCTCCAAAAATTGCAGGATAAAGGCAACGGCGGCCAGCATCGGAATCGTCACGATCCGCTGGGTTGCTCTGCGCGAAGAATGCAAGGCTGTTTCTTTCATGTGTACCATCTCCTCTTTGTTCTCCTTCTTTGAGGAATGGCAACAGTGGTCGTGCCACACGTGTTGCTACTCATACGATTTGCCTGCGGAAACGCAAAAATACCCTGAGAAAGATTCTCAGGGCAGATTACAGGCGTATGACAAAGCATGTGCAGGAAACAGGTTCGCGAAACAAAAGGTGCTGATTTTGCATGCCCCTTTTGCAGCTTTTCCCGTTTGCACAGGCAAACAAGCACGTGCAGAAAACGTACTGTCGTCATCCTTCTCCCATCCAGACTGTACTGTCGGCTCTGGAATCTCACCAGATCCTGCACTCCGTCGCTTGCTGACAAGCTGGGGAGGCTCGCGGGCTTAACGTGCTCGTGACACGATCACCGCCGGTCGGGAATTGCACCCTGCCCCGAAGGAATTGTGTAGTTGTATATTGCATATTATACTGCGCTTTTTTGATTTGACAATAGAGGAAACGGCTAAATCGACAATTTTTTATTGTTTTCCGATGGATTTAATAGGATATGCTCCTGGTCGCTTTGATCGGGTTGGTAGTTACCTTGACCAAAAAGAAATAGACCGCCCTTGAGTCCCAACTCCAGCGGTCTATTCTTCCAGAAATTTTGAGCCGAACCCCTTGAGGGAAGCTTCCATTGTACAGACCGCTCCGGTTGCCGCCGGACGGTCTTTTTTTCGCTTGTTACCTCTAATGTTACCATAACGAGCCGCAAATAAAAATATACATTCGGCTCCTCCAGCATCGAATCACGCCGCGACTGCTACGAACCCGCTCCCCGATATTTGCTGACTCCCCAGTTCCAGACAAACAGGCCGAGGCCAAAGAAAACGACAGCCACGAGCGGAGTAAACGCCGCGTAGGTGTACCAGACTTCTTTGCGCAAAAAGTAGGCAGCCGGGTAGACGCCGACGAAGGCAAACGGCAGTACATAGGTCAGCACGAAGCGGATCGCTTTGTTGTACACATCCACCGGATAGCGGCCGTACTGCTGAATGTTGTAGATCATCGGGGCGATTCCCGTCCGCGAATCGGAGAAAAAGCTGACCGCCGCAATCGCTGTGTACACGCCGCCGTAGATGAGAGCGCCGCTCACGACCAGCCCGATGAAGATCAGCGGGTCGTACCAGTAAAACGACAGGTCGAGCTGGATCGCCGCATAGCCCATAATAATCAGGCCCGTGATGATGCCGAAAATGCGGTCCGGCGCAATCGATTCCAGACAAACCTGCGCCAGATTGTGAATCGGCCTGGTCAGGATGCGATCCATTTCGCCCCGGATAATGTAGCGCTCGTTGAAGTCCCAAAAGCCGAAAAACATCGAGAACAGCGCATACGGCACCAAAAAGAACCCGTAAATGAAAATGATTTCGTCCCGCGTCCAGTCTTTCATCATCGGGACGTGCGTGAACACGACGATGATGAACACGAGGTTAATCAACTCGGAAACGAGGTTGGACACAAGCTCCCCGAGAAAGTCAGCCCGATAGGCAAGCCTCGTTTTGAAATACTGGCCCAGGTAGTCGGCAAAAATGCCGATAATATGTTTCACGTTTTGCATCGTCTACCCTCCTTGCACGACCAGCCGATTTCGGGCCATACGCCACAAAACCAGGATGGGGACCAGAATGACAACCATCCAGATCGCCTGAAAGCCGATCAATTCCCAGGCCCGTCCAGGGGTAATCGCTCCGGTGAAAATCAGACTCGGATAGTAGTTGACGGCCTGAAACGGCAGAAAGCCCATGACGGTCTGCGCCCAGCCCGGAAAAAAGCTGATCGGCAGCACGAGGCCGGACATCAGATCGACGACGACCCGCTTCGCCCGCATCATCCCGTCGTTGCGGAACAGGAAAAACGTGAACAGACCCGTCAGCAGGTTAATCTGCGTATTAATGAGAAAAGCGAACATCAGACTGAGCAGGTACAGCCCCCAGCCGGTCGCGGTCGCCGGGAAGTGAAAGGGAATAATCAGGCTGATGAGAAAAATCCCCGGCCCCGCGAAAAACAGAAAGCGGAAAATCCCTTCCCCGAACGCCTGCGCCGTTTTCACCGACAAGTAGTTGTAGGGACGGATCATTTCGATGGCGACCTTGCCCTCGCGAACGTCCTGGGCGATCTCCGTGTCAATGTTGTTAAAGTAAAAAGCGCGCGACATCCAGGCGATCGCCACGTAGGAGGTCATCTGCTCGACCGATAGCCCGCCAAGCTGCTGCTGGTCGCCGTAGATGGCGCCCCACAAAAAGTAGTAGGCCCCGATGTTGATCGCGTAAATGATGATGCCGCTGTAGTAGTTCACCCGGTAGGCGAGCATGGTCAAAAACCGCATGCGGATCAGTTCCATGTAGAGCCTATGCATGGTCCCGCACCTCTGTATCTACCTGGTAAATGTTGCGGACGATGTCCTCTGTGCTCGTCTCCATAATTTTCACGTCGCTGACCTCGAACGACGACATAACCGTGGACAGGACGAACGGCAGCATTTCCTGGCTTTGCGGCACCTTGACGCTCAGGGTGAAGTCGTTTTCCTGCGTGACTTCGCACGGCATTTCGCCGAGTGTCTGGCGCAGTTCGGCTGCGGAGGTGCGCTTTTTCATCTGGAAGGAAATCTCTGTGCCATTGCCCCACTTTTCCTTCAGGTCGCTGAGCAGGCCGTCGAAGATCAGCTTGCCTTTGTCCATGACCAGCACCCGTTTACAGAGCGCCTCGATGTCGGAAACGTCGTGCGTGGTCAGCAGGATGGTCATGTTTTCCGTCTCGTTCAGATTGCGCAAAAACTCGCGGATTTTTTGCTTCACCAGCACGTCCAGCCCGACTGTCGGCTCGTCGAGGAACAACAGCCGCGGCTTGTGGATCAAGGAAGCCGCTACCTCGCAGCGCATCCGCTGGCCGAGGCTCAGCTTGCGCACCGGCTGGCTGACGAACGGGCTGATTTCCAGCTCCTCGATCAAGCGCGCGAGCCACTTTTCGCCCTCTGTCTCGTCGACCTTGTAGACGCTTTTTAGCAGGCGAAACGACTCCAACGGGGACAAATCCCACCAAAGCTGTGAGCGCTGCCCGAAGACGACGCCGATGGAGCGCACGTATTCCTCGCGCTGTTTGAACGGGACGTAGCCGTTGATGACGATCTCGCCGTCGCTCGGGGTCAAAATGCCCGTCAGCATCTTGATGGTCGTCGATTTCCCGGCGCCGTTTTCCCCGATCAGGGCGAACATCTCGCCCTCTTCCACGGTGAAAGAAAGGTCATTCACCGCTTTGACTGTCTTGTACTCGCGGCTGAACAAGTCACGAAAAGCACCCCCGAGGCCGGATCTGGCCTGGTGGATGCGGAACTCCTTTTGCAAATGCTTCACTTGGATCATGGAAAACCGTCCTTTTTGGCTTGCTTCAAATAACAACTGTTAGTGTATACGAGCATGTGAAAATGTGCAAAAGGCAAACTGTAGCAAACTATCAGCGCAAAAACAGGACAATCCCTGTCTTGTCGTCCGACTTTTTGAAGCGGGGGTAGCGAATGCATTCCGGGTCGCTGTTTTCCAGCGCAATCAGTTCATCTGCATAGCGCTGCAATCCTTTGCGGAAGATCGGCAGCGCCGTTTCCTCCCAGCCTGGCTCGTCACCGCCGAAAGCAGCCGGCATGAAAAGTCCATCGGTTGCCAGCACCAGCGCTTTTACCCCCGCCCGGTTAACCCGTCCATACTCCACAAAATCCGCGCAGGCGGGATCGCCGTTCAAAACACCGTAGCCTCCTGGTTCATTCGCCTGGTAGCGGTTATGAATCAGGATGTCCATACATCGCTCGCGCAACTCGGCGCGGGTGGACAGCCCCTCGCGAATCCCTGCTTCCCAGCTTGCCAGTGCCTGTTGCTCCAGCAAGCGGACTTGCGGGTAGGTCAGCGGCCGCACCACATCGTCCTCGTAGACGGCAAAAATCATACAGTCTCCGCTCTGGGCGTATTCGAGGCAGTTGTCTTTCACGCGGACGACCGCGCACGCCGCTCCCCACAGCGCTTCTTTTTTCGCCAGATCGACGCCGCCTTCGCGCATCTGCTCGCGCAATTGCTCGTTTACGCGCGCCAGGTAATCGGGCAAAACCGCATCGTGGGGCATCGCCTCAAGCTGCCTTTTCACCAACTCTGCCGCAATCGCTCCTCCGTTTTGCCCGGCCCGGTTTTCGTACGGAACCAGCGACGACACGCCGTCAATCACCGCGTACACCTGCCCGGTCTGGGAAATCACATAGGCGTCCTCATTGGTATTGCCGCTTCCTTTGATGGAGATGCACTCAAGTTTCATGGTGAACTACCGCCTTTTATGTGTAGTGATTTGCTTGAAAATTGTATCATTTTTCCTTTTTTCCAGCTATAGCTCCCCATCCATATTCAGGTGTCTTTGGCTGTGTTAAGATAATGAAGGACTTTTTCGAAAAGAAAAGAGGGAAAAACGCATGAAACGTGAACGATCCGCGCTGCTGCACGAACAAGCCATGGATGTCATTCTCGGTGGGGTAAACAGCCCTTCCCGTTCTTTCAAGGCCGTAGGCGGGGGAGCGCCCGTGACGATGGAGCGTGCCCAGGGCGCGTATTTCTGGGACGTGGACGGCAACCGATATATTGACTATTTGGCGGCGTATGGCCCGATCATTACAGGCCACGCCCATCCGCATGTAACCAAAGCGATCTGCGAAGCGGCGGCGAACGGCACGCTGTACGGGACGCCGACTCCGTGGGAAGTAACTTTTGCCAACATGATCCGCGAAGCGATCCCGTCGATGGAGCGCATCCGCTTCAACAACTCCGGTACGGAATCCGTCATGACGTGCATTCGCGTGGCTCGTGCCTACACCGGACGCGTGAAAATCATCAAATTCGCAGGCTGCTACCACGGGCACTCCGATCTCGTGCTCGTCGCGGCAGGCTCTGGACCTTCCACGCTGGGCATCCCGGACAGCGCCGGCATTCCGCAAAGCATCGCCAACGAAGTGATTACCGTTCCGTTCAACGACATCGGCGCGTTTGCCGAAGCGATGAGCAAGTGGGGTAGCGAAACAGCGTGCGTGCTGGTCGAGCCGATCGTCGGCAACTTCGGTATCGTCACGCCGGAGCCAGGCTTTTTGGAGGAAGTGAACCGCATCGCGCACGAGGCAGGTGCGCTCGTTGTGTACGACGAGGTTATTACCGCATTCCGCTTCTGCTACGGCGGGGCGCAAAACTTGCTGGGTGTAACACCTGACCTGACCGCGCTCGGAAAAATCATCGGCGGCGGCTTGCCGATTGGCGCGTATGGCGGACGCCGCGATATTATGGAGCAGGTCGCGCCGCTCGGTCCAGCCTACCAGGCAGGGACAATGGCGGGCAATCCCGCTTCCATCCGCGCCGGAATCGCTTGCCTGGAAGTGCTGAAGCAGCCTGGCGTGTACGATGAGTTCGAGCGACTCGGTGCGCTTTTGGAAAAAGGCATTCGCGACGCGGCGAGCAAGCACGGCGTCACCATTCAGCTCAACCGCGTCAAAGGAGCTATGGCGGTTTACTTTACGGACGAGCCAGTCCGCGACTACGATGCCGCGCAAAAAGCCGATGGCGAGCTGTTCGCCCGCTTCTTCCGCCTCCTTTTGGACGAAGGCATCTGCCTCGCGCCTTCCAAATACGAGGCGTGGTTCATCACCACCGCTCACACGGAGGACGACATCCGGGAAACGATTGCGGCTGTCGACCGCGCCTTCGCCCAGTTGAACGCGTAGCTTGGCGAAAAATGTGTGCGCCTGACGGCAAGACAAGCATTGCCAAGCCCGCTCCCCTGCTTTTTGGAGATACTAACGACTGCACGAGAGTATCATCGCGAGGAGGCGATCTAGGTGTCAAAAGGCGAAAAGACGTACCCGCAAGCTCCGGAAAAGACGCTGGATTCCAAAGCGAGCAGCAAGATGCTCGAAATCGTCGGCTTCCAAAATCCGCGCAAGACCGAGCATCACAAAACGCAAAACCACGATCGCTAGGCGTGCCAGGCAGACACATTCCCGCCAGAGGATGTGTCTGCTTGTTTTATGCTTTTGCCCGTTTGGTCCAGCACATATAAGTCGACGATGATATTGTCAAGATTGGTCAGAGATTGTACAATAAAAATAGTGAAACTGCCATGACACTTATTCGTATACATGGATATGGGACAAAATGTGTAAGGAACTGCTATTGTGCATATTTCGTAGATAAAAACGAGGAGTGAGTGCTCAATGTTTTTTCACCCGATGGATTTTCTGATTCTCATTGCATTCGGACTGTCGCTCTGGGCTCAATTCCGCGTAAAGGGAACCTTTAACAAGTACGCGGAGGTCCCTACTTCCTCCGGCCTTACCGGGGCGGAAGCGGCGCGGCGGATGCTCGATGCAAACGGCTTGACCAACGTTCCGGTCGAACATATTCCGGGCACGCTGACCGACCACTACGATCCGATGTCCCGTGTGGTTCGCCTGTCTGATCCTGTCTACTTCGGCAACTCCATCGCATCGTTGTCCGTTGCTTGTCACGAAGTCGGCCATGCCATCCAGCACAAAGTATCGTATCCGATGCTGGTAGCGCGCCACCGCATTTTCCCGGTGGTCAACCTGGTATCCGGTGTTGCGCCGCTCTTGCTGCTCGCTGGCTTCTTTTTCAAAATGACGGGTCTGCTATTGATCGGGATTATTTTCTTCTCCGGCGCTGTTGCCTTCCAGCTCATCACGCTGCCAGTCGAGTTTAACGCGAGCAGCCGTGCCAAAGAGCTGATGCTGAAAATGGGCTTCATCCGCAACGAGGAAGAACGCGGAGCGAGCAAGGTGCTCGGCGCCGCCGCTCTGACCTACGTGGCAGCCGCTCTGATCTCTGTTCTCGAGCTTGCCAAGTACATCATGATCTTCAGAAGCTCCGACGACTAATCGCAGGTACAAAAAAACGTTTACTACGACAGACACAAGGTACAGCCTCTTCCACAGCGGGAGGCTGTACCTTTTTATGTGGACTTGCGTTACAATGGGACGGGAGGTTTTGTACATGCGCATCGGGATTATCGGATTAGGAAGTATGGGGCAAATGCTTGTGAAGTCGTTTTGCAAAAGCGAAGCGATCCAGCCGGAAAACGTGCTCGTCTTCAACCGGACGCAAGCAAAGGCAGACAAGCTGCAAGCGGAATACGGCGTGACCGTCGCGGCGACTGCGCAAGCGCTATGCGAGCAGGCGGAGCTGATTTTCCTCTGCACGAAGCCGCTTGACGTCTTGCCTGTTTTACGCGGGCTGTCGGTTGCTGCCGACAAGCATATCGTCTCGGTCGCTGCCGGGGTCAGTATCGCGGATGTGGAAACCGTCCACGCCGGGCCAGTCAGCAAAGTGATTCCGACCGTCACTTCCTCGGAGCTGCACGGGGTATCGCTGCTGACAAACAGCGGCAAAGTGAGCGCCGAACAGCGCGAGCATCTGCTTACTCTGCTGTCTGCCATCGGCACGGTGCAGGTGGTTACCGATGCCGAAATCGAGACGGCAACGATTTTGAGCAGCAGTGCGCCGGGACTGATCGCGGGGATTCTCGATTCTTTCGCCCAGGCGGCTGTTCGCAAAACGCCGGAGCTGGGGATTGAGGCAGCCCGCAGCATCCTCGTGGAGACGATGCTGGGAACGGCTTTGCTTTTGAAAAACGAACAGCTTGGCTTCGACCAACTGATCGAGCGCGTCGCTACCAAAGGCGGAATTACCGAGGAAGGGCTGCGCGTCCTCGACAAAACCTTGCCGGGCGGCTTTGACGAGCTGTTTGCCATGACATCGTCCAAGCACGCCGCGCTGAAGGAGCTTGTACAAAAACAGGTCGGAGAACACAGCGACGAAAAGGAGTAATCAGACATGATCGTAGGTTGGATTGGCTTGGGCAATATGGGCGTACCGATGGCGGGCAATCTGCTGGCGGCAGGCTATGACGTGAGCGTCTGGAACCGCACCCCGGACAAGGCGGCTCCGCTGGTCGCCCTCGGTGCGAAGCAGGTGGCGTCCCTGCCCCGGCTCGTAGAGGAATGCGACGTACTGTTTACGATGGTCAGCGACGACGAGGCGGTAAAAGCGATCTACACGGGAGCAGACGGCGTGCTGTCCGCGCGTGTTCCGGCAAGCTGGCGATTGACATGAGCACGATTGCGCCGGAGACGTCCCGTTTTCTGGCGGAGCAGGCGAAAAAAGCCGGGCTGCGTTTTCTCGACGCCCCGGTCTCAGGCAGTGTCGGTCCGGCTAAAGAAGCTCAGCTCGTCATCATGGTTGGCGGCGAAAAAGCGGACTACGACGAAGCGAAGCCGCTCTTGGACAAGCTCGGCAAGGCCGCCATTTACCTGGGACCAAACGGCGCAGGCACCTCTGCCAAGCTGGCGATCAATCTCCTGCTCGGCATCACCGTTCAGGGCGTCTCGGAAACGCTGCTGTTCGCCCGCTCGCTCGGGATTGAGACGGAGCAAATGCTGGAGATTATTTCGCAAAGCGCTGTAGGCACTCCGCTGATTCGCGGCAAAGCGGCCTCGATTCTCGCAGACGACTATCCTGCGGCTTTTGCCTTGAAGCATATGGCCAAAGACCTGCGCCTGGCCCGCGAGGCTGGCGTGTCTACGCCGCTGGCGGAATCGGCGCAGGCAACCTATCGTCAAGCGCTGGAGGAAGGGCTGGGCGAGCTGGATCTGATGGCGATTCTGCGTCATCTGCAAGGCCCTTCCCTTACCAAATAGCCAAGCAAACGAAAAAACCGGAGTCGCTCCGGTCTTTTTTGTACAGATAAGAATTTGTAAGATTCTTATCCACTAAGGCTACGCCAAAGACTTGGCGCAGCCACGTTTTCTAACATCCAGCCGCTACAGCCTGGCCTTCAGCCATGCGTTGAGTTGTTGGGCCTCGGCCACGGCCCGCGCGTCTGCGAGCACATCCCCCGGCTTGTTGCCTTCGCCAATGATGTAGCCCGCATATGGCATCTCGACAAAGGAAAAGACGTACTGGAACTGCTGAATCAGCGGCAGCCCTTTCAGCCGCGGCTGGTCGCCGCCCGTCGCGATGACGTAGGCTTGTTTTTGTCCGAGCGATTCCTTGAACGCATAGCGTTCGTCGCGCAAACTTTGCGACCAGCGATCGACGTAGTTTTTCATATGGCCGGACATGCCGTACCAGTAAATCGGCGTGGCGAAAATCAAAAAGTCATGGGCGAGCACCGCTTCCGTGACCTCGTCGTAGTCGTCTGCCACCGTCGTAAAGCCGCCTTCCGCATGCCGCTGATCGTGAATCGGGAGAATGTTTTTTTCCCGCAGGCGAATGCTGGTGTGTTCGATCATTGTAGCAAAAAACCCTCCAGCTTTCGCCAGAGGGTATCGCCTTTTAAAAAGTTTGCCCCTGCTCCTGCTCACCTGCATGCGCGGGCCGCTTTTGCCACAGCCGCCATGCCAAGCCAACTGCCACCGCCAGCAGCAGACCAGAGAGCAAATAAACGGCACGCGTGCCGAGCCACTGGGCCAAAGCTCCCATCACCAGCGAGGACAGCCCGAAAACAAGCGCGTCGAGCGTGCCTTTTGCAGACAAGACGTAAGGCAATGCCGCTTGCTCTGTCTCCTGCTGCAAAATCGTCTGCTTGCTCACCAGCGCAATCTCCAGAAACGGACCAAGCGCAAAGGAAAACAGCAAAGCCGCCAAAGGGTAAGGCGTGCTGCCAAACAGCAAGGTCATGAGCGCGGAACCGCTAACTCCCGCCACCAGCCAGCGCGGCAACTGCCGGTTCATCCGCCCGGCGTACTTCAAAAGCAAAGTGCCGCCGATGATCGAGCCAAGCAGGTAGCCCGCATTGATGTATCCCCACCACTCTTCGCCCTGCCCCAGCACTTCCAGGACATAAGGCAACAAAATCGCCGCGATCCAGACTGCGCCCGCGATGCCCATGACGACATCCAGCGCCACCAGTTGCCGCAGTAGCGGCACATTGCGGATCGTTTTCCAGCCCGTAAGCCAATCTCCCTGCGGCTGCTGGGGAGAGACACGCAAGCCCGCTTCGCCTTCGGCATTAGCCAGCTTGGGCTTGACTCCCAGCATGGCGAGCGTTGCCAAGACGTAGGCGGCCACTGTGCCCCAGAGAACGGTGCTCGCTCCCAGCCAGGCCACGAGCAAGCCCCCTGCCGCCCATCCGGCAAAATGAACCGTCTGATCGGAAGTCGCGAGCAGGCCGTTTGCTCGCATCAGCTCTTGGCGGAGCACAAGCTGCGGCACCAGCGCATTGCGCGCCGGGTTTGCCCAGCCGTCCATGAAGGCGATCATCGCCCCGAGACTGTAGAGCAGCCAGAGCCATTGCGTCCCCGTCTCCCTGTCCACGCAAACAGCCGCTGCCGCCAGCAATGCCGTTTTCAGCGC
Organism: Brevibacillus sp. FW306-2-1A-C05A; assembly: GCF_058781555.1. Classification (NCBI taxonomy): domain Bacteria; kingdom Bacillati; phylum Bacillota; class Bacilli; order Caryophanales; family Paenibacillaceae; genus Brevibacillus; species Brevibacillus sp. FW306-2-1A-C05A. The sequence goes on from NZ_JBYSWV010000051.1 coordinate 23,563, forward strand.
TTGCGACAAGACGAGCATGCGCGAAAGCGTCCATCTGCGAAAAAAGAGCGGCGCGGTCAAGCCGCTGACAGACTGCGCCGACAAAATCACTACGGGCACAAACGCCGTGTACATCACCGAGCCGGACGCCGCGTAGATGACCGAAATGAACGCCACAATGTAAAAAACATCCCCCAGATTGGCCAATGTCTGACCCGCCCAGAGGCAAACGAATCGTCTATGCCACACGATGCACAACCTCCTGTCGGTTCAGGACCGTTCCCGACGTCCTGACGGAATATGCAATTATTCCTGCCGACTTCTCATCACAATGGAGGTGCACCTCGTTTCGTCACATATGCCTTATTCTATTCCGGATTCTGTAGACTGTACAGATTTGTTGCGGAAAAAGCTGTAGTACACCCAGCCCGCGTTGATGAACAAAAAGGCGCTCGTCATGAAAAACACGCCGTTGATGCTCACGTACCCGGCCATAAAGCCGCCGATCATCGGCCCGAGCATGCTCCCGATGCTGACGAAGCTGTTGTTGTAGCCGTAGACGCGGCTGACCATATGCGCAGGGGTTGCGCGGCGCAGCAGCGCGTTGACAGAAGGCAGCAAGCCGCCGAGCGACAGCCCGAGCAAAAAGCGCAGGACCACCAGTTGCCACACCGTCCAGACCAGCCCTTGCGGAATGAACAGGAAGGCCGCCGCGAGCAAGGCGAACAACAGCACTTTTTGCGAGCCGAACCGATCTCCCAGCCGTCCCAACTGCGGAGAAGCGAACACGTTGGCAATCCCCATCGCCGCCTGGACAATTCCCGCCCACAGCGCTACCTTCGCCCCTTCCGAGCTGACCAACTGCGAGATGTAGATCGGCAAGACAGGCACGATGCTGAACAGCGCAAACTGGATCATCACGGTTACAAAAAAGAGCGCCGGCAGCTCTTTGGACGAAAAGATCATCTGAAAATCTTCCTTCAGGCTGGAGCGGTCCTTTTTTTCTGGTGGAACAAACGTCTCTTTTACCGTAAACGTAATGACCAAAGTAGCGAGCAAAAGCAGGCTGCCTGTAATCACGAAAATCATGCGAAAGCCGATCTGATTCGCCAGCACTCCGCCAAACAGCGGCCCCATGATCGTGCCTGCCGTAATAAACGATTGCAGTAACCCCTGCGCCCAGCCGATCCGTTCTTTCGGCACAGACGAAGCTACGAGCGCCGTGCTGGCCGGAATGATGCCGCCCACAAGCCCGTTAATCAGCCGCAGCGCCAAAAGCTGCCACAAGCTTCCGGCAAAGCCCGTCAGCGCAACCGTGATCGACATGAAGTAGCCGGAGCGCAAAATCATGATCTTGCGCCCGTGCTTGTCAGCCAGATTGCCCCAGATCGGGGACACCAGCCCTGCGGTCAAAAAGTTGGCCCCAAAAATGATCCCCGCCCACGCCGTTACCTGGTGCGGATCGTCAATTCCGAAGTCTTGCTGAATGTAGAGCGGCAAAAACGGCATAATCATGCTCATAGCGACCATGACGACAAACAGCGATCCACATAGCACGTATAAATTGCGTCGCCATATCTCCATCTAACTCCCTCCATTCCCCCCTGGTCAATCAATCACTTTGCGCCTGTCTCAGACGCTGTTCCAAAATCCTGGACGCTCCACAGGCTATGGTACACTCCTTTTTGCGCAAGCAGCTCCTCGTGCTTGCCTTGCTCGACAATTTGCCCCTCGCGCATGACCACGATCTTGTCCGCATGCGTGATCGTAGACAGGCGATGCGCCACGATCAGCGTCGTCCGGCCTTTGGTCAGGCGAGCCAGCGACTCCTGAATCATGTGCTCCGACTCCAGATCAAGGGCAGAGGTCGCCTCGTCCAAAATGAGAATGCCCGGATTGCGCAAGAAAACCCGCGCGATGGCAATTCGCTGCTTTTGACCCCCGGACAGCTTCACGCCGCGCTCGCCCAGCTCGGTGTCGTAGCCTTGGGGCAGCTCGCTGATAAAATCATGCGCGTTGGCCGCGCGCGCCGCTTCCTCGACAGCCTGCTGATCCGCCGCCGGATTCCCCATCAGGATATTGATTTTGGCAGATTCACTAAACAAAATATTATCCTGCTGCACCAAGCCGATATGATGGCGCAAGTTTTGCTGCTTCAGCTCGCGAATGTCGATGCCATCTATCGTAATCCGCCCTTCTGTCACATCCCAAAAACGCGGCAACAGGCTAATCAGAGACGATTTTCCGCCGCCGGACATCCCGACGATCGCCACGGTCTCGCCTGGTTTAATTGTCAGGTTCACGTCCTGCAAAACGAGCGGCCCGTCTTCCCGGTAGCGGAACGAAACGTGCTCAAAGCGAATTTCTCCCCGGATGCGCCCCGTCGCAGGATCAACAGGCAGCTCGCTCGCGTGGGGACTGTCCACGATGTCGTAGGACTCGTCGAGAAACTCGAACATCCGGTCCATCGAGGCGATCGCTTGCGTCAAAACGGTGCTGGAGTTGACCAGACGCCGCAACGGCGTGTACAGACGCTCCAAATAGGCGTAAAACGCCACCAGCGTCCCTACGCTCATGCTGCCGCCGATCACCTGGTAGCCCGCGTAGGCGATGACGAACAGCGGCGCGATATCGGTGACCGTATTGACGACGGAAAACGTTCGCGCGTTCCAGCGCGTATGCTCCAGCGCCTTGTCCAGAAACTGGTTGTTTTCCTTGGCAAATCCTTTGCTCTCGTGGCTCTCCAGCGCAAAGCTGCGGATCAGCGCCATGCCGTTCACGCGCTCGTACAAGTATCCTTGCAGCCGGGCCAGCGCGGCAGAGCGCTCCCTCGTCAACTGGCGCAGTTTTTTGTAAAAGTATTTGACGGAAAAACTGTACAACGGAAAGACGACGATGGCGACAAGCGTCAGCTCGACGTCCATGGAAAACATAATCAACAGCGTCAGGCCGATCGTAATCAGATCGAGCCACAAATTCATCAGGCCCGTCTCCACAAAGCTTTTCGTGGACTCCACGTCGTTAATGACCCGGGAAATGACCTCGCCCGTCTTCGTGTTGTTGTAGTAGCGCATCGAGAGCCGCTGCAAATGGGCATAAAGCTGATTGCGAATGTCAAACAAAATTTTGCTGGACACCCACTGCGCGTAATATTGGCGAATGTACTCGACAGGCGCACGCACCACCGTAAACACCAAAAACGCGGCGAGCATCAGCCAGAACAGTTGCGTCAGCTTTTCCTCGCGGGGAATCGGGCTTGGCAGCAGATCGTCAATCACGTATTTGATGAGAAGCGGCAGAGCAAGCGGAATGGAAAATTTGATGATGCCTATGAATATGGTCCCCAATATTTGTTTCCAATAGGGCATGACATATGCCAAATAGCGGCGTATGCTCAACCAGCATACCTCCCTTACATAGAAACTTGGCTGTGCCCGATTCGTTCAGGCACAGCCAAATTTGCACGTATGTGATCGTGCTTCGCCTTTTTCAAGTTTAGGACAGTACAAGGAAATCCCTCCCCCGGATTTACGGGAAAGGGATTATTCCTCATCGTCTCGCACTAAAAGATACCGCTCGTACCAGCGTTGAACAAAGCCGTTCTGAAAAGGGCCGCGGCGCGCGCTTACCCAGTCCAGCACTTCTCGCAGCGCTGTCTGTACTTTTTCCACGACAAACGGAGGGTAGTTCATCTGTTTGCTGTGCAACAGAAACTCCTCTTCATCGAGAATAGAATACGTCATGTCGGGAAACACCTTTACATCGAGATCATAGTCTATGTAGCTAAGAAGCTGACCCTTCATGCTGAAGGGCGAACCAATGTTGCAGTAATAGTAGATGCCGTCGTCGCGAATCATAGCAATGGTATTGAACCACTGGCCCCGACCAAAAGTACAAATGGCCGGCTCACGCGTGCGCCACTCCCGCCCGTCTGCTTCTGTCACCTTGACCCGATCGTTTCCCCCAATCACCACCGCATCACTGGTGTGAATCAGCGTGGATTTGTCCCATATGCGGTGCAGCGAATGATCGTGTTTATAGCTTTCAATGCGGATATTGGAGCCCGGAGTTGGTGACATGACTCTCCCCTTTCTTCTCTTCTCTATTTGAATGGGGACAAGCCTCCTTTAGGAAGAGAGCTTTTTGGAAAGCGTAACAAATTTTTGTACTTCGTAGCCAAGCGAAAGGTAAAACGGAAGGACTTCCGGATTCGCCTGATTGACCATAATCAGGACGTTGTTGACGCCTCGTTGTTTGAAGCGCTTTTCGATGGCAGACACGAGTTCGCGGCCAATGCCGGAACCTTGCATCTCGGGGAGAACAGCCAGCCGGTAAAAATAGGCGCGCGCTCCGTCGATCGTGCCGACCACGACCCCAACAACTCTGCCGTCTTTTTCCGCAACCATAACCAAATCGCTGTCCCATGCCAACTGTTGGGCCAAATCGTTCAACGACTCCGTGTCCGATTGGTCCAAACCCGTCTGTTGCCAGATACTTGTGATAGCCGAATAGTCACCGAGCCGAAACGGACGAATCAGCATACGTTGCCTCCTTCGTAACCTTCTTCCTCTATTGTACAACACATGGACAACTTTGTCTTGTGTAGTGAGACGTCAAAGTCGCCAACTCCTGGTCACCGCAAAAGCACAAACTAGGTCAAAAGGGAAATGCCGCCGTCGACAATCAAGGTTTGTCCGCGCACCATCCAGGCCTTGTCCGAAACCAAAAACATCACGGCATTCGCCAGGTCTTCCGGCTCTACAATCCGCCCTGCCGGCGTGCGTTGCGCGGAGCTGCCGAGCAGTTCTTCGCGATTCGGGAAGTGCTTGAGCGCATCGGTGTCCACAGCGCCGCCGGAAACTGCATTGACAACGATATTGTGCGGTGCCAGCTCGACAGCCAGGTAGCGCGTGATCGCTTCTACAGCCGCTTTGGATACGCCAACCGCCGTATAGTTGTCCAGCACGCGGATGGAGCCAAGGCTGGAGAGGCTGACGATCTTCCCGCCATTGCCGCCTTTAATCATTAGTTTTGCCGCTTCTTGCGCACAGAACAACAGCGCTTTGCTGTTAATTTCCATCGTCCAGTCCCAATGGCTCTCTTCCAGTTCCATCAACGGGCGCAAAACACCGGAAGCCGCGTTGTTGATCAACACGTCCAGACGACCAAATTCCTGGTCGATCTCCGCGAACAGTTCCTTGATTTTCGCTACGTCACCTACGTTTGCTTTGACCAGGTGCACGCGCGCTCCTTTTGCTTCCAGCTCAGCAGCCGCTTCGCGCGCTGCGGAACGGTTGCGCAAATAGTTCAAGACCAGATCGTAGCCCTGTTCGGCCAACTGCAGCGCAATCGCCTTGCCGATGCCGCGCGTCCCGCCAGTCACCAATGCCACTTTTTTTGTCGTATTCATAAAAGCAATGCCCCCTACTCACCAACTATTAACAGCAGGTACTAATAAGTCAAAATCACTTTTTCATTATACAACTCCACTCCTGCTTTTGCTACCGCGAGCAAAAATCTCCTCTGACTAAAGCCATGCCGCAAACAGCCATACTAAACACGCCAAAAGCCAGCCGAGCGGCTACAGACAAAGGAGGAACGAAGCGATGTACATAGGACGCGACTTGTCCGAGTTGACCATGGTCCCGCTGGCACAGTGGGAACTCAACGAGCTGTTGCACTACCACGATTCGTTTTCGCAGCTCGCCCCTTATTTGAGTGCAGAGGGCGCTTCGCTGCATGTAAAAGTGATTCGCGAGCTGGAATCACGCGGTCCGGTCGGCGGCGACAGCGGAGGCTGGGATCATGCTTCCAAGCCGATTTACGACTGATCGCACTTCGCAAAAAAACCCGGCTGCCAAACAGACAAGGCTGTCTGCTGCACCGGGTTTTTGCTTTTAAATCTTGAATTTGCCGATCTGCTCCTGGAGATCTTCTGCCAATCGCTCCAGTGACATTGCGGAGGACGCGATCTCTTCCATGGAAGCGAGCTGCTCCTCTGCTGCTGCGGATACGCTCTGCGTGCCGTCCGAAGCTTTCAAGGTCACATCGGAAATATGGTTGATTAGCTCGACGACCAACTGGGTCTGCTCGGAAATATCTTGCGAAGCCTGGGAGACTCGGCCAATTTTCAGCGCCACATCATCGACCGCAGACTGGATTTGCTCAAACGAACGCCCAGCCTCGTACACTTTGTCAATCCCTTCCGTCACTTCCCGCTTGCTCTTTTCCATGACGTCAACGGCATTGTCTGTCTCCTGCTGGATCGCCGCAATCAAATGGCTGATCTGCTCGGCCGACGCCGATGACTGCTCGGCCAGCTTTCGCACCTCGTCTGCTACTACCGCAAATCCGCGGCCGGACTCGCCCGCCCGCGCCGCTTCGATGGCTGCGTTCAACGCGAGCAAATTGGTCTGGCTAGCAATGGCGGTAATGACATCGACAATTTTGCCGATTTCTTGCGAGCGCACTCCGAGATTGTCCACGACTTTTGCCAGACTCAGGATTGATTCGCTGGAGGCGGTCATTTGCTGCACTGCCGATTGGACGGAGCGGTTTCCTTCCGCCGCAACGGTTGCAGTCTGCTTTGCCGTGTCGGACACTTCCGCCGTGTAGTTGGCGATTTGGCTGATCCGCTGCGACATTTGCTCGACGGCTGCGGTACTCTTTTGCGTATGCGATACTTGCTGCTCTGTGCCTGTCGCCATGTCCTGCATCGTCGTCGCAATCTGCTCGGTCGCCTTGCTCGTCTGGTCTGCGCTTGCCGAGAGTTCCTCTGCGGATGCCGCCAGTTGCTGGACAGAATCGTTTACGGAGTAAAGCAAGGAACGGAGCGATTCAGCCATATGGTTGAATGTTTTCGCCAGCACGCCCAACTCGTCGTCGCTTTTGACTTCCACCTGGTGGGTCACGTCGCCCTGGCTCATTTTTTCCGCCGCATCTGTCAACTGTTGCAACGGACGCAGCAACGAGCGCAAAATGCTGTACACGATTCCCGCTCCAATGACGATCGTAATCGCGACGACCAGCAATGTTCTGTAAAAGATCGGGCTGGCCGCAACCTCTGCTTCGGTGCGGTACATGACGCCCATCAGTTTCCAGCCTGTTTGCTCGTTGGTGACAAAAGTCGCCTTCGCGTCATTTCCTTCATCCGTAAAGCCAAACTTCCCTTCGGTTTGGGCGTAAAGGTCTTCCACCCACGGCTGTGTCGCGTCAGCGCCTGGCGTTCCGGTCGGATGGATGAGCAGCTTGCGGTTTGCATCGAAAATAGACATGTATCCTTTGCTGCCGATTTTCGCTTGTTTCACGGTTTCGTTGAGCGCGGTCAACTGAATGTCGATTCCAAGCACGCCCGAACGGTCAGACAAAGCTTTGGCCAAACCTACAACTACATTCCCTGTAATTGCATCAATGTACGGGTCCGTAATGATCGTCTTGTCAGGCTCGGCCATTGCCGCCTGGTACCAGGGGCGTTTGCGCGGATCGTAATCGGCAGACAGCTTGGCGTCTGTCGCCGTCAGCATCTTGCCATTTTCCTCGCCGATGTAGACCTCGCCAATGTCCGGATGCAGTTTGTGGAAGGTTTGCAGCTTTTTACGGGCAGAGCTTCTCATCTGCTCCGTCAGTTCTTCTTTCCCGATCTCGGAAGCGATCAGCTCCAAATCGCGGGATTGCGCCTCCAGTGTACGGTCCAACAGCTCGTCCACCAAGCGAACGTTCTCGGCGGCCGTCATCAACAGTTGTTCCTCCAGCCGATCCTTGGCACTCTGATAAGAGAGCAAACCAAGAGTGAGCACGGGAACAATCAAGATGAGGGAGAACGAAGCAATCAGCTTGGCTCGAACGGTCAATCTTGGCATTTTCATCCGACTTCATCACCTTTTCGCATAGTCTCGTTGTCTGATATACTTACCCGCTATATCAAGCTGGCTAAACCAATAATCGCACATCCTTTTACTTTTTATTATATTTTATCACTAGCGTTGCATAAAAAATGCGTTCGTAATTTGTCAAAGTATTCTGAATGACATTTTCAGCTACACAACCAAAAACGGCAGCAACCAAGCAAAAGGTAGCCACTGTCCATTTG
>NZ_JBYSWV010000052.1:0-31457 GCF_058781555.1 Brevibacillus sp. FW306-2-1A-C05A
TATAATAATTTGTAGAATAATGTACTTGATGAAATTAAATAAATTAAGGAGGAAACATGAAAAAGCCATTTCTTGTTGTATTAACGATGTTTTTAGTCGTATTGAGCCTTGGTAATCTTGTTGCTTCTGCCAAAGGCAACAATGCAACAGTAGAAACAGGGGAGGTTGTTGTTGAAGACCTTACCTACGAGGAAGCAATGCAACGTATTGCAAAATATAGCGGTAGGTCGTTAGAGGAAGTAAAAAAAGAACAACCTAAAACACAAAAGAGCTTAAAAGCTTTAAGTGCAACATGCTCATACAGTGAAGTGTCTCAGCGATTATCAGTTTCAGGAACATATAAACCAAGATTTATTGCTATTGTAAATAAGTGCAGAGACGGTAGTTTCGGTTGGGTTTCTGACATTAGATATGCCGGATTAGATAGGTATCACGGGGTGAGCAAGCAATTTTCAGGTGATGTACAAGCGTGGGTAAAAAATAATCAACAAGGTATTGAGTATCTTGTAAACGGTGATTTTTATGATAATGGATCAACTACTCTAAATTTTCAAACCGGCATAGACACCCCGGTATTTAAAGCTACTTTTAGTGTTGCAAATGCATCAAATCATTACCGATACTTCTATAGCGGATATCAGTATCTCTCTGTTACTGGGAATTAAATAACTGCATACATTCAAAGGGGCAATCTTCAAGTCAAGAGAATGACCAGAGAGCCCCTTTTTGCTGTTCGGAGAAATTGTTTAGTTCGTTTTCTTTGAGATGAATTCGTTTGAAATTGTCTTAAAAATATTGGTGTACATTAGTTTGAGATTTTTTTCTGTCTTTTCATCATTTTCCAGGCCATATTCAAATATTTTATATTGCCCGTCTTCATTGATAAATCCAGTTGCAAACATACCGGAGCTCGTTGAGGGAGCAGTAGAATATGTTAGACTTTCTTCTATGAACGGGTAATATGATTTGGTTGATCCGATAAAGAAAACAGGGTATTTCAGACTTTTATAAAGCCTGGCAAATTGAGGTTTGGAAGCTTCCTCTAGGCACTCTGGCATGATAAATAATGCGTGAAACTCTGTATCCGATGCATTAATTAGTGATTCAAGAGTTGTTTCGATGAAATCAATATTTTCGTTGACCACAGGAGGCTGCCCGATCACTCCAATTTTTAGATTCTGCTCGTTATTGCCTGCAAAGGAGTTATCATTTACACATCCGGCAGTAAGCAACAGGCAGGCTAAAATGATATGTAAAAATATACTTCTCAATTAATCAACTCCCCGGCCTTTGAATTTTACATATAATACCATAATTTTCTTATATGGTCAAATCTTCATTATTAGGGGTGTACAAACATTTGGCTGTTATAATCTTTTAAGCCCGGGCTCTGCAACTACCTCTATGGGTTGCCCCGAAAGGCTTGTAAGATTTTTAAAACTCCCATCAACATCATTAGCCCCTGACGAGGAAAGAGGAGAAATACGCGAAAGCTCTTTGGGATCCCGACCGAGGTGGAAGGGAAAAAACGAAACACGCTTTTAAGCGTCCACTCTGAGACACATCCTGAATAAACCACTTTGGACGCGGTTTCATTTTTCCCTGGAACCGGGCAGTAGTGCTTCCAGCGGGGATCCCAAGAAGCTCCAGCGATTTCTCCTCTTTCCTCGCCGCCACGAAAGCTACGATCAAGGGGCTTTCAAAAAACACACCGGGACGAACCGAAGCTAAAGCTGCGATCAAGGGCTTTCAAAATTACCGGGACGAGCCGAAGCCAAAGCTACGAGCAAAAGGCCCTACGACCAAGGGGCCTTTCAAAACACCCCCCGAAGCCTAACATCCCCTTCCTGATGCCCACCCCTCATTCGAGGCATACTACTCCAAAGAACCAACGGAACGCCCAAGCCACACCCACCACAGCCAGCCTCCAAACACTTTTACAAAAAAATTACTTGTCTTCCGGTTTCAGCATTGGCAGACTGAGAGGTGTAGAGAGAAGAAACAAACCAGAGGACGAAGGTCTGAAAACAATTAATCTGCAGCATCGCATTGGTAGGGGGAAACGGATAAAATGATTAAGGTTTTGGTAGTGGATGACGAAGCTTCCATCGTGAAGCTGCTGCAATTCAATCTGGAAAAATCGGGTTTCCAGGTAGTGACCGCCTTTGACGGCAGACAGGCGCTCGACATGGTGAAAAGCGAGCAGCCCGATTTCATCATTCTCGACTTGATGCTGCCCAAAATGGACGGCATGGACGTCTGTAAAACATTGCGCCAGGAGCGCATTAACACGCCAATCCTCATGTTGACCGCAAAAGACGATGAGCTGGATAAAATATTAGGTCTGGAGCTGGGCGCTGACGACTATTTGACCAAGCCGTTCAGCCCGCGCGAAGTAATCGCCCGCGTAAAAGCCATTCTCCGCCGCATTCAGGCAACCCCGGAAGCGGCGGTTGCGCCGGAAGATGTCGTGCTCCAGTTTGGCGACATCCGCATCTACCCGGAAAAATACGAAGTCTTTTGCAAAGATACAAAGGTAGAGCTGACTCCAAAAGAATTCGAACTGCTCAACTACCTCGCCAGCCACCAGGGGCGCGTGCTCACCCGCGACCAACTGCTGAACGCCGTCTGGAACTACGACTTTATCGGGGACTCCCGGATCGTGGACGTGCATGTCAGCCACCTGCGGGAAAAGCTGGAGGAAGACACGAAAAACCCGCGCTACATCAAAACCGTTCGCGGCTTGGGATACAAACTGGAAGGATAACAAACGGGAGGCACGACCTTGACTCGCTTTCGTATCAAACTCACCTTCACCATTCTGGGATTAATCTCATTGGTCCTCCTGTTGATGGGGATGTACTTTGCGAAGGTATTGGAAAATTCCTACCTGCAATCGCTGCATGAGCTTTTGTCCCGCGAGTCCAAGCTGGTTGCCCAGGCTGTCCGCTTCCCGACCGTTTTTGACAATCAGGAGATGCTCGCGGATCGCGTCCTCCAGGTGGCGCCATCCGACGAAGTCCGCCTGACCATCATCAACCTGGAAGGCGAGGTGCTGTACGACAACTCCTCCCATGCCGATGAGATGGAGAACCACCACGACAGGCCGGAAATGCTCGCGGCGCTCAATGGAGAGACCGGCATTTCCCGCCGCTTTAGCGAGACGCTGGGCTATGACATGATGTACGTAGCCGTGCCCGTCGAGCAGGGGACGAACATCGTCGGTGCCGTCCGCTCGGCCATGTCGATGAAAGACATTACGGACACGATCCACAACATGTGGTACAGCCTGCTGACAGGCTTGCTGGTGACGCTTGTCGTCGGCTCGATTGTGGTGTCGCGCATCTCCTTTTCGATTATTCGTCCCATCGAGGAAATTACGCGAGTCGCCCGCAACATTACCCAGCGCCAGTACGAGAGCCGGGTACGGATCAAGGCCAAGGACGAGATCGGCCAGCTCGCCGGCGCCATCAATTTCATGGCGTCCAGCCTGGAACAGCAAATGTACGAAATCTCCGAGAACCAGCAGCGGCTCGCCGGGGTGCTGACCAACATGACGAGCGGGGTCATTTTCATCTCGGAGCAGCGCAGAATCATGCTCGTCAACCCCGCCGTGGAAAAGCTGCTCGGAACAGCCGGACACGAGCTGGTAGGCAAGCTGCACATCGAGGCAGGCAAAAGCTTTGGCCTGTCCCAATACATTGACAGATGCCTGGACAAAAGCGAGAAGTTCCGGCAGGAGATCCACATTTACTATCCGCAGGAGCGCGTGCTCGACGTCAATTTTGCCCCGTACATCAATTTTAAAGGGGAATCGCGAGGCGTCGTCGTCGTGCTGCACGACATCACCGACATTCGCCGCCTGGAAAAGATGCGCAGCGACTTTGTCGCCAACGTCTCGCACGAGCTGCGGACGCCGATTACTTCCATCAAAGGGTTTACAGAGACGCTTTTGGAAGGGGCGATGCAGGACGAGGAAACGTGCCGCAATTTCCTGCAAATTATTTCGGATGAGAGCGAACGGCTGTACCGGATGATCCGCGACATTTTGGACTTGTCCAAAATCGAACAGAAGCGGATTCCCCTGCATCTCAGCCGCGTGCATGTGCAGGAGCTGATCCGCTCGGCAGCGGCGATCATGCACGACCAGGCGCAGAGAAAGCAGTTGAAGGTGACGCTGCCGGACAGCCAGCCGGACATTTGGTTGATGACAGACAAAGATTGTCTCCAGCAAATCGTCCTGAACCTTTTGACCAACGCGATCGCCTACACTCCGGAAGGCGGAGAGATCACGATCAGGACAGAAGCAGACGACGAACACGTGACGATTCAGGTTTCCGATACGGGCATAGGTATCCCGGAAAAAGACCTCACGCGCATTTTCGAGCGCTTTTACCGTGTCGACAAGGCGCGCAGCCGCGACTCCGGCGGAACGGGGCTGGGCCTTGCGATTGTCAAACACCTCGTCGACAACTTGCACGGCCAGATCGGGGTAGAGAGTGTGGAAGGAAAAGGCACCACCTTTACCGTCACTTTGCCGCTCGGCTGAAATATTTACACAAACAAAATAGTAGCTTTACCCGTGCAATACAATCCCCTTGTACTATTTGTCGTGTCAGACAAATGAAGGGGGACGAGGAACATGTCGCGGCACGCTTTCGAAGAGCAGTTGGACGTATTGCATCGCAAGCTCATGTCCATGGGCACATTGGTGGAAGAAGCCATTCATAAATCGATTAAAAGTTTGGTGGAGCGGGATGTTCAGCTTGCAGAGCAGGTCATTGCCGCCGATCCGGTCATCAACGAGCTGGAGCAGGAGATACAGAGCGAATGCTTCCGCCTGATCGCTTTGCAGCAGCCGGTAGGGAGTGACCTGCGCCGTCTGGGAACGATGCTGAAGCTGGTGACGGACCTGGAGCGGATGGGCGATCATGCGGTCTCCATCGCCAAAACGACACGCCGCCTGATGGCTGAACCGTATATCAAGCCGCTGATTGACATCCCGTTGATGGCCGATCATGTAAAAGCGATGGTGCGAGATTGCCTGAATGCCTATATCGCCCGCAACAAGGAAGCGGCAGAAGAGATCGCCGCTCGCGACGATATCGTCGACAAGCTGTTTGCAACGATTTTCCGTGACTTGATCGAAGTCATGACCAAAAACGGCAGCGCGATTTCCCAAGGGACGCATCTTTTGCTGGTGGCGCAATATTTGGAGCGGATTGCCGATCACGTCACGAATATTTGCGAATGGATCATCTACATGTCCACAGGCAAAATGACCGACCTGAACAAATAAGCCCGGGCGAGAACGTCTTGCCGGAGCAAAAAGCCACAAACGCCAAAAAGCCGCTGCGAGCCGTCTCAAGCTTGCAGCGGCTTTTTCCGCTCATGACAGACGCCTATTTCCTTCTGGCTGCATACAATACAACGATTCAACCCCATTATCAGCAAAAGAAGTACGGGAGGGAATGGCATGGCAAAACAAGTACGCCACATATACGCCGCAGGCAACACGGCGCGAGGATACAAAACGTTTTACGATTCGGTCCTGCAAGGGCTGGAGCGCGTCTACATCCTGTCAGGAGTCGTGGAGGGAGTCACGTCCCCGCTCATCGAAGCCATCGGCAAGGAGATGTCGCGCAAGACGAATCAGGTGGAGTGGATTCACTCTCCGTTTGTGAACGGGCAATACGACGGCGTTGTTTTTCACGAGTGGAGGGTCGCCATTATGGACGGCAGCTATCCTCGCATCTGGCGACCTGCTGCGCCCGGTGTGACGGAAATCCAGGTCAATTTGCAAACGGCGGTCGGCATCGAACAACTGGCCCCTTACAAAAAACAAATCGCGGCGTGGTACGAGGAGATTTTTGCCAAGAGCGAAGCCGCTTATCAGTCGTTCGGGGAAGCGCTGCGCATTCACGATGAATGGGAAGCGCCGTACATTGAAAACTTGAACCGCGAGGAAGCCAACCGCGTTACGGAAGAAGTAATCGCGCTGTTTTTTGGCGAGGAAAAGCTTGGCAAAAAGGCACGGGTGCGCAGAATGTACCTGGGGGCCGCCACGCCGCATGGGCCTGTCGATCACATCATGAAGCTGACAGACTCGTTGCAGAAGCGCTACTTCATCAAAGGAAGACCGGGATCAGGCAAGTCGACCATGCTGAAAAAGCTGGTAGTCGAAGCGGAAAACCGCGGCTACGACGTGGAGGTGTACCATTGCGGGCTGGACCCGCACAGCCTGGATATGGTGATCGTGCCGGAAAAAGGGCTGTCTATTTTCGACAGCACCGCCCCGCACGAATACTTCCCCAGCAAGGAGACAGACGAAGTCATCGACATGTACACGCGGGCCATCGCTCCTGGCACCGACGAGAAGTACCAGGAGGAGCTTGCCGACATCAAGGCTCGCTACACGCAAAAAATCAAGGAAGCTACGGCGTCCTTGCTCGCTGCCAAAGAACTGCGCGATCAATTGAACAATCTGTACAGCGAGGCTGCGGACCAGTCCAGGCTCAAAGCGGTCGCCCAGGCGATCATGAGCAGACTGGCGCGGATGGGATAAAGACACAGCGCATGACCGCATGAAACCCGTTCGGCTACTCATACTACAGGAAGGAGGTGAGTGGCCGGATGGGTTTTGCTTTGACTCTGGCTTTGCTTTTGCTAGCCAATCCCCTCGATCCGACCAACTTTTTGCACGTCGAGGTGGGAGACAAAACGGTAGCCATCCTGGACCGAGCGGATTATACCTTGCCTGTTGACGGTGTCCCTGTCGCGGATGACTACCGTTTGCAAAAATTGATAGACGCAGTAGCCAAAGAAGCGTATGTAGCGCCGATCAATGCGACGATTAATGCGCACGGCGCCATCGTTCCCGAGAAAAAAGGCCGCAAGCTGGACGAGGCTGCTTTTTTGGAGCGGTTTTACCAGTATTACTACGGGCAGGGCGCTGCGACCATGCAAGTCTCCTACCAGGAAGTGTATCCAAAGGTGGACAAGGCTCTCCTCAGCCAAGTTCGGAAAAAAGTGATCGGGCAGTATGCCACCTATTTCAATTCGCGGAACAAAAACCGCTCTCACAACATCAGGCTCGCTTCACAGGCGCTCAACAACTACGTCGTGTTGCCGGGAGAAATTTTTTCCTTCAATAAAGTAGTTGGCCAAAGGACGAAGGAAAAAGGCTACCTGCAAGCGCCCATCATCGTCAGGGGAGAGCTTTCCGAAGGGATCGGAGGCGGGATTTGCCAAGTGTCCTCGACCTTGTTCAATGCGGTCGACAAGGCGGGCTTGCATATTATGCAGCGCTATTCCCACAGCAGGAACGTCGCCTATGTGCCCCCTGGCCGGGATGCGACCGTGAGCTGGCACGGCCCGGATTTTGTCTTTCAGAACAAGTATGCATACCCGGTCATGATCCGCGCCATCGCTGGAAACGGGACGATGTACGTGACTGTGAACTCTTTTCCCGAGATCGAATACGAGCCGCGCCACGTGCCGAGCGTGCGCCAAAATACGCCGGAGGAAGGGCCTGCAAGCCCTGAGGCCATCACAGAACCAACATTGCCTTGAACTGCATGGGCATGTTGGTTTTTTTGTATGGAGAGCGAAAAACGGAAGGCTTCGCCAGCGTGGTTGGCAAGGTAGCGTTTACAATTACCTAGTTAAAATTTAACCTAAAGAAATAGTTGCCACGGAATCAAAAAAGTCGTATAGTGTTTCCTGTGATAAAAATTTCGTGTCCGAAATATTAGGTAGGAAAGGAGTGCATCATGAACAAGCCTTTGCATATACGGGAATTGCTGAAGCGTCTGAACAAGACGTTTGCGACGATGGCTACGAAGGAGCTGAGCAAGTACGGCTTGACCGTTCCTCAGTTGATGGTCATCCGGCAAATTCATTGCGATCCCAAGACGATCGGCCAGCTAAGCAAAGCTGTCGATCTGTCGTACAGTACCGTTTCCGGCATCATTGACCGGCTGGAGAGAGAGCAGTTGGTCGAGCGTGTCCGCGACGACAAAGACCGCCGTGTCGTCTGGATTCGGAAAACGGAGAAGATTACAGAACTGTTTGCCAAGGTGGACCTTTTTTCAGAGGAATTTTACAAGCGGATTTTCCACGGTTTTTCGGATGAAGACCTGGACGGCATTATTTACTCGATGGAAACGTTGATTGCGAAACTAGAAGAGAGAGAAAGCTGAGGAGAAACCATGAAGCGAAAACTGGTATTGTATGTCATTTTGCTCCTGTTCGTTGTAGGGGGCGGGGGCATCGGTTACTACTACTGGTATCAGGGTGAACATTACGTAACGACGCAGGATGCCAGAGTGGCAGGGGACATTTATCGGGTCATGCCCAAAATGACAGGCAAGCTGACTGCCCTCACTGTCAAAGAAGGCGACACAGTCGTAGCCGACCAGATCGTCGGGCAGCAAGACACGACCAACATCGCGACAAACCTTTTGGAAAACAGCGTGCTGCGTTCCCCGATCACTGGCACGGTCATCAAAACGCAGGCGAAGGAAGGCGAGATTGTTTCCACAGGACAATCCGTTGCGCTGGTGATTGACGAGAGCAAGCTGTACATCTCCGCCAACCTGGAAGAAACCGAGATCGGGCGACTGAAACTGGGACAAAAGGTAGAATTTACGCTGGATGCCTACCCGGGCAAAAAGCTGACTGGCCATCTGATGGAGATCGGCAAAGCAACCAACTCCACGTTTTCCTTGATGCCAGCCGTAAACACTAGCGGGAACTTCACAAAGGTCACCCAGCGGATTCCGATTAAAATTGCCATTGACGACACAGCAGGTCTACATTTGGCTGCCGGTTTGAACGCCGAGATCAAAGTGCAAGTGAAGGAGATGTAATCTGGCATGAAAAAGACAGCTCAATGGAAATCGATCGCGGCTGTGCTGATGGCAATTTCGCTCATTACCGCAGGCTGTAGTGATACGTCTTCTGCTTCGACAGGAGAGGAAAGCATCCCGGTTGTAAAGACGTGGAAGGTGACGTCCTCGCAATCCGGCCTGATTGCGAGCGGGAAAATTGCCGCTTCGGACGAGATTCAGGTCGTCTCCAAAGTATCGGGCAAAGTGGCGAGCGTCAACGCGAAGGAAGGCTCTGTCGTCAAGGCAGGCGATGTCCTGGTGACGCTGGAAGCAGCCGATTACCAGCAGCAAATCAACCAGGCACAGGCCGCGATTGCCGGAGCAAACGCAAAGCTGCGCGACACAAAAGCAGGCGCGCGCAACGAGCAGCTCACACAGTTGGCAAGCGTCGTGACGCAAGCGCAGGCAGGTTTGAAAGTAGCAGAGAGCAACTACAACCGGATGAAAGCTTTGTTTGACGCAGGAGCGCTGTCCCAGGCGGAATTGGAAAAAGTTTCGCTCGATTTGGAAAAGGCGCGTACTGGTCTGGAGCAGGCACAGGCGCAGTACGATCTGGCGAAAGCGGGTCCGACTGCGGATACGGTCGCAGCCCTGCAAGCGGAAGTAAGCCGTCTCAATTCCGGCCTGGAACTGGCGAAAAGCAGCTATGACAACACGATCATTCGCGCGCCAATCAGCGGAATCGTCGCGAAGCGCTCGATTGATCCGGGCGAGATGGCGGCAGCAGGCTCGCCGCTTCTGGTGCTGGTGAACATGTCTGACGTGAAGGTGGAGGCGAGCGTCTCCCAGGATCAGATCAACAATGTCAAAGTAGGCTCTACGGTTGACGTCAAAGTAGGCAGTCTGGGCGGCAAGGTTCTGAAAGGAACTGTCGAGTTCGTCTCCCCGGTTTCTGACGCCAACAGCAGCTCGTTCCCGATCAAGGTCAAAGTGAGCAACCAGGAAGGACTGCTGCGCGCAGGGATGGTAGCGGAGGTCGTGCTGCAAGGTCAGGCGAGCCAGGGAATGAAAGTGCCAAGCTCGGCTGTTCTGGAAAAAGATAACAAGCATTACATTTACACCGTGGACAACGACGTCGTCCATCAGGTGGAAGTGTCTGTAGACAGCGCCAGCGGTGAGTGGACAACAGTAACCCAAGGTGTGAAAGACAACGATCAGATCGTGCTGAATCCGACAGACAAATTGTCCGAGGGCACCAAGGTATTCGCAAACTAACGGGGGTGATGGCATGGCGGAAGCGGTGGCACAGCGGGAGGACAAAAGCGGCAGTGGCGGCATGTGGCTGTCACTGGTCGCGATCCTCTCGGGAACCTTCGTTGCGATTTTGAATAACAGTTTAATTAACGTTGCCCTGCCCACCATGGTCAGTATTTTCGGCTCCACGACGGAGACCATGCAATGGGTTTTGACGGGCTACATGCTGGCAAACGCCGTCATGATTCCGATGAGCGGTTCGCTGTCGGCCAAGTTCGGGGCGAAAAAAATATTCGTCCTGTCGCTTGCGGCCTTTACGATCTCCTCCGTCCTCTGCGCGCTCGCCTGGAGCGATGCTTCGCTGATCGCCTTTCGCGTCGTGCAGGGCGTGAGTGGCGGGATGATTATGCCGATCGGAATGTCGATGATTTACATGATCGTCCCGCGCGAAAAGATCGGGATGGCGCTGGGGATTTTCGGGATTGCCTCGATGACGGCGCCCGCGCTCGGTCCGACATTGGGCGGGTACCTCATCGAATTTTTAAGCTGGCAGTTTTTGTTTTTGATCGGTGTTCCGTTCGGGATTTTCGCCGTTATCATGAGTATGGTGCTGCTCAAGGAAACGCCGAAAAAGCCGGAGCTGAAGTTCGACTACCTCGGGGCTTTCCTGGCGATTGTCGGCTTTGGCGCACTTCTGCTCGCCTTCAGCAAAGGGCAGGCAGAGGGATGGACGTCCTTTTTCATCGTCAGCCTGTTCTTCGTGGCGATCATGAGCCTGGCGCTGTTCGTCTGGGTGGAGCTGGGAAAAGAACAGCCGCTCTTGGATCTGCGGCTGCTGAAAATCCCGGTATTTTCGATCAGTATCTTGACTTCGGGCTTCGTCATGATGGGGATGATGGGCGGGATCTTCCTGATGCCGATCTTCCTGCAAAACATCCAGGGGATGACGGCCATGGAGTCGGGGATTTTGCTGATGCCGCAATCTGTCGCGATGGCGGTCATGATGCCGATCAGCGGCAAGCTGATGGACAAATACGGCATCGGCCCGATCGGGCTGGTCGGGCTGACGATCATGACGGTTACGACTTATGAGCTGCACAATCTCGCGGCAGACAGCATGCACTCCTGGATGGACATGATTTTGACCATCCGTGGCGTCGGCATCGGGCTGTGCATGATGACGCTGTCCACAGTCGGGATGAACGCCGTGCCGCGCACGAGCGTAGGGGACGCTTCGCCGCTCTCCAACGTGCTGCGTCAGGTGATGAGCTCGTTTGCAATTGCGATTTTGACGGTTATCATGCAGGCGCGCCAAAATTTCCACATGGCGTCGATCGCAGACAATCTCAATACGGATATGGCGACGCAGTTTATCAGCGGCATCTCCGGCTTGTACGCGCAGGCAGGGGTAGATGCAGCGAGCGCCGCAGGCGGGGCCAGCACGATCCTGTACGGGATGATGGCGAAGGAAGCGCTGGTGCAAGGAATCGGGGACACCTTCCTCGTCTCCGTAATCCCGATTGCGCTGTCGATTCCACTCTTGTACTTTTTGCATAAAAAACCTAAGAAAAATCCACAGGCGCCCGAGCAGCAAAAGGCGGCTGCCTAAACGAAAAAGCGAAAGGGTCACTTCTGCAAGCCTCATGTCAGGATGCGGGAGTGACCCTACTTTTATATTGTTGCGTGCTTGTTCCGGCTTTTGTGCTGGGGCTTACTGCTTGGAAGAATGGCGTGGATCGTGGCTGTAGCGGAGGGAGGAAACAGGAGAAACCGCTGCAGGTGCTTGGGGCCTCTGGCGGGGAAGCTGGGCAGGAGTCCCAAAGACCTTCGCTTGTTTCTCCTGTTTCCTCTGCGAGCTGTTTCTGTTGTTCGATCTTCCTTGAATGGACCACTTTGGACGCGGTTTCGCTTTTTCCACGGAGCCATGCAGTGAAGCTTCCCAGCAGGGATTCCAAGAAGCTACAGCGATTTCGCCTCTTTCCTCGCCTCACCAAAAGTACCGATCAAGGCAATCCCCTAAGACGAAACTTTCCACAACCAGTACACAATCCTCCCCACAATATAACCAAGCAAAACCGTCCAGCCAATCTTGGCCCAGACATTCAGGCCTTTCACAAATTCACGCAAGCTTTTTCGGGGTTGGGGGTGCTTGTTCACCTAAAGACACTCCTTTTGCTGGTTGGTTATAGCGAATAAACAAATAAATACCGGCGATGATAATCAGTCCGCCGACCCATTGCGGCACGGTGACGACTTCTCCCAGAATGAAGTAAGCCAGGATGGCGGTTCCGATCGGTTCCCCCAGAATGCCCATGGAAATCGTGGTCGTGTTCAACCATTTGATGACCCAGTTGAAAATCGAGTGGCCGAGCAAGGTCGGGAACAGCGCGAGGCAGAAAAACCAGCCCCAGTCCTGTGCAGGGTAGCCGACCAGCGGATAGCCGAGAACGAGATCGTAGGCGACCAGAATCACGCTCGTCGCCGTGTAGACGACCAGTGTGTAGGTAAACGAAGACATGTGCTGGCGGACGTACTGGCCGACCAGCCAGTAGCCGGTGACGGTCACCGCGCCGAGCAAGGCGAGCGCGTCGCCGAAAAGAGCCATGCCGCCGACCTGAAAATCTCCCCAGCCAATGACGAAGCTGCCTGCGATGGCGAGCAATCCGCCCGAGAGTGCGAGCAGCCGCACGCGCTCCCCGAAAAAGAAGTAACCGCCGATAAAGGCGAATAAGGGCTGCAACGTTACCAGCACGGTTGAGCTGGCTACAGACGTGTAGTTCAACGATTCGAACCACAACAGAAAATGGCTGGCCAAAAATGCGCCGGACAATAGACAGAGTAGCCACACTTTTCTGCTCATGTTTCCGATCTCCGCGAGAGCGCCGCGATTCCAGAGCAAAAACGGAAGCGTCAGGACGACGGAAAAAATCAGCCGATACGTGGCGATAATCGGCGCAGGCGCGCTGGACAGCTTGACGAAAATCGCGGACGAGGAGATGGCGATCACCCCGATGAGCAGTGCCAAGTACGGGGGAAACAGCGGCTTTTCCAATGGTTGATTCATGTGTACACCTTCTTATGTCAGCTACAAGTCACGATGTTTTCTATTGTACCGTTCGCCTGAAAAATTCACAATGTTATGCTTACCCAGTTGCCTGAAAGGTTTTTTTTCAATCAGGCAATCCTACAGGCATGAGATACCTACATTCCTTTTTCCGCATCGTTGTGTTGTTGCTTTTGCTCGTGTGCATGCCTGCGCGAACAGAAGCGATCCCGCTGACCCCCATCCACATCCTGATCGACGTCGGCCACGGAGGGGTGGACTCCGGCACCTCTTACGGCAATCTGCATGAAAAAGACATCAATCTGCAAATTGCCAAGCGCCTATACGAGCAACTGACCAAGGCAGGGTACAGCGTAGCGTTGAATCGCTATGAGGATATCGCGCTGAGCGACGACAACCGCTGGCTGGGCAATCGCTCCCGGCATATTCGCGACCTCGCCCAGCGCAAAAATTTGGCGAAGGAAATCGTGCCGCAAATGATGCTGAGCCTGCACGTGAACTGGTCGAGCGATTCGCGCCGCCGCGGGCCAGTCGTGCTCTACCAGAGCAATGAACAGAGCTTTATGCTGGCCGATCTGCTGCAAAGCTCGCTGAACCGGCTGGCGAACACAAACGACAAGCCGGTCAAGGGCAAGACGTACTACATGCTGCGTCACAGCTACTGTCCGTCGGTCATCGTGGAGATGGGGTTTATCAGCAACGCTTCTGACCGTGAAATGCTGACCACTCCTGCGTCACAAGAAAAAATCGCCCAGGCCATCAGAGAAGCCGTGAGCGAATACGTGACCTTGACAGGAAATCTGAAAATGGAGACGTTCGCAGAAGAAAGCTGGTGGCAAGAGCCATTGATCCAGCAGATCAATGGCCGACTTGATGAATAAGCTGTGAAATCGTGACAAATTCGGCCTCCTTCTGAATCCGCGGGATGTACTGGCGCAGAACGGAGGCTGTTTTTTTGCCCGGAGGCCCGACGTGCCCGATCGCGATGCAGAGCGGGTGGTTGCCGATCAGCTTGCATATTTTCTCCATCTGCTTGGTGATGTGCGGAACAGAGTAGACGTCGTCGAGAAAAATCTGGTTTTCCGCGTGCGGTACGCCCATCTCCTCGGCGATTTTGCCGGCCACGCTCTTGTCTGTCGTTTTGCTGTCCAGGTATATGAGGCCGCGCTTTTTGACGACACTCATGATAATTCGCATGATGCGCTCGTCAGCCGTCACCTTGGAGCCCATATGGTTGTTCATCCCGATGGCGTGCGGCACGTCGTCAATCGCTTTTTCGACCCGCTGGCGAATTTCTTCATCGGACAGATCGGTCGTAATGGCACCTGGCCCGAGCCACGAGCGTTTGCCCTTGACAGGCTCCATCGGCATGTGGACGAACACGTCGTGCCCTTTTTTGTGGGCAAGCTCCGCGTCCTGCTTCGTGCTTGGCATAAACGGCATGACCGCGACAGTCAGCGGCACGGGCAAATTCAGCATTTCCTCTGTTCCTGCCATGTTGTTGCCGAAGTCGTCGATGACAAACGCTACCAAGTGCTTCGGTTTTGGCTGTGCGGGGGGAGCGGTGTCGCCTGCGGCCGCAGTCCACGAAAAAGTGAAGCAGGAAATCAGGGCGGCAAGCACGAGCGGAAATCTTTTCAGCAAATACATATGATCGCCTTCCTTGTCCATTTTTTTCATAGTCTGTTCAACCGCGCCGGTGTTTACCCGCAGTATCTGCGGCTTGGCTTAGGCGATCGCCCTATGTTACGATAAAAGATAGTAGTTTTGCCACGAGAGGGGTCGGATTCCTTGAGTCATTTTGTGTTGATTGACGGAAACAGCGTAGCCAACCGGGCGTTTTATGCGCTCCCTTTGTTGTCCACGTCAGCCGGACTGCACACGAACGCAGTCCTCGGTTTTACCACGATGTTGCTTCGCGTGCTGGAGGAAATGAAGCCAACGCATATTATGGTTGCGTTTGACGCGGGAAAAGTCGTCTTCCGCCACAGCGAGTACGCCGAGTACAAAGGCGGGCGCAGCAAAACGCCGCCGGAGCTGTCCGAACAGTTTCCGCTCATCCGGGAACTGCTTGACGCCTTTTCCATCAAGCATTTTGAACTGGAAGGCTACGAGGCGGACGACATTATTGGCACGTTGACCAGGCATGCAGATGCACAGGCCTGGAAAACAACCGTCATTACCGGGGACAAGGATATGCTCCAACTCGTGTCCGATCACGTATCGGTCGCGCTGACCCGCAAAGGCGTCAGTGAAATCGAGTTGTACACCCCGCAGGAAATTCAGGAAAAATACGGCCTTGCGCCGCTGCAAATCATTGATTTGAAAGGCTTGATGGGCGATTCGTCCGACAATATTCCGGGCGTGCCCGGCGTCGGCGAGAAGACGGCCCTGAAGCTATTGCACGAATACGGCTCTGTCGAGAAGGTGCTGGAAAACATCGACCGCATCTCCGGCAAGAAGCTGCAGGAAAACTTGCGCGAAAATGTGGACAAGGCCAACATGAGCAAGGCGTTGGCGACGATTTTGCGCGAAGCTCCGGTCGAGCTGGACGTGCACGAGACGGCCTACGGCGGCTACGACGGAGCGCTCGTCAGCGACTTTTTCAAAAAGATGGAGTTCAAGTCGCTGCTCTCCAAAATCAAGGTGGCACAGCCCGCAGAAGGAAGCGGACAGGAGACTTCTGCAAAGCCTTTTGAATTTGAAGTAGTCACAGAGGAAAACGCGGACAAGTACGCAGACAAGCTGACCTCCCCGATGGCCTTGTACATCGAAATGGACGGCGAGAACTACCACCATGCTCCGATTCTTGGCTTCGGACTGGCAGCGGAAGGAACCGTGCTTTTCGTACCGTGGGATGTAGCGCGGGAGTGGAAGGCGTTCTGTGCGTGGCTGGCCGACCCTGCCAAGGAAAAGTGGGCGTTTGACGGAAAACGCGACACGGTAGGGCTGGCATGGCATGGGCTGGAGGCAAACGGGATCAGCTTTGACGTCTACCTCGCTTCCTACCTGCTCAACGCCTCGGAGAGCAATCCGACGCTCGACAGCATCGCTTCCCAGTACGCCCAGGTGCGGGTGCTGTCTGACGAAGAGGTGTACGGAAAAGGGGCCAAGCGCCTCGTGCCGGAAATGGACGTGCTCTGCGAACATGTGGCGCACAAGGCTGCGGCGATTTGGCAGAGCGTGCCGGTACTTCGCGAGCAGTTGGCGGAAAACGAAATGGTGGAGCTGCTCCGCGATCTGGAAGCGCCGCTCAGCATGGTGCTGGCGCGCATGGAAAAACAAGGGGTCAAGGTCAACAGCGAGCGTCTCGTGCAAATGGGCGAGGAGCTGGACAAAAAGCTGGCCGATTTAACCACACAGATTTACGACCTGGCTGGCGGGCCGTTCAACATCAACTCGCCTAAACAACTGGGCGAAATTTTGTTCGACAAGCTGGCCTTGCCTGTCATCAAAAAGACGAAGACTGGCCCTTCGACCAGTGCAGACGTGCTGGAGAAGCTGGCTCCGTACCATCCGATCATCGACGCGATCCTGAACTTCCGTCAGCTCGGCAAGTTGCGCTCGACGTACATTGAAGGGCTGACAAAAGAAATTCATACGAAGACGAGCAAGGTGCACACCTTGTACAACCAGGCGACCACGGCTACAGGACGTCTGTCCAGCACGGAACCAAACTTGCAGAACATCCCGATTCGCATGGAGGAAGGCCGCAAAATTCGCGAGGCGTTCATCCCGTCCGAGGACGGCTGGTACATGCTGGCAGCGGACTACTCGCAGATCGAGCTGCGGATTTTGGCCCACATTTCCGGCGACGAAAACTTGATCGACGCGTTCCGGAAAGGGATGGACATTCATACGCGCACTGCGATGGACGTATTCGGTGTGAGCGAGGGCGAAGTGACTTCCTTGATGCGCCGCCAGGCCAAAGCGGTCAACTTCGGCATCGTCTACGGCATCAGCGACTACGGCTTGTCGCAAAACTTGAACATCACCCGCAAGGAAGCCGCCGAGTTCATCGAGCGCTACTTCGCCGTCTTCTCCGGTGTGAAGCGCTGGATGGACGAGATTGTCCAGCAGGCCAAGCAGGACGGCTACGTGACGACGTTGTTGCACCGTCGCCGCTACTTGCCCGACATTCGCAGCAGCAACTTCAACCTGCGTTCCTTCGCGGAGCGCACAGCGATGAACACGCCGATTCAAGGGACGGCTGCCGACGTCATCAAGCTGGCGATGATTCGCATGCAGGAGAGCCTAGAGCAAAAAGGGCTGTCCAGCCGGATGCTTTTGCAGGTGCACGATGAGCTCGTGTTTGAAGTGCCGGAAAACGAACTTGCGATCATGCGCAAGCTCGTGCCGGAAGTCATGGAAGGGGCGCTTGCGCTCGACGTTCCGCTCAAAGTGGACGTGAGCGACGGGCGAAGCTGGTACGACGCCAAGTAGGCAGGCCGCCAAACCAAAAAAGAGAGAATGCAGTCAGCGAGAGGAGGAGGCATATGCCGGAGTTGCCAGAGGTAGAAACCGTCGTCCGCACATTGCGCAGTCTGGTGCTGGGAAAAACGATTGAACGGGTCAGTGTCCATCTGCCCCGGATCGTTCGCCAGCCGGATGACGTGGAAGCGTTCAAGGCCCAGCTTGCGGGCCAGACGATCCAGGAGATCGCGCGGCGGGCCAAGTTCATTCAATTTTTCATGGATCAGGACGTGCTCATTTCCCATCTGCGGATGGAAGGAAGATACGGGCTGTACCAGGCAGACGAGCCTGTGGAGAAGCATACGCACGTCGTGTTTCACTTCACGGACCAGACCGAGCTGCGCTACCGGGACGTGCGCCAGTTCGGGACGATGGACCTTTTTCCAAAAGGCCAGGAGACGGCTACAGGACCGCTGGCCAAGCTGGGGGTAGAGCCGCTGGAGGAAAGCTTTACTCCCGACGTCCTGCGCAAGCTGCTCGCAGGCAGGCCAACAAAAATTAAACCGCTCCTGTTGAACCAGGAATGTATTGTAGGACTGGGGAATATTTATGTGGACGAGTCACTGTTTAAGGCAGGGATTCACCCCGAGAAGCCGGCAGGCAAATTGACTCGCAAAGAGGTCGACCGACTGCATGAAAGCATCGTCGCTACCTTGTCCGAAGCAGTCGAGCAAGGGGGCAGCTCCATCAAGTCCTACGTGAACGGGCAGGGCGAAATGGGGATGTTCCAGCAATCGCTCATGGTCTACGGGCGAAAAAATGAGCCTTGTGTCCGCTGCGGAGCCGAGATTGTCCGCTTTGTGGTGGGGGGCAGAGGAACCCACATTTGCCCAGTGTGCCAGAAAAAGTAAACTTTTTGCCGAGGGAGGAGGATGGGCATGATCTTAGGATTGACGGGCGGGATTGCCACTGGCAAGAGCACAGTGACCGGCATGCTGAGAGAGCGCGGGATTCCGGTCATTGACGCGGACCAGATCGCCAGAGAGGTCGTGGAGCCGGGCAAGCCGGCGTATGAAGCGATTGTGCGTCATTTCGGAAGAGACATCCTGTTGGAAGACGGTCAAATTGACCGAAAAGGGCTTGGGGAGATCGTGTTTTCAGACGAGTCCGAGCGTCAAAAGCTGAACGCCATCGTCCATCCCGAGGTACGGCGAGTGATGCGGGAAGAGGCGGAAGCAGCCGAGGCAAACGGGGCTGACATCGTGTTCATGGACATTCCGCTGTTGTTTGAAAGCAAGCTGCAGCATATGGTCGAGAAAATTGTCGTGGTTTACGCGCCGTACGACATGCAGCTTGCGCGGATGATCGAGCGGGACGAACTGGAAGAAGAGCAGGCGAAAAAGCGGTTGCGCGCCCAGTTTCCGATTGAGCAGAAGAAGCTGGAAGCCGACTTTTTGATCGACAACTCCTTTTCCCGCGAAGAGACTGAGCGGCAGGTGGAAGCGCTTCTCGCCGCAATCAGGTCGGAGCAGCGCTCATGAGACCAGGCAAACGCGCAGCATTCATTCTGCTCGTTCTGATGAGCGTTTTTTTGCTGCAAGGCACGCCTTTGGTTTGGAAATGGATGTACCCCATCAAGTATCAGCAGGAAATCGTGACAGCAGCGATCAAATACAATGTAGACCCTTATCTGATTTTGGCCGTCATCCGTTCCGAGAGCGGCTTCAAAACAGACCGCGTCTCGAAAAAAGGAGCGGTCGGCCTGATGCAGATCATGCCGGATACGGCGGAGTGGATCGTCAGCCAGGCCAAATTCCGTCCGCAAGACGAGCAGTACTTGTACGATCCCGTCATGAACATCGAGATCGGGACGTGGTACCTGAACTTTTTGCTGAACCGCTACGAGGGCGATCTCATCAAGGTCATCGCGGCCTACAATGCCGGACCGGGAAAAGTGAACGGCTGGCTGGAAAGCCAACAGTGGAGCGGGCACCGCGAAACGATTGAAGACATTCCGTTCGGAGAGACGCGCCAATATGTGCAGCGAGTCCTCTATTATCATGACCGTTACAAGCGCATATATGACTTCCAGTTGAGGTAAAAGCCGTTTCTCTTGCAGGAGAGCGGCTTTTATCTTTGCGCGGGTACAAAAAATAGGAGGGGAAAATCGTCCAAATATTTATTTTTCAGTAAAACACATTGATAATTGTGTTATACTTATTATAATGAAAGTAACGGATCAGTGTAACTTAATTGCGAAAGGGGTTTCTATTTATGACAATCAAAATTGGTATTAATGGTTTCGGCCGTATTGGGCGCATGGTATTCCGCCGCGCTATCCAGGACCCCAACATTGAAATCGTAGCGATCAACGCCAGCTATCCTGCGGAGACGCTTGCACACTTGCTGAAATACGACACGATTCATGGACGCCTGCAAAATAAAGTGGAAGTACAAGACAACAAAATCATTGTAGATGGCAAAGCGACAGTTGTCCTTTCCGACCGCGACCCGCTCAAGCTGCCTTGGGGCGAATTGGGTGTGGAAATCGTCGTGGAAGCGACTGGAAAATTCAAGGATCGCGAAGGCGCTGGCAAGCACCTGCAAAGCGGAGCGAAAAAAGTGGTCATCACGGCTCCAGCCAAGGAAGAAGACGCAACGATCGTCATGGGCGTAAACGATTCCATCTACGACCATGCGAATCACCATATCGTGTCCAACGCTTCCTGCACCACCAACTGCCTGGCTCCGGTGGCAAAAGTGCTCAACGATGCGTTCGGCATCGAGCAAGGCTTGATGACAACCATTCACTCGATCACAAACGATCAGGTGAACATCGACAACCCGCACAAAGACCTGCGCCGTGCGCGCGCGGCTGGCGAGTCCATCATCCCGACTACTACGGGCGCTGCTCGCGCGGTAGGCAAAGTATTGCCTGAGCTGAATGGCAAGCTGAACGGCTTTGCGCTGCGTGTCCCTACCCCGAATGTATCGGTTGTGGACCTGGTAATCAACACGAAAAAGCCTGTAACCGTAGAAGAAGTGAACCGCGTGCTGCGCGAAGCAAGCGAAGGCAGCATGAAAGGCTACCTTGAGTTTTGCGACGAGCCGCTCGTATCCAGCGACTTCAACGGCAACGACAACTCCTCGATCGTCGACGGTCTGTCCACGATGGTCATGGGAACCAACCAGGTAAAAGTAATCGCTTGGTACGACAACGAGTGGGGCTACTCCTGCCGCGTCGTAGACCTCGTGCGCCACGTATCGGAAATGCACAACCAGGCAACTGCCAAAGAAGCAGCGGCGGCTGGTGTCAACTAAGCTCGACTGAGCAAGCCCTTTGCCCGTTTCAAACGAAGCGGCAAAGGGCTTTTTGTCATGCTTGCCCCTCCCCGCAAAAAAAAGGCTACGCCGTCAAAAGGGCGAAGCCAAATTGTTTTCGCTATCATTTCCATTCACGAAGAAGAAGATTCAGACAAGCCGCTGATGTTAAACAATTGATCGTCTTCGAAGCCGACGATAAACAGCTTGATGTTTTCTTTCAGGTCGAGATCATAGGGAGCGATGACATCGTTGCCGCGCCCGTCTTTCAAGACGCGGATCGTCGGCCGATGGGAATAGTCCGGGTCAACGCGACTGACTACCCCTGTCTCGCCCGTATTGAGGACGACGCTGCTTCCGATCGGGAAAATCGCGATGTGCTTGATAAAGGCGTTCACCAGATGATGCTCGAAAAGATGACCGCCAGAGCCGAGCAAGTATTCGACAGCATCCTGGGGCATGTAGCGCTTGCGCCAGGGACGCGGAGAGGTCAATGAGTCATAAATATCGCAAAGACCGACAATCTGGGCGAATTCATGAATCTGCTTCCCGACCAGGCCCTGGGGATAGCCGCTCCCGTTCAGCCGTTCGTGGTGCTGCAAACAGACGTGGGCAGACAACAAGGAAATGTCGTGCTGCTTGCGAAGCAGGTCAAAGCCGAGCGTCGCATGCTGCTTCGCCAGCTCCTGTTCTTCTGCATTCCAGCGCTCTTTTTTCTGCAAAAGCTCCTCCGGCAAACTGACCTTGCCGATATCGTGCAGCATGGCCCCGATGCCCAGGTTCATCAGTTGGGTCCGGTTGTAGCCGAGCGACATGCCGACTGCCGTCGCGAGCACTGCCACGTTGACCGAATGATGGTACAGGGATGGAGAATGGGAAGAGATCGTGGTCAGGTGACCGACCATCTGCTTGTTTTGCATCAGGTCGTCCAGAATGGAGCTGAAAGCCCGTTGAAAATGCAGGCCCATTTCTTTCAGGGAGATTTTGCGGGCCAGCTTGTTCGAGTTGGTGATCTGCTTGATCGTTTTTTCAATGACTTCCACGGCAACTTGTCTGGTCTGCGGACGAATGACGTCCTCCACTACGATGTCTTCCGTGCGTGGATCATCAATGTAAACGGAGTCGACACCGGATCGTTGAAGTCCGGATATCAAGCGCTCTGTCAACTGCATACCGACGCCAAGCAGCACTTTTCCATCTTCGGTGAAAACAGTACGGCCGAGCTTCATTCCCGGCTGGGCTTGTCTTAAAGAAACTAAACGCATTCCAATCCCTCCAACAGTACCCATATTGTACTCCATTCGACTTATGCTTTAAATAGGTACAAGGATTGACTTGACTTCTGACTGGAATATGAGGGACACTGTAGACATGTATTGTCAGTATTGGAGTTGATTCTGATATGCGTTGTCCATTTTGTGAATACAATGGCACTAAAGTCCTGGATTCGCGCCCCTTTAACCATAATAAATCAATCCGTCGCCGCCGGGAATGCGAATCGTGCGAACGTCGTTTTACTACATTTGAAATGGTCGAGGAAACGCCGCTCTTGATCGTGAAAAAGGATGGCACCCGCGAGGAGTTCAGCCGCGAAAAGGTGTTGCGCGGTCTGGTGCGCGCCTGCGAGAAGCGACCTGTTCCGTTGGAAGTGCTGGAAAATGTGGTGAACGACATTGAAAAAGAGCTGCGTAGCTGCGGCCAGGCGGAAATCCCGAGCAACGATGTCGGGGAAAAGGTCATGGAGCGTTTGTACCACGTCGATGAAGTCGCTTACGTCCGTTTTGCCTCTGTTTATCGCCAATTCAAAGATATCAATGTATTCATGAAAGAGCTGGAGGAGCTTCTGGCACAGGCGAGGGGCAGCCAGTCTTCGTTGCCGAATGATTAAGAGATAGATAACCGATAGGACTCTCCTCACGCTCTTGCGAATTTCGCCGGGGCTATTTTGCTTTCCAGTTATTTTTCTACGCACATCCGTTTGCCATGCTATAATAATAGAATCGAATTTTGTCAGGAAGGAAAGATCTGATGCGCCGTTTAGTCTGGAACGAATTGTTGCCAAAAGATCGTTACCTGGTGCGGCTGGCAAGACCTCTCAGCTTTTCGGAAATGGGGTTTGTCACGCAGTTGTACTTGCCGATCATTGGCGTCGAATCGTACGCCCTCTACCAAATGCTTGTCCACAGTGTGCAGGAAGCGAGCGGGGCCTCTGCGGAGGGAACCCATCGCAGTCTCATGCTCGCCTCTTCGCTGTCCCTGGATCGTTTGCTGGATGCGCGTGAACGCCTGGAGGCCATCGGACTTGTCGAAGTGCGCCGCCGGGAAAACCAGCAGCGCGATTATTACTACGAATATTTGCTGAAACCGCCGCTTGCGCCCGGAGAGTTTTTCGCGGACTACGTGCTTTCATTGATGCTGCTCAACAAAATCGAAAACGTCCGCTACTCCCAGTTGCGGCAGCAGTATGCCGATGCCTTGGGCAGCAAGCTGGCAGAGGAATATTCGCAGGTAGAAAATATCACCAAAGATTTTCACGAAGTTTTCCAATCGTTGAAACCGTCGGAGCTGGAAGTGAAAAAAGGCTCGGAGCGCGAGCGCTTTTTGACCGAGATGGAGACAAACTTCCCGCAGGCCGAGATGAAGTCCGGCTTCGAAGCACAGGTGAACCATTCGCTGAGCGTGTCGTCTTTGCGGCTGTACTTGCCGGACAACGCCGATGCCGCCAAAGTGCTGGAAGGCAAAAGCATGGAGCTGTTGTTTTCGCTCTGCCATTTTTATCAGTTGGATAGCTGGGGCATGGGGCAGGAGCTGCGCGACTGGACGCTGTACAAGGCGGACCGGAGCCTGGACGGAGAGGTGCTTCGCAAGCGGCTCATGCAGCGCTACACGGAAGGCAAGCTGTATCGCAGCGATGCGGCTTTGGCTACGCCAGATGACGACTGGGGGCCGGGCAAGTTGCCTGAACCGGGCAGCGAAGCGTTTGTGCGCGCCTGCCGGCTGCTTTCCCCGCTGGCGCTGTTGGAAAAGGTCGTGGGCGGCCGCGTGAGCAAGGTGTATCTGGAACGCGCCGAGACGTTGGTGTTCGCAGATGGCATGTCGCCGGAAGTCGTGAACGCGCTGCTTTTGCACACGCTCGCCAGCATGCAGATGGAGCTGCCGAAAGCGTACATGGAGACGATTCGCGACAGTTGGAAGGCGAAGCGGATTGCCACTGTCGATGAAGCGGTGAAGCAAATCGTGGAGCGCTCCGAGCAACGGGCGCAGTCCGGCGAAAAAGCAAAAACAGCGAAGAAGGAACCAACTCCGGTCAGACGAAACGGCCGGGCGATTTTGCAAGACAAGCTGCCAGCTTCGGTGGAATGGCAGTTGTCGCAGGAAAAGGCAGCGCCGGACGCTTCCAAAGGGCAGTCCATTCAGGATTTTCCGGAATTGCAGAAGAGGCTGGAAACGCTGCGAAAACGGAAGTAAGGGGAGTGAGGGAATATGGAATCTATCAGCGAGTTCATGCAGGAGCTTGCCAAGCGAACGCCGCGTCAACTGCTGACACCCGATCAGCAATTGGATAAAATGTTCCGTTCGTCTGCGTATTTGAAAGCTTTTCAGGCGGAGCACCCGGCATTGACCCGAGACGATTACCTTCGCTCGCTCTCCAGCATTTATACAGCAGTCAAGGAGCAGTATTGGTGCGAGCGTTGTCCGGGGCTTGGCGAGTGCCCGAATCTGGTCAGGGGTCACAGCACCCAGCTTGAGGTGGCCCACGGCAACATCGTCAGCTCGATCAGGCCCTGTTCCAAGCAGCTTGCGCACGAGGAAGAGGTGCGCCGCCGTCGCCTCATGCGCAGCTACTACGTGTCCGAAGAGACGATGAACGCGAGCTTCGAGTCAATGGTCATCGACGCCGACAATTTGGCCTCGGTGGAAGCGGCGATCCAGTTTTGTGAAAAGGTAGGTACGGGCGAGCGGGTCAAGGGCCTGTATTTCCACGGCCCGTTTGGCGTCGGAAAAAGCTACATCATGGGCGCGATCGGCCGCGAGCTGTCCGAGCGCAATGTCGCTTCCCTGCTCGTGTACGTGCCCGACTTTATCCGCGAGATGAAAGATTCGATCTCGGACCAGTCGTACGCTGGGAAGCTGGAGCTGCTCAAGGAAGTGCCTGTGCTCATCCTCGACGACATCGGGGCGGAAAACTTGACGCCGTGGGTGCGGGACGAGATTTTGGGCGTCATTTTGAACCAGCGGGCGAACAACCATTTGCCGACGCTGTTTACCTCGAACTACTCGCTGGAGGAGCTACAGGAGCATTTGTCTATCTCAAATGGCAACCGGATTGAGCAGACAAAGGCGGCGCGGATCATGGAGCGGATTCGTCACTTCGTGGACGTTTACGAAATCCGCCGCCAAAACCATCGAGCGGGCAGCTAACGCGAAGAGGCGGGAGGCTTCCCAGTACGAGATGGCAAGCACCTCTCTGCCCCGATGGTACGGCCCGAACAAGACATGCGAGTGTACGGCGACCGGAGAGGCGTTCCACCCAAGCGATTCGGCCATGGTCATTGCGCGGGCCAAATGGTAGTCGTGGCTAATTATCAACACATGGTGCATACGATAGTCGTCGAAAGCCTGCTGGCCGTACAGCAGGTTTTCGTATGTACTGGTGGACTGGTTCTCCATGAGAATGTGCTCTGCCGGGATGCCGTGGGCGACCAGATAGTCCCGGCTGACCTCTGCTTCTGTTTTCGTTTTTCCCTCGCCCAGTCCGCCTGTGACGAGCAAGGCAGACACGTAGCCATCCCGGTACAACTGGACGGCTTGCTCCAACCGCTCGCGCAGTCCGGGACTTGGGCCTTCTCCCCACACAGCAGCCCCCAGCACGATGCCGACATCGGCGTGTCGGGGGACAGCTTGCTCGGCCGTTTCTTCAATCCGTTGCCAATGATAGCCGACCCACATTCCGCCGAGCAGAACGACGACGGTGAGCGCCCGCAGCGCTCTGCGCGGAAAAAAATCTCGTATTCGTTTTCGCAGTTTTTTCATGCTATCGTTGCTCCCTCGCATCTCTCTTTTTCGTGCAAATGCTCGATCATTCTCTTTATTTAGACGTTGCAACTACTATCTAGTTACACGCTTCGACACATAGCCGACATAAATAACTGGTAAATTATTTCTCGCAAATGCCGATATAGTAATGGTGAGATGGTTTCGAAAAACAGCAAATTTCTTACTTGCGAGGGAGGCTGGCAATGTTCTGGAAAAAAACGATGCTCTTGTTTCTGGCCGTCCTGCTATTTGTGGGAACCGGAAGTGCAGGGATCGGATTGGCTGCGGAAGTCATCAACCGCCTTGTACTGACCAAAAACGAGGTAACGCTAGAGTTGGGTGACACCGTTTCCGTAGGGGCGACGGCCATCTATGAGAGCGGGAAAACGGAAGAGGTTACAGTGAAGACGAATTGGCAAAGCCCGGACCAGGGCAAGGTGATTAACGTCTACTCGGGACAAATCACAGCCAAGGCTGTCGGAAACGCCGTAGTCACTGCGGAATATATGGGCAAGACAGCTATCGTCAATGTAAACGTCACGAAAAAAGTAAAGGCGCTGTCGCTGAATCAGCAGTCCGTCAACACCCGGATCGGGGAAGAGAAAACGGTTGAATTGACGGCTTACTACAGCGAAGGCGAGCCTGAAAACGTAACGGAAAAAGCCGACTGGTCAATCGACAAGCCGGCAGTTGCGACCGTCATTAACGGCAAGATCAGAGGCTTGAGCTCCGGTACGGCAACCGTTACGGCCAAGTACGGCAGCCAGACGACGAGCGTACAGGTCAGCGTGGAAATCGCTCACCGCCTCATTCCGAGCAAAACACAAGTGTCCCTGCTTTTGGGCAACCCTGGCACAAGCTCGGAAACAATCAAACTGCTCGCGATCTTCCCTGACGACACTCCGGAAGATAACGATGTAGCAGCGAAAGCCGAATGGTCTTCGGACAACCCGGCAGTAGCCGACGCGCTGAAAGGGACGATCACGGCATACGGTCCGGGCTCGGCTACCATCACAGCCAAATACGGCACCAAGACCGCAACGATCAAGGTTGACGTCGACAATACGCAACGGCTGGTGGCGACTCCCCAGAACGTATTTTTGAAGGTGGGAGAAAACAAGCCGGTGAAGCTGGAAGCCACCTATGCCAACTCGTCTACGCCTGTAGACGTCAATGACAAGGCAGAGTGGTCTTCGGACCGTGAAGATGTTGCGTACTACAGCAACGGAAAAATTTATGCTGTCGCTTCAGGCGAAGCCATCATCACCGCCAAATACAGCAACAAAACGGTACAAATCTTGGTGGATGTAGAAGTGCCGCGCTCGCTGGACATCATCCCGTCCTACCTGACGATGGCAAGCGGCAAAACCGTGGAAATCGGAAGTGCGCCAAATGGCAACAACGTCATTGTGAAAGCCTTTTTTGCCGACGGACAGAGCGAGAACATTACCGACAAGCTCGAATGGTCCTCGGATCACCCGGATATCGTGTTTGCCAGCGGGAAAACCATTTCCGCCTACAAAGCAGGGACGGCGACCTTGACCGCCAAATACGGCGGGAAGACAGCTACGCTGGTCGTGGACGTGGATGTGCCGCAAAGCTTGACCGCCAACCCGGCCAAAGTCGCGATCCAGGTCGGAGATGTCAAGCAGGTAACAGTAACTGCTGCTTTCCCTGACGGAACAAGCACAGATGTGACCCAAAAAGTGACCTGGACATCCAGCGCGCCAGCAGTAGCCACTGTGCGCCAGGGACTGGTAACAGGTGTATCCACCGGGGCTGCGACGATCACGGCGACTTATGGGACACGCTCGATCAACATTCCGGTATCCATCGGCGTGCTGCAATCGCTGACCGTGGACAAAAAGTCGCTGGTCCTGAGCAAAGGCGACAGCCAGGAAGTCAAGCTGACCGCCACCTACGCGGACGGCACAGTCAAGGACAACATCAATGACCAGGCGACATGGACTACCTCCTCCGGTGCGGTAGCCGAAGTGAACGCGGGCAAAATTACCGCCGTTGCTTCCGGAAAAGCAACGATCACAGGTACGTTTGAAGGCAAGAGCGTGACGGTTGCCGTAGAGGTCGATCAAGCGCAAACTTTGACGATCAACCCGCGCCTGGTGATTATGAACGTCAATGACTCCACGGCAGTTGAATTGAAGGCGACAGACAGCTCGGGCGCAACCGTTGACGTCTCCAAAACCGCGGAATGGACCTCGTCCAACCTGAAGGTAGCCGACGTGGAAAACGGCAAAGTACGCGGCCTTGCCAATGGCCGCGCCACGATCACCTTCAAGTACGGCGGCAAGTCTGTAACCCTTCCGGTGGAAGTGGGAATCGTCACCAAGCTGGAGGCGGACAAGCGCTTTGTCAGCCTGAAATCGAATGGCAGCAGCGTCCAAATCAAGCTGACCGCCACCTTGTCAGACGGACGCACCATGGACGTCACCAGCCTTGCTGACTGGAAGACGAGCAACTACAAGGTAGCAGACGTCTCCAAAGGCTTGGTCAAAGGGCTCGCCTACGGGAAGTCCACGATTACAGCCAAATACAACGACAAGAGCGTCTCCGTCCCTGTCGATGTAGACACGCTGAAATATTTGAAAACAGACGTCGTCCAGGTCATCATGAACAAGGGCGAAACGAAGCAAGTCAACGCCATCGCCACCTACACGGACGGCTCTGAGGCAAACGTCACGAAGCCAGCCTTGTGGACTACTTCGCGTCTGCTGGTCGCAGACGTGAAAGACGGTGTCATCAAGGCGACAGGCTCGGGCAAAGCGACGATCTACGTCAGCTACGGCGGCAAGAAAACGCCGATTGTGGTGACGGTGCGGTAGGTAAGAGCAGGAACAGATTTAAATTCATCTAATTCTAATTCCAGAAGGGGTGTCTCCATGGTCGATTGTTCGATCAAGGGGCGCCTCTTTTTTCATGGAATGGTAGCGTCTCCAAAGGGTGTCTCATGGCTAACACGGCCAGCCGGGAGAAGGGAGATTTGCGTAAGCGCTTGGCTGGACCGGACTTTCGGATTGTTGTTTTTTTCCAACAGCTTTTCTATACTTTACGTAGCTTTTGCATCTACATAGATTTTGACTATAAATTAGGCAGGTTTTGAGGCGGGGGAGGAGTCAGGGCAGATGGTCAAACTGAAAGATATCGGGAGTTTTGAGGTGCTGCCGGAAATCGCAGCACACATTTACGAGGGAAACGTCGCGGCTTTGCAGGCGGCGATTGCGGCAGGCTGGGATGTAGAAGAAAAGCTTGTCCTGAGCCAATATACGACCGTAAGCCCGTTGGAGCTGGCGCTAGTAGCGGAGAAGCTGGAGGTGGTCAAGCTCCTGGTTGAGCACGGCGTCAACCTGAATGCGAAGGACGAACCTGCTTTTCTCATCGCTGTCCGCTATTGCAAGGAAGACATCGTCCGCTACCTCGCCGCCCAAGGCGCGCGGCTGGACATGAAAAACCGGGTCGGCTCCGGCGCGTATGCCCAAGCGTACTACGGCAACAAAAAGAATATTCCGCTCATCCACGAACTGGGACTCGATATCAGGCTGCATGGAGGCGACGTGTTGCGCATGGCCGTATCCGACCACGACCGGAAAACCGTCGATTACTTGCTCGATCACGGAGTCGACATCAACTACAACCAGCCGGACATGGTCTATCCGTATCGGGCGACTCCACTAACCGTCGCAACGCGCATGGGCAATCTCGCCATGGCCAAGCATCTGGTCGAACGCGGCGCCGACGTCACCCTGGCGGAAAAAGGCGGCGAGCGCCCCTACACCATCGCTGTCAGCAGCAAGCACGAGGAACTGGCCGCCTATTTGAAATCGTTGGAGCCTGCAAAGTTTCATGATGTGGAGAACAGGAAGTATGAGCTGCAAACGTACAAGCTGTCTGCCGAGCTGGTTCGTTTTCTCACTGGTGACAATCTGCGTGTGGAGCTTGCGGAAAACGAGTACGGGATGGGGTATATTGATTTCTTTTCGTTGGCGGATACGATCGAACTGAAAGTTGGGCGGCAAAAGCTGCTGCGTCTGTCTGCGGATATCGACAACTATTCGCATCTGCATCTGGTGTGGAATCCGAAGAGAAAGGCATGATTGGTTGCTACGATGAGGAGCATGGGGAGTATGCCGATCTGGGCAGCTTTGCGGAGTTTTTGGCGCAGCCGGAGGTGTATTTGGTCCGGTTTATGGAGGGAGAGGTTGAGGAGAAGAAGGCTTAGGAGGCGAAGGGGCGGTGATGGCCTGTTGGCTTCGGCAGCCCTTGTTTCAGACAGCTCTTATTTCATCGAGGAAGTGCCGGAAGGGAAGCTGGCAGATGGAGGTGTTGGATGGCGGTGGAGTACATAGGAAGGATGATAGACAGGGGCGTTTTTGGGTTTGGTTTTGTTTTCGGAGTTTGAACTGTGGGTGTTGAGTGGGGGGAGTGATTGAAATGTGAGTGAGCTATTCGGGAGATTTTTTTCATGACGAGCCTGACTTTTTCCGTTTTTTTCGCTTGCACTGTAATAGAGAGGTGTGCTATACTGAGATCATTGAGGCGGTAACCCGCTACAGCATACATAATGGGGCATTAGCTCAGCTGGGAGAGCGCTACACTGGCAGTGTAGAGGTCAGCGGTTCGAACCCGCTATGCTCCACCATATGAAAGTATTTAAACCCTTGGTTCCCAAGGGTTTTTTGTGTTTTTGTATTCCGAAAACTCCAGTTCGACTGCTGAGTGCACCCTTTAGAATAGAGATTGGAAATCCATAGGGAAATCCGATGACTTCTAGGGGGGCATTTTTATGGCAACCAAAGGACAGAAGCTTTAATCATAACAAGAATTCGTGAAAATCGAAGCACTTCGTTTGCGTGTTGAGGAAAAGTGGACGTGTCGTCGGATTACTAAGCAGTTGGGAAGTATCTCAATCATAGAGTAACGAATATTTTAAGCACTATTGCGACAAATAGTTTATTGACTGAACAGGAAAAGTATGTTATTTTTAAATTATGTAATAATATGTATTTTGTGGTATAAAATAGTTTTTTGTTTTAATGATATCCATTGCACGTTTTCCCCCCCTTCTCTATGAAAAAAACATTTAACTTTAGTTGTTAGTTGCATTATCACGACGTAGAGGTGGTTATTTTAATGAGGAAGTCTAAAATAGTACTCCTACTTGGGAGTTATCTATTGGTTTTTTTGATCGGTGGATTTTCTCAAAATTTATTTTCTTATGCTGAGAATGTACATGGCACTTATCTTTCAGATGATGAGAGAAAGGATTTTGTCAATATTACTAGGATGTGTCTGAAAACTCATTATTGAGTTAGTTTAAAGATGGACGCGACATATACAAACGCTAGGAATGATTTGGCCAGCTTGTCGTAACGAGTAGCGATTCGTCGAAAATGTTTGATTTTATTGAAGAAGCACTCCACCAAGTGCCGTTCTTTATAGCGATACCAATCCACTTTCCAAGGATTTTTATTATTCGCTTTAGGCGGGATGGTGTACGCTGCCTGCTTAGCCGTAATCCA
>NZ_JBYSWV010000053.1:0-30492 GCF_058781555.1 Brevibacillus sp. FW306-2-1A-C05A
TTGTTGCTCTGAGGGGGCGAGCAGGGGGGGCTTTTGGTTCTCTCGGAAAAACAGGGCTTGCGAGCAGAGCGCAGCGGTTTGCCTCTATTTTTCTTGAAAAACGGGTGCGGCAAAGCTGGCGATCAAAAAGAAAGTCGTTTTTTCAATTTCCATAAAATCCTAGTGTTGTAGAGTCTGCGAACACCATCATCGCAGGCTCTTTATTGTTACGGGAAAATGCCGCCATTCTGCCAGTCTGCTGAGCTGGCCCGGTGCTGCCGTCCCGCACACAAAGGCCACGAAGGCGA
The DNA here is from genome assembly GCF_058781555.1 of Brevibacillus sp. FW306-2-1A-C05A. Taxonomy (NCBI): domain Bacteria; kingdom Bacillati; phylum Bacillota; class Bacilli; order Caryophanales; family Paenibacillaceae; genus Brevibacillus; species Brevibacillus sp. FW306-2-1A-C05A. The sequence continues at coordinate 288 of NZ_JBYSWV010000053.1, forward strand.
GCAGTCCGCCCGACAAATAGCTGCCTGGCTGCCTGCATGAAAAGTTGCCCACCGTGTAAAGCTCTGTTCTAACAGCATGCTGCTCAAAGAAACGGAGTTGTTGTACAACAAAACCCGCCAAGGACTGGCGGGTTCTTTTTGGCGAGGTAACGATCGTCTCCCGTCAGCTTAATCGGAACTCCATTTTCCTGCTTTTGGTCGTCATGCCAATCGACTCGTAAAAGTGGATGGCCTGTCGGTTCCGCTCTGATACCCCCAATTCAATGCTGTCAATGCCCAAGCCTTTGGCGAAGTCAAAAACATGGTGCATAAGCTTCCTTCCGATTCCCTTTTTCCTCAGCGTATCCGCCACACATAAACTGTTGACAAGCAAAACTTTCCGCGCATTTACAAATGAGTTTTCCCGGATGTCTTCTTCCTGCAAAACAACGACGCCAACGATTTCCATACCGAGCGTAGCCACAAAAATATGTTGCCGATCATCGTGTAGCTGGTCATGAAACAACGCTTCCTCCACTGGAGTCGCATTCTTTTTGTAGAGGTCCGGCCGTTCGAAAACGTGCAAATCATGAACTTGCCGAAACAAAGGCAATAACGCCGCGTAATCATCTTGCTTAGCACTTCGGATCGTAATATCCATGCTTTCTCCCCCCGCCAATGGTTGCAAGCTGCATCGCTTGAAAAAAACTCCCGCTGTTTTGGCTGCGGACATTCAGCGAGATGTTCCTGTCGCTTGAGTCAATTCGCTACAGCTATTTTCGCTGATGCAGACGAATGTTTCCATTCATCATAATACAGCGATCATCTTGCGAACAGAGCCTCAAAAAACAGCCCCGCCAACTGTGGAGTCATTCCACAATCAGGGGGCTGTGCGAGGGGGACTGCGCTGTCCAACGCTGCGGCACCGCCAGCCACGTTTTTTCGCGCAAATGCCGAATGCCAATCGGCAGTCGCCAAACGCATCACTCAAGTAACGCTTAGCTCAGCAAACGCTTCGTGCAACAGTTCATAGGAGAGAAGCCGCTTGGCAAAATGTTTGATCGGAGTGTGGATCACCAGCTCTCCCACCTGATAGGTACGCGCCAGCTCCAGCAGCCGCTCGCGCACGGACTCCTTCGTTCCGGCGATGACGTTGGCTTCCTTGACCTCGATCCGAAACGATTCGTCTGCCTGCCGCCCGTATTCCTCCGCCTTTTTCAAGCTGGTGACGGTGACCGTTTTGCCGCTTTGCAGGTGGATTTTGGCGATTTTCGTTTCCGCGGCCAACTGCAAGGCTTCTTCCTCCGTCTGGGCGACGATGACGGAGACGGCCAGGATCGGGAGCGGCTTTGCCCGTTCGCCTGGCTGAAACTGCTGGCGGTACACGTCAAAAGCTTCCCGGCAGACCGCTTCGTCCTGACTGATAAAGAGGGCAAACACGTACGGAACACCGCGCTCTGCCGCAAGCTGCGCGCTCGCTGCACTCGTGCCGAGCAAATAAATGCCGACTGGCTCGCTTGGCAGGGGCACGGCGGTCAGACCGTACAGCGGATGAGTGGGGGGCAGCTCGTTGCGCAGGAACAGCGCAAGCTCCGCGAGCTTTTCTTCCAGCGATGCGCCAGGCGAACCCGTGCCGCTGTGCGGCTGTAGCGCTTTCGTCGAGAGGGGAAGCCCTCCCGGCGCGCGGCCGATGCCGAGATCCACCCGTCCCGGAGCCAGGGCGGCGAGGACATGAAAGTTTTCCGCTACTTTATAAGGACTGTAATGCTGGAGCATGACCCCGCCGGAGCCGATGCGGATGCGCTCTGTTTTCGCCAAAAGATGGGCGATGAGCACCTCGGGGGAGGAGCCGACCACATGATCGAGGTCGTGATGCTCCGCCACCCAGAAGCGGTGATAGCCCCAGTCTTCCGCCTTTTGCGCCAGCCGAATCGTATGCTGGAACGCTTCGGTCGCCGTTTCTCCTTCTTGAATCGGACTTTGATCGAGAATGCTCAATGTCAATGCCACCATATCTCTCCCCTAACCGTGTCGAAGTACGCACAAAAAGCCCCTCAGTCATAGATCGGCAATCCGATCGGCGAAGGGGCTTCTGGTGGTCCAGTCAGCTATGCAAGCATGAAGTTGTCATCTGCTGCACTTTTAAATCTCATTTACTTAGTTGTTTACTCGGATTTTAACGATATCGCTCCGGGCTGTCAATGGGGGCAGGCAAAATGAGGCCGGACAAAAATCGCGGAAAACATCGTGGAAAAAATCCGTTGACGAGAAAGATGACGAATGATAATATCCCTAGTAATCCGATATGAATTTAAAAAGTCATCGACCAGACCACTGGAGAGACTTCCTGCTCGAGCTGTGCCAACGAGCAGGGAGTCTTTTTCTTTGCCTGGGAACAGCGTCGGAAAAATGGGGGAGGGAAAGCGAGTGGCAGAAACACAAACGAAAAAAGTCGTGGTATGGGGAAGAGAAGGCTGCTCCTATTGTGAAAACGTCAAAGCCATATTGGAAGAGCAAAACCGCCCATACGAATGGATTGACGTAGCAGGAAAAGACGTGCTGCGCGATGTGCTGGAGGTCAAATACGGCACGCGCCTGATCCCGCTCGTGGAAATTGGCGGCGACGGCAAATACGAGGCGCTGCTCTACACCCAATTGGATCGGCTCGCAGCGCTTTTGGCCGAGTAACGAGTACAAGGTAAATACGCGGGCTGCGCCCAAGCGCTTGCGAAAAAAGCGCAGCCGGTTAACGGGCAGGCAGGCCGCTGTCTGCCCGATAAAGTTTCGCTTGGCTAGGAGGAGATTGTATGGGAATCGGAGCTGCGGCCGTGGAAGACCATCCGCCGTATGGCATCCCGGGTGAGGCGAAGGAGAGCATGATCGCCTTTCACGGCGTATCGAAGACGTTTGAGAGCGGGGGCCAGACGATTGAGGCGTTGAAGGGCGTCACCCTCGACGTGAAAAAAGGCGACATTTTTGGCGTCATCGGCTTTAGCGGAGCCGGAAAAAGCACGCTTTTGCGGACGGTCAATTTGCTGGAGCGTCCGACAGCAGGCAGCGTCATCGTCGCTGGCAAAGACTTGACGAAGCTCTCGGTCAAAGAGCTGCGAAGCGTCAAAAAGAACATCGGCATGATTTTTCAGCAGTTCAACCTGCTGGCGACGAAGACCGTTTTTGACAATGTCGCCATGCCGCTTCGACTCGGCGACACGCCGAAAAAGCAGATTCAGGAGCGAGTCGACGAACTATTGTCCTTCGTCGGCTTGACGGACAAAGCGACGAGCTACCCCGACCAGTTGTCCGGAGGCCAGAAGCAGCGAGTCGGCATCGCCCGTGCGCTCGCGACCAATCCGTCCATCCTGTTAAGCGACGAAGCGACCTCGGCGCTGGACCCGCAAACGACCGAGTCCATTTTGCAATTGCTTAAGCGGGTGAACCAAGAGTACAACGTTACGATTTTGATGATTACGCACGAAATGAACGTCATCAAAGAAATTTGCAACCGGGTGGCGGTCATGGAGCATGGCGCCATCGTGGAGCAGGGCAATGTCCTCGACGTGTTTGCGAATCCGCAGACAGAGGTGGCGCGCAATTTCGTCAAATCGGTCGTGCGCGACGACATCCCGCCAAGCGTGCGCAAGCTGCTCGCGACCAAGCGCGGCAAATCGAAAATTCTCAACATCCACTTCATCGGGGAAAGCACGGGCCAGCCGCTGCTCTCCCAGGTGGCGAAACGCTTCAACAGCGACGTGAACGTCCTGTTTGGCAGCATCACCGAGCTTGCGGGCGTGCCTTTTGGCAATCTGATCGTCGAGCTTACCGGCAATGAAGCGGAAATCGTTCGCGCGTACCACTATATCCAGCAGCAAAATGTGACCGTGAAGGAGATTGTTTCGTGATGGAAGTCAGTTCTGCGCAAATCTATCAGGCATTGTACGAGACGCTCTATATGGTGAGTGTATCGTTGCTGTTTGCGACCTTGATCGGCCTGCCGCTCGGCGTCCTGCTGGTCGTGACGCGCAAAGGGCACATTTTGGAAAATCCGTTGATCTTTTCGGCCTTGAACCCGGTTATCAACGTGCTGCGTTCCGTCCCGTTCATCATTTTGCTGGTGGCGATCATTCCGTTTACGCGGCTCGTCGTCGGGACTTCCATCGGAACGACGGCGGCAATCGTGCCGCTGGTCATTTACAGCGGTCCGTACATCGCGCGGCTGGTGGAAAATTCGTTGCTGGAAATCAATCCGGGCATCATCGAGGCAGCCGAAGCGATGGGGGCCACCCCGATGCAAATCATTTTTCGGTTTCTCATTCCCGAGACGCTCGGCTCGCTCATTCTCAGCATTACGACGGCGACCATCGGCCTGATCGGCGCCACGGCGATGGCCGGGGCAGTCGGCGGCGGCGGGATCGGCGACCTGGCGATTACATACGGGTACCAGCGCTTCAGCACGATTACGATTGTCGCTACCGTTGTGATTTTGGTCGTGCTCGTTCAAGGGATTCAGTCGCTCGGCAACGTGCTCGCCCGTAACATTCGCAGAAAATAACCATCTTTTGCCCAAGACAGAAGAGAAGAACGAGGAGAGAAAAAACGGATGAAAGAGCTCGCCATTTCCTTGCTGCTCGCCTTCGTGACGATTGTCGCGGCGGGTTGCGGAACGGAACCGGAACAAACAGGCTTGAAAATCGGCATTCGCGGCTCGGAATCGCGGACGTGGGAGTTCGTGAAGGAACAGGCGGCGAAGCAAGGTCTCGCCATTGAACTGGTGCAGTTCAATGCAAACGTCAACCCGAATACGGTCTTGCTGGAGGGCGATATCGACGCGAATGCGTTCCAGCACGTCGCCTTTTTGGACCAGTTCAATACGAAAAACAACTCGGACATCGTTCCGGTCGGCTCGACGATCATCGCGCCACTGGGTATCTACTCGGACAAGTACAAAACCATCGCGGAAATTCCCGACGGCGCGAAAATCGCCGTGCCAAACGACGATTCCAACTGGGGGCGCTCCTTGCTTTTGTTGCAGGAAGCAGGCTTGATCCGGGTCGTGGACAACTTTGACGGCTTTGGCGGCGCGGACAAAATCAAGGAAAATCCGAAAAACCTGGAAATCGTTCCCGTCGATGGGGCGACGACCCCGCGCGTCATGAAGGACGTAGCGGCGTCGATCATCAACAACGGGGTGGCGGTCGAGGCAGGCTTTTTGCTCAAGGACGCGATTTTTCACGAAAGCAAAACCGCCAAGCCGTATATCAACGTAATCGCGACGACCAAGCAAAACGAAAACCGCGAAGACTTGAAAAAGCTCGTCGCCATTTACCAGTCCAAAGAGGTGTCGGACTTCATCACCGAAACGTACAAAGGCAACTACATCCCGAGACAAGTGACCGTCGAGGAGCTGAAAAATTTCAAAGAGGCGTTTGCCAGCAAGCCGTGACGGCTGCGTGACGGACGCACTCATGCTTAGCGGAAGATCGGAAGGGGAGGGGCACCATGCCGCAAAAAAGACAGATTCACTTATCCGCTTATTTGGTCGGAACGGGCATTCACGTTGCCTCGTGGCGACTGGCCGAGGCGCGGAAAAACGCCAGCATCGACATTGACTACTACAAATATTTGGCGCAGACAGCCGAGCGCGGGAAGTTCGATATCGCGTTTATCGCCGACAGCCTGGCGGTCAACGAAGATTCGCACCCGAACATTTTGAACCGGTTTGAGCCGACGACCTTGCTCGCCGCTCTGGCTGGGGCGACCAGCAAAATCGGGCTGGTCGCCACCGCGTCGACGACGTATCACGAGCCGTACAATCTCGCCCGGCTATTCGCTTCCGTCGACCATATCAGCAATGGCCGCGCAGGCTGGAACGTGGTCACGACGGGAGACGCCACCGGGGAGACCGGGCGCAACTTCAGCCGCACCGAGCATGTGGAGCACGATCACCGCTACGAGCGGGCGGAGGAGTTCATCGACGTCGTCCAAGGCTTGTGGGACTCGTGGGAAGACGACGCGTTTGTCCAGGACAAGGAAACCGGCGTGTTCTTCGATCCGGCGAAAATGCATCGGCTGAACTACAAAGGCACGTACTACTCCGTCCAGGGGCCGCTCAATATCGGCAGATCGAGACAGGGGCAGCCCGTCATCGTGCAGGCGGGAGCATCCGAGCCGGGACAGCGGCTGGCAGCGCGCACCGCAGAAGTCGTCTTTTCGCACGTAAAAGATTTCGAACGGGCAAAAGCGTTTTACAAAAGCTTAAAAAGCAAGCTGCCCGACTACGGGCGCACGCCTGACCAGTTGCACATTTTGCAAGGCATCTCCCCGATTGTCGCGGATACGCAGGAAGAAGCGGAAGCGATCCACCGCAAATTGCACGATCTGCTTTTGCCAGAGCAAGGGCTGCGCTTTTTGTCCGGGTACTTGGGCAAGGTCGACTTCAGCCGCTACTCGCTCGACACCCCGGCGGCAGAGGTGGAGTTCCCGCAGGACAACGGGATTCAAAGCCATTTTGAATGGATGACGGAGCTGATTCGCAAGCAAAACCCGACCTTGCGCGAGCTGTACGCTTTGCTCGAAGGCGGTGCAAACCGCGAGTTGATCGGCACGCCTGCGCAGATTGCCGACGTGCTGGAAAAATGGTTTGTCGAGGAAGCGGCGGACGGCTTCATGTTCATCGCTCCGGTGCTGCCGCAAGGGCTGGAGGCGTTCGTGGACAAGGTGATTCCGATTTTGCAGGAGCGGGGCTTGTATCGGCAGGATTACGAAGGAAACACCTTGCGCGAGCATCTCGGCCTGGAAAAGCCGTACAACCGTCTGGCCGTGCGCGATAGAGCGCTCTCGGAGGTGGAGTCGTAGAACCGATGCCAGCGCAAAAGCAGACAGAGAAAGGAGAGGTTCGGGTGCATACAGGAACGCAGGAGCTGGCAGGGACTGGCTTCGAGCAAAAGCTGATCGCCATTCGCAGGCAGTTGCACCAATACCCGGAGGTGGCCTACGAGGAATATGAAACGACGCGTTCGATTCGGGACTGGCTGACGGAAGCGGGGATTCGCCTCGTCGAGCTGCCGCTGGAAACGGGCGTCGTGGCAGAGGTGGGCGGCCAAAACGGCGGGCCTGTAATCGCGCTGCGGGCCGATATCGACGCTTTGCCGATTCAGGAGCAAACAGGCTTGCCGTACGCGTCCGCGGTCGTCGGGAACATGCACGCGTGCGGACACGATTTTCATACCGCCGTCATCCTGGGAGCCGCTTTTTTGCTGAAGCAGCAGGAGGAGCAGTTGCCAGGAACGGTGCGCTTTCTGTTCCAGCCCGCAGAGGAAAAAGGCACGGGTGCGTCGCTCTTGATCGAGAAAGGGGCGCTCGCAAACGTCACGGCGATCTTCGGCCTGCACAACAAGCCCGATCTCGCAGTCGGGACCGTCGGGATCAAGCCGGGAGCGCTGATGGCGAGCGTGGACGGCTTCGAGATCGAAGTGGAAGGCTTGGGCACGCATGCCGCAATTCCGCACGCTGGCATCGACCCGATCGTCGCCGCCTCGCAGATCGTCACGGCGCTGCAATCGATCGTCAGCCGCAACGTCAGCCCGCTGGAAAATGCGGTGGTGAGCGTAACGACTATCCATGGCGGTACGACCTGGAACGTGATCCCGGACAAGGTCGCGCTCGGCGGTACGATCCGCACGTTTCAGGAAGAGGTGCGCAGGCAAATACCCGGGCGTCTTCAGGCGATCATCGAGGGAGTGGCTGCGGCATACGGGGCCAAGGCGAGCGTGCGCTGGTTCAAGGGACCGCCCTCCGTGCAAAACGATGCCGCGCTGGCCAGGCTGGCCGCTACGACAGCAGAGCGGCTCGGGTTGCAAGTCGTCGCGCCGGAACCGTCTCCGGCTGGCGAAGATTTTGCCTACTACCAGAAGCACATTCCCGGCTTGTTCGTGTTCGTCGGGACCTCCGGGACGAACGAGTGGCACCATCCGGCCTTTACCGTCGACGAACGAGCGATTGCGCCTGCTGCACACTACTTTGCCAACTTGGCCGCAGATGCATTGAAAGGCGGGTGAAAACAGATGCTGCACATTTCCAATTTGAGCAAATCGTACAAAACAGCCAAAGGCATTGTGCCTGTTTTGCAAAACGTCAATCTGCACATCCAAAAAGGAGACATTTTCGGGATCATCGGCTTTTCCGGGGCGGGCAAATCGACTTTGATCCGCTGCCTGAACCGGCTGGAAGAACCGGACGCGGGCACGATCGAGATCGGCGGTAAGGTGATTACCGATTTGCCGGAAAAAGAGCTGCGCCGGGCCCGGCAAAAAATCGGGATGATTTTTCAGCAGTTCAATCTGCTCGACGCGCGGACGGTGTTCCAAAACGTCGCTTTTCCGCTGGAGGTAGCCGGGCATCCGAAGCCGTACATCCGCAACCGCGTCCGCGAAATACTGGATCTCGTGCAGCTTGGCGACAAGGAAAACGTCTATCCGTTCCAACTGAGCGGCGGACAAAAGCAGCGCGTCGGAATTGCCCGGGCGCTGGTCAACCAGCCTGATCTGCTGTTGAGCGACGAAGCGACTTCTGCGCTTGACCCGCAGACGACCTACGCCATTTTGGAGCTGCTGCGCGAGATCAACCGCCAGCTCAACCTGACGATTGTGCTCATCACGCACGAGCTGGACGTGCTGCAGCACGTGTGCAACAACATGGCCGTGATTGAAAACGGGCGAATTGTCGAAACCGGTACGGTGGAGAAGTTTTTCCTCAACCCGGAGAGCGACACGGCCAGACGGTTTGTCCACATTATCGATCATTACCGCGAAAAGCGAAATGTCATGGAAGGAGTCGGAGCAGGGATATGAACAGCGATCTGATTGACTTGCTCTGGGAAGGGCTCCTGGAGACGCTCTACATGGTGTTCTGGTCGTCCCTGTTCGCGCTAGCCATGGGGATTGTCCTCGGCGTCACGCTCGTCGTCACGGAAAAAGGCGGCATTCTCGAAGCACCAAAGCTGCACAAAACGATCGGCACGATCATCAACAGCGTCCGGTCCCTTCCTTTGATTATTTTGATCGTGCTGCTTTTGCCCTTGTCGCGCCTGATCGTCGGCACGACGCTGGGGCCGACCGCTGCCATCGTCTCGCTTTCGATTGGCGCCGCGCCGTTTTTGGGCCGGATCATCGAAAGCGCGCTGAAGGAAGTCAGCGCCGGGAAGATCGAAGCGGCCAAATCGGTCGGGGCCACGCCGTTTACGATCATTTTTCGCGTGCTGATCCCCGAGGCGATGCCCGCTTTGGTGCGCGGGATTACGATCGGAATTATCGGGATTACCGAGTTTACCGCTGTAGCGGGGGCGATTGGCGCGGGCGGACTCGGCAGCCTGGCGATTCGCTTCGGCTACCAGCGCTTTCGCGAGGACGTCCTGATCGCCACCGTCCTAATCATTATTGTTTTGGTTCAACTGATTCAATGGTCAGGCGATTTCCTCGTCAAGTCGATCAACAAAAAGCGTTACAAGTTTGAGTAAGATCCAACTTTAAAAACAGAGGAACCAGGGGAGTGGAAACGATGGGAAAGAAAAAAGGTCTAGGCGTCATTTTTAGCGTATTGGTGGCATTCAGCATGCTTGTGGCAGGTTGCGGCTCAAGCGGCTCTGGCAGCCAGTCGTCCGGCTCCGGGGCACAAGCGCCGGCGACGAACACAGCGTCGACACAGGCCAGTGGCGGACAGGCGGCGGAACCGCCAAAAGAAGTGACGCTCAAAGTGGGCGCGGCCCCTGTCCCGCATGCGGAAATATTGGAATTTATCAAGCCGAAGCTCAAGGAGCAGGGCGTGAATCTGGAGGTCGTCGTCCTCGATGACGAAGGGCAGTTGAACCCGGCTTTGCACGACAAGCAGATCGACGCGAACTTTTTCCAGCACGTGCCTTACCTCGATTCGGTGAAAACCGAGAAAGGCTACGATTTCGCCGTCACGACAAAAGTGCACGTCGAGCCGATCGGCTTTTACTCCGACAAGCTCAAATCGAAGGACGAACTCAAGGAAGGCGACAAGATCGGGATTCCGAACAACCCTTCCAATGAATACCGCGCTCTGATCTTGCTGCAGGAGCAAGGCTTAATCAAGCTGCGCGACGGCCTGACAACCTACGAGGCTACGCCGAAAGATATCGCGGAAAACCCGAAAAAGCTGGAGTTTGTAGAAGCGGAAGCCGCAACCTTGCCGCGGGCGCTGCCTGATCTCGCGGGCGCCGTCATCAACACAAACGTCGTGCTGGAAGCGAAAATCGATCCGAACAGCGCCCTGTTCCGCGAAGGCGCCAACTCTCCTTACGCCAACGTGATTACCGTCCGCAAAGGCGACGAGAACCGCGAAGAGATCAAAAAGCTGGATGCGGCCCTCACTTCACCGGAGGTCAAAAAGTTTATTGAAGACAAATACGGTGTCGCGGTTGTCCCTGCTTTTTAAGCCGGAAAAAGGGAGGAGAAGCCGACGATGAAGGCGAAGCAGCAGAGAGACATTTGCATTCGCGATGCGAATAGCCAGGACCGCGAGCGGATCAAACAGCATCTGCTCGATGCTTACCAGCAGTATGAGCAGCATTTGTCGGTGGACAGATGGACGCGGTACAAGGAGGAAATCGCAGAATCGGCAGAAGGACGCCAGACGATTGCGTTTCTCGTCGCGGACTGGGGCGGGGAAATCGTCGGCAGCGTCCAGTTGTTCGCTTCGTCCCAGGCGGCTTACGACCGTCCGGAGCTGGAAATTCACTCGCCGATCATCCGCTTTTTGGCCGTATCGCCGCAAGCGCGGGGCAACGGGATCGCTGCCCGGCTGATCGGAGAGGCTGTCCGCCGTTCGCGCGAGCTGGGAGCAGCCACGCTGCACCTGCACACGACAGACATGATGGAGGCGGCGGTGAAGCTGTACGAGCGGCTTGGCTTTGCCCGCGCGGCCGACAAAGACTTTTTCAACGGCGAGACGCACGTCAAAAGCTACTGGCTGCGGCTGGACGAGGCGCGCGTGAGCTGACGGCAGCTTTGCGAGTTTGGCGGTTCAGCGAGGCCAGGCAGGGGCTTTATCTGCGGCCCGGCAGCAGGTGACGTAGCGACCGTGGGCCTGTGAATGGGAAAATCATGCGAAAGCTACACCAAAGTCATAAAAAACGTGAAACCAACAGAAAAGTCACGATACACCATATTAAAACACAAAAAACAACATAAACGGATGATAATTCACAGTAATCCACAAAAAAAGCCCTGATGACAACCGATCATCAGGGCTTTTCCCCGTGCCAAAACGCGCGACTTTTCTTCATCTGTACCTGCATGACAAGCCGCCTCATGGCCCGCAGCAAGTATTTTTCGAGAAAGCCGCGCAACCAAAAAAGCGGTCGCGCCACCGTGGCGACTCTTCCTGCGGCGCTCTTCCTCTCGATACGACTAGCTGTACTTGCTCAATACGTCGAAAAACTCCTTCAAAAAATGGTAAAACAGCTTTTCGGAAGGCGGCAGCTCCCGGTTGTTCGGAATGATGATGCCGACGGTTCGCTGCACGAGCGGCTCGCTGATCGGGACTTTCACCGTTTCGCGCGGCACATTGTCGGTCAAGGTCAGCTCTGGCAGCAACGTGACGCCCAGACCGGCGGCGACGAGTCCCTTAATCGCGTCGATATCCTCGCCCTCGAAGGCGGTTTTGGGCGCGAAGCCCATTTGCGCACAGGCGTTCACGGCGATATTGCGCAGGATGAACCCCGGGGGAAACAAGACAAACGTATCGTCCTGCAGTTGGTTCAGCCGCAAGCTTGGCTGCTTGGCCAGCGGGTGCTTCGCGGGCAGCAGCGCGACGATGTTCTCGGCGAAAAAAATATGGCTGCGCACGTTTTTTTCCTGGGTCGGAACCGGGCCGAGAAAGGCGAGGTCGATTTCTCCGTTAATCACGGAGTCGATCAGCCCCTGGTAAGAGCCTTGCCGAAGCTGGAAGCCGATGTCCGGGTACCGCGCGCGAAAGCCGGAGATGACAGTCGGCAGAGGATTCGCGGCCAGACTGCTCGTAAACCCGACGCGAATCGTCCCGCGCTCCGGATCGAGAAACTCATCAATTTTTTGCTTCGCCTTTTCAATCTCGTTGACGGCCATTTCCACGTGCTGCAAGAAAATTCGGCCTACTGCCGTCAGCTTGACGTTGCGGCCTTCGCGGATGAACAGGGAGACGCCAAGCTCTGCCTCCAGGTTGGCGATTTGCCGACTCAGGGCGGATTGGGCAACATGCAGGTTGTGCGAGGCTTCTGTGAAGTGCTCGCGCTTGGCCACTTCAATGAAGTATTGAATCTGTCGTAGCTCCATGAATACCCCCCATTCCCAATTGATCTCGTTTTGAGATTAATATTGAGTAAATTATATATTGTTTGTATCGTTTCACTCAATCTAAAATTGAGTTAACAGAGAGAGCAAAGGGAGTGGAGATAAATGACGAGAACCGGAATGCCTGCGAAGCAAGGACTATACGACCCGATGTTCGAGCACGACGCTTGTGGAATCGGTTTTATTGCGAATTTGAAAGCAAAAGCAACGCACGATATGGTGAAAAACGGACTGAAAATTCTTTGCCAGCTCGAGCACCGCGGCGGGCAAGGCAGCGACCCCGAGACGGGTGACGGAGCGGGAATCTTGACGCAAATCCCGCATGCCTTTTTCAAAAAGGCCTGTAAGGAGCTGAACATTCAACTGCCAGCGCCAGGCAAGTACGGTGTCGGCATGTTGTTTCTGCCGATGGAGGAGAGCCTGCGCAATGAGTACGAGGCGAAGCTGGCCGCGATTATCGAAGCGGAAGGGCAGAAGCTGCTCGGCTGGAGAACCGTCCCTGTCGATGCGACGAAGATCGGCAAAACCGCGGCAGCAAGTCAGCCTTTTATCCGCCAAGTATTCATCGGGGCGAGCGCACATGTAGCGGACCAGATGGCCTTCGAGCGGAAGCTGTACGTCATCCGCAAGCAGATGGAGCACGCAGCAGGCGCTGACTTCTACGCCGCCTCCATGTCTTCGCGCACAATCGTTTACAAAGGCTTGCTCACGCCAGGCCAGGTGGATGCTTTTTACCTGGATTTGCAAGATAATTCTTACACTTCTACTTTTTCCGTCGTGCACTCGCGCTTCAGCACGAACACGTTCCCGACGTGGGAGAGAGCGCATCCGAACCGCTATTTGATTCACAACGGCGAAATCAACACCTTGCAGGGCAACGTGAACTGGATGCGGGCGCGCGAAAAAATGTTTGAATCCAAGCTGTTCGGCGCGGATTTGCAAAAAGTCGTTCCTGTCATTGATATGCAAGGCAGCGACTCGGCTATCCTCGACAACTGTGTGGAATTTTTCTCGCTGGCGGGCAGATCGCTGCCGCACGTCGCGATGATGATGATTCCCGAGCCGTGGGATCAGGATGAGCAGATCGACGCGAACAAAAAAGCGTTTTACGAATACCACAGTTGCCTGATGGAGCCATGGGATGGCCCGACGGCGATTTCCTTTACCGACGGCCGTCAGATCGGGGCGATTCTCGACCGCAACGGATTGCGTCCGGCCCGCTACTACGTGACGACGGACGATACGATCATTTTCTCATCGGAAGTAGGCGTTTTGGAAGTACCGGAAGAAAAAATTGTGCAAAAAGGCCGCCTCAGCCCGGGCCGCATGCTGCTGGTCGACCTGGAGGAAGGCCGAATCGTCTCCGATGAAGAGATCAAGCAAAAAATCGCCAGCGAGCAGCCGTACCGCGAGTGGGTGAAAAACAACCTGCACGCGCTGGAGCAGCTTCCACAGGCAGGCGCTGCCGAGGAGCTTGACGGAAAAGCGCTGCTGGCGCGGCAAAAGGCGTTTGGATACACGCAGGAAGAGCTGGACAAAGTGCTGGTGCCGATGGTCGCCGAGCAAAAAGACCCGATCGGCTCCATGGGTGTCGATACGCCGCTCGCCGTCCTGTCGGATCGTCCGCAGCTTTTGTACAACTACTTCAAGCAATCGTTCGCACAGGTGACGAACCCGCCCATCGACTCGCTGCGGGAGGCTTGCGTGACCTCGACGCACACGGTGCTTGGCGCGGAAGGAAACTTGCTGGAGCCTGCAGCGAGCCATTGCCGCCGCATCCGCTTGACCAATCCGCTGCTCGCAAACAAGGAGCTGGCCCAGTTGCGCGCCAATCCGTACCAGGAGTTCAGGGCGAAAACGCTGCCGATCCTGTTTGCCGCAGACGGGGGAGAAGCCGCGCTGGAGCAGGCGTTGGAGCAGTTGTTTGCCGCAGCCGATGAAGCGATTGCCGCAGGCTACACGCTGTTGATCCTGTCTGACCGCGGCATCGGCGAGAAGCTGGCAGCGATTCCGGCCTTGCTTGCCACGAGCGGCCTGCATCATCATCTGGTGCGCTCCGGTACGCGGACAAAAGCCAGCTTGATCGTCGAGTCGGGCGAGCCGCGCGACGTCCACCAGTTTGCCATGCTGATCGGCTACGGGGCAGACGCTGTCAATCCTTATGTCGCCATTGCCTCTGTGCTCGACCTGATCGCATCCGGCAAGCTGAAAGACATCGCGGCCGAAGACGCGATCGAAGCCTATTTGCAAACCGCAATCGAAGGCGTCGTCAAGGTCATGTCCAAAATGGGCATTTCGACCGTCCAAAGCTATCGCGGGGCACAAATTTTTGAAGCGGTCGGGATTCACGCCGACGTCATTGACCGCTACTTTACCCGCACGCCATCGCAAATTTCCGGAATTTCGCTGGACGTGATCGCGCAGGAGACGCTGATTCGCCACGCGCAAGCTTTTTCGCCGGAACATTCCGAAGAAAAGCTCGATCCAGGCAGCGACTTCCAGTTCCGCCGCGACGGCGAGTACCACCTGTTCCAGCCAAAAACCGTTCACGCTTTGCAAAAAGCTTGCCGGGAAGGCAGCTACGAGCAGTACAAAATTTACGCGGAAATGGCAGGGGAGCAACCGTTTTCCGCCCTGCGCCACCTGCTCGACTTCAAGTCGGACCGCAAGCCGATCCCGCTCAGCGAAGTCGAATCGGTCGACTCCATCGTCCACCGCTTCAAAACGGGAGCGATGTCCTACGGCTCGCTCAGCAAGGAAGCGCATGAGACGCTGGCAATCGCCATGAACCGTCTGGGAGCTAAAAGCAACAGCGGCGAGGGCGGAGAAGATCCGGCCCGCTACACGACAGATGAAAACGGCGATTTGCGCCGCAGCGCGATCAAGCAGGTTGCATCCGGGCGCTTCGGCGTATCCAGCCACTATCTGGTCAATGCATCCGAAATCCAGATCAAAATGGCGCAAGGGGCAAAGCCGGGAGAAGGCGGACAGCTTCCAGGCAGCAAGGTGTACCCGTGGATTGCCGAAGTGCGCGGCTCTACGCCAGGCGTGGGCCTGATTTCTCCGCCGCCGCACCACGACATTTACTCCATCGAGGACTTGGCCCAGTTGATTTTTGACCTGAAAAATGCGAATCCGCGGGCGCGCATCAGCGTGAAGCTCGTCTCCAAGGCAGGGGTCGGAACGATTGCGGCAGGCGTCGCCAAAGGGCTGGCGGACGTGATCGTGGTCAGCGGCCACGACGGCGGTACGGGCGCTTCGCCGAAGTCGAGCATCAAGCATGCGGGGCTGCCGTGGGAATTGGGGCTTGCGGAGACGCATCAGACGCTTTTGCTCAATCAACTGCGCGACCGCGTCGTGCTGGAGACTGACGGCAAGCTGATGACCGGACGCGACGTAGTCATTGCCGCTCTGCTCGGCGCAGAGGAATTTGGCTTCGCCACCGCGCCGCTCGTCTCCATCGGTTGCGTCATGGCGCGTGTCTGCCATCTCGATACGTGCCCGGTAGGGGTCGCGACGCAAAATCCGGAGCTGCGCAAACGATTCAAAGGCGACCCGCAGCACGCGGTTAACTTCATGCGCCTCGTGGCTCGCGAAGTGCGCGAGATCATGGCTCAGCTCGGCTTCCGCTCGCTGGAGGCGATGATCGGCCAAAGCCAGGTGCTGACCGTGAGCGAACGGGCAAAAGCGCACTGGAAAGCAAAGCATATTGATCTGTCCGCGCTTTTGTACCAGCCGGCGGTATCCGCAGAGGTCGGCAAATACCATCAGCGCAATCAGGACCACAAGCTGGAAGAGACGCTGGACCGTCAAATGTTGCTCGCCTTGTGCAAGCCAGCGCTGGAGAAGCAAAAGCAAATCCAGGCGAGACTGCCGATCAGCAACACGAATCGCGTAGTCGGAACGATTCTTGGCAGCGAAGTGACGAGAAGATACGGCGTCCACGGCCTGCCGGAAGACACGATTCGCCTGGAGTTTTACGGTTCCGCCGGACAAAGCTTTGGCGCGTTTGTTCCACGGGGCATTACTTTGCAGCTTGCGGGCGACGCGAATGACTACGTCGGCAAAGGGCTGTCCGGCGGGAAAATCATCGTAGCACCGGCGAAAAAGAGCACCTTCTCGCCAGAGCGCAACATGATTATCGGAAACGTCGCGTTTTACGGCGCGACCTCCGGCGAAGCGTACATCAACGGGCTTGCGGGTGAGCGCTTCTGCGTCCGGAACAGCGGAGTCACCGCCGTCGTCGAAGGAGTGGGCGACCACGGCTGCGAGTACATGACAGGAGGACGCGTCGTCGTGCTCGGTCAGGTGGGCAAAAACTTTGCGGCCGGGATGTCAGGCGGTACGGCCTATGTGCTGGCAGAGGACCATGAGACGTTTGCCGCCCGTTGCAATCAGGAAATGGTGCTTCTGGAGAAGCTGACCGATCAGCGGGAGATTGCCGAAGTCAAGCGGCTGCTGGAAAACCACGCCGCCTACACAGGCAGTCCTCGGGCCCAAGCCTTGCTCGCTTCGTGGCCGCAGACGATCGCCAAGTTCGTCAAAGTCA
Source organism: Brevibacillus sp. FW306-2-1A-C05A (assembly GCF_058781555.1). Lineage (NCBI taxonomy): Bacteria > Bacillati > Bacillota > Bacilli > Caryophanales > Paenibacillaceae > Brevibacillus > Brevibacillus sp. FW306-2-1A-C05A. The sequence continues at coordinate 17,163 of NZ_JBYSWV010000053.1, forward strand.
TTCCAAAAGACTACAAGCAAATCATCTCGACGATGGAGGAGCTGGAAAAGTCCGGCATGAAGCGCCAGGAAGCGATTTTGGCAGCGTTCGAACTGAACCAGAAGAAGAGCGCAGACAAGAAGGCCCCAAAGAAAAAGGTGCCTGAGCAGATCGGAGTATCGGTAGGCAACTAAAGAAGCAGGACGGCAACTCGTGCAGCGGGTTGCCGTTTTTTTACACATACCAATGGATAAGCTGCTTATCCAGTATCGTGCAGCATAGCGAAACTTCGGGCAGGGAGAAAGCAGGCGCTGTGCTTTTTGGGTACGGACGAAGGCATTTGCCTATTTACTGGCTTGAGGCAACCGAGTTTTCTGAGCAATCGAGAATGTTGTTTCCGTGGCGAGTTGTGGGGATCAAGGCGGATTGTTAGCTTGAAAAACGGTTGATCGTAGCGGTAGTGGTGGGAGGAAACAGGAGAAAGCGCTACAGGTACTTGGGCCTCTAGCGGGGGAGCGAAGACTGTCCGCCTCCGGGGAAAAAGGAAAACCGCGTCAAAAGTAGAGGATTCAAAAGAAGGAGGTTCAGGTTGACGCTTAAAAGCGTGTTTTCCTTTTTCCCCGGAGGCTGGGTAGGAGTCCCAAAGACCTTCGCTGGCTTTCTCCTGTTTCCTCTACGAGCTGTGTCTGTCGTTCGGGGGTGGTTTTTGTGTGTAGGTCAGGAAGCAAGGTGTCCAAGACAAAAAGAATCTCAAAAGCAGTTTTTGTATTGTCAAGCGGGTAGCGTTCATTGCTCGCCAGAAGAAAGGTCCGCGAGAATGCCGCCCCCCGTTCTTTAATTGTAAAGTTTTTTGTCCTGTCTTTTCTTTCCACCTCCGACCATCCCCCTTGGCCCCTGACGAGGAAAGAGACGAAATCCGCGAAAGCTCTTTGGGCTCCCAACCGAGGCTCCGGGAAAAAAGCGAAACACGTTTTTAGCGTCCAACTCTGAGAAGCTCCCTGAATCAACCACTTTTGGACGCGGTTTCGCTTTTTTCCCGGAGCCGGGCAGTGATACCCCCAGCAGGGAGCCCAAGAAGCTACAGCGATTTCGTCTCTTTCCTCGCCACACCAAAAGCGCCGATGAAGGGGCTTTTAAAAAACAATCAACCCCAAGCTCCATCTGACTCATCCTGCCACGAACACCGCATTTCTTCTTTCACTTTCAAAAAAACGCTATTCAGCAGCTTGGCAGACGAAAAAGGCTCATTCCCCTCGGAGCGCCGAGGGAAAACCGGCCTTTTTCTGTCGTTTCAACTGCCAGACGGTTCTGTCCACTCATCCCGCAGCAAGGAGAAAATCAGCAAGTCCACAAACTGACCGTTCGACTTTTCATACTGGCGCAGCAAGCCTTCTTCCACGAAGCGCAATTTGCTTAGCACACGGATCGAGCCGCGATTGTCAGGCTCGACCTTGGCCTCCACCCGGTTTAGCCCAAGCTCTGAAAAGCCGTAGCCGATGACGGCGCGGACGGCTTCCGTGGCGTAGCCTTTTCCCCAGTAGGGAGAGCCGAGATCGTAGCCAATTTCTGTCCGGCCGTGCTCGAAATCAAACGAATTGAAGCCACAGGAGCCGACCATCTCTCCCGACTCCTGCAAGACGATCGACCAGCGGATTGCCTGATCCTCCGCACACAGCTTGTTGATGAGAAAAATCATGTCCTCCGCCTGCTTGATGCGGGTCATGGACTCGATGTTCATATGCTTCGATACGTTTGGATCAGACCAGAAGGAAAACAAGGCGGGAGCGTCAGCAGGCTGCATCGGCCGCAGCAGCAAGCGCTCCGTGGTGATGGTGTTGATCTGCATAAACGAAGCCTCCAGGAAACTCAAGTTTGCTTGCACCTGATTTGTCTGTAGCCTACGACAACAAGGAAAAGGGAGCGTTGCCCAGCCAATAAAAATCCAGGCTGGTCAACAGGATGCCCCATAGCATGAGGGCAGAGCCAATCGCGAGCGCCAAACAAGCGAGCAGCTTCCACATTCCATAAACCGAGCGTTTTCGTAAGCTTATCCGGCTCCATAACACCATCCACAGCCCGACGAATGTCTCGACGTGCTGCAAGACAGGGGAGGCGACCAGCACGAGCAAACCAGTGAGCGAGCCTAACAGCAACAGCTTTGCAGTGTGAGTCATTTTCGAGTCCTTTCCCGTTTTCTCTCGCATGGAAGACGCAAACCCTTTTTGCAATCAGGCTCTTGTTCGCAAAAAAGGCTGCTATAGATATAGCTTGAAACGGATTGGCAAAGTAAAGATAGTCCTTTATGGAAGAACGCTTGTTGCCGTGAATGCATGCCAACATCGCATGGGGACGATGCCGATCGACTCACAGGCTTTTCGGAACACAACACTCTTTACGAAAAGAGCATACAATAAAGCAGGCCGAATGGAAAGGATATACAGATTTTTATCAATCATCAAACGAGATGGCTGTCTGTTCAAAAAAAGGACATCCCGCCCACGCATGGTGGATGGAATGTCCTGTTCTTTTGCCAATCGGTGCAAGCCGGTTAGATCACCAGGCTAAGCCCCATGATTAAAATGATCGCGACGACTGACAAAATCGTCTCCATCACGGTCCACGATTTCAGTGTATCTTGCACCGTCATGTTGAAGTATTCCTTAATCAGCCAGAAGCCGGAGTCGTTTACGTGCGACAGGATCAGGGAGCCTGCGCCTGTTGCCAGTACCAACAGCTCAGGGCTTGTCCCCGGCACTTGCAGGGCGATTGGACCGACGATGCCGGCTGCGGTCATCATGGAGACGGTCGCAGAGCCGGTCGCGACGCGAATCAACGCTGCGATCAGCCAGCCGAGGAAAATCGGGGAGATCGCGGACGCTTTGGCCAGCTCGGCGATGTAGTCGCCAACGCCACTGTTCAACAGCACTTTGTTGAACGCGCCGCCCGCACCGATCACGAGCAGGATGGTTGCCGTAGGAGCGAGGCAGTCGTTCGTAAATTTGAGAATGTCGTCTTTGGAAAAGCCGCGGTTGTAGCCGAGCGTCCAGAACGAAATGATAACAGCGATCAACAGCGAAGTGATCGGGCTGCCGATGAAGTCAGCCCATTGGCGCAGCATGTCTTCCTTCGGCAAGGTCACGTCTGCAACCGTTGCCATCAGCATCAACAGAACAGGCAGGAGAACGGTAAAGACCGTAATGCCGAAGCCCGGCAGTTCGCGCTCGTCCTTTGGCTCTGCCAATTGCGAAGCGAGGTCAGGCGAGATGCTCGTTTTGACGCGTTTGCCAATCCAACTGCCGTAGAGCGGTCCGGCAATGATCGCGGAAGGCAGCGCGACGATGATCGAGAGCAGGATCGTTTTGCCGACATCGGCCTGGAACAGATCAACGGCCGCCATCGCCGCTGGGTGCGGCGGCACAATGCCGTGTACGATGGACAAGCCTGCGACGAGCGGAATCCCGATTTTCAACAGCGAGACGCCTGTCTGTCTGGCGATTGTGAAGACGAGCGGAATCAACAGAACAAAACCTACCTGGAAAAAGACCGGAATCCCGACGATAAAGGCGACGAACATCATTGCCCAGTGTACATTTTTTTCGCCAAACAGGTTAATCAGCGTGCGGGCGATGCGTTCGGCTCCGCCTGATTCTGCCATCATTTTTCCGAGCATGGTGCCCAGCGCAAGGACGATGGCGATGAATCCGAGCGTTCCGCCCATCCCGTCCTTGATCGAGTCGACGACCTTGACGAGCGGCATGCCGGACGCGATTCCGACAAATCCGGCGGCGAGCAGCAGGGCGACAAACGGATTCACCTTGAAACGCGTAATGAGAATGAGGAGGAAAATAATGGATAGTAACGTAATGAGAAGTGGCATGAAAGACCCTCCTTATGGTGTCTCTAGTTGGTCAACTGCTTTTGGAACTTGGCGATCAGCTTGTATTCCTCAAGCAAGTTGTAGTAGACGCGTTCGTAAATGTAAAACAGCTCCAGATACATGCTGGATCGCTCCAAATCCGGCTCGTGCCGGTGGGAGATGTGAATCATCTTTTTCACATCGCGCAAGTCGTCGAGGGCGCCGAGCGCGTGCATCGCCAGCAGGGCAGCGCCGAAGCTGGAGCTTTCATGGCTCTCGGGAATGAGCACCTCGTAGCCGAACATGTCAGACATGATCTGCCGCCATTCTTTGGAGCGGGCAAAGCCGCCCGATGCGCGAATTTCCTTGGCTCCGCCTGCCAGGTCGCGAAGCGCGATGCCAATGCTGTAGACGCTGAACAAAATGCCTTCGAGCACGGCGCGGATGAAATGCTCGCGCTTGTGATGCAGCCCGATGCCGAAAAAAGAGCCGCGCGCCTGCGAATTCCAGTACGGAGCGCGTTCCCCGGACAGGAAGGGGAGGAAGAGCAGCCCGTCTGCGCCAGCGCGTACGTTCTCTGCTGCCTGGATCATGACGTCGTACGGGTCGACGCCAAGCTGCTTCGCTTTTTCCACTTCCGGCCAACTGAACTCGTCGCGGAACCAGCGCAGCATGATGCCGCCGTTGTTGGATGGCCCGCCGATGACCCAATGCTTTTCCGTCAGCACGTAGCAGAAGGTGCGGCCTTTCGGATCGGTGATCGGCTCGGGAACGACGGTTCTGACGGCACCGCTTGTCCCGATCGTGATCGCGACCTGGCCGTTTTCAATCGCTCCGATGCCGAGATTGGCCAACACGCCGTCACTGGCCCCGACGACAAACGGCGTATCGGGGTCAAGCCCGATTTCTTCCGCATAACGCAGCTTCATTCCCCGCAGGATATGGGTAGTAGGCACAGGCTCGCTCAAGTGCTGCTTGGTGATGCCAGCGACGGTGAGCGCCTGCTCGTCCCAGTCCAGCTTGCGCAAGTTGAACAGCCCGGTGGCGGAAGCGATCGAGTAGTCCACGACGTACTGCCCGAACAGCCGATAAATCACGTATTCCTTGATGGAAATGTACTTGGCTGTCTTCGTAAACGTCTCCGGCATTTGCTCCTTGAGCCACATCATTTTCGGCAGGGGAGACATCGGATGGATTGGCGTGCCAGTGGCGAGGTAAATCTGGTGGCCGACGCCGTCTTCCTTGAGCCGCTCCGCCTGCGCCGCGCTTCGGTTATCCGCCCAGATGATGCTGTTCGTCAGCGGATTTCCGTGCGCATCGACGGCAATCAGGCTGTGCATCGCAGTAGAGAAGCCGATCCCGCCGATTTCATGCTTTTCGATGTCCGCCTGTTCAATCGCTTGCTTCAGCGCCTGAATGACAGCGGCGAAAATCGTTTCCGGGTCCTGCTCCGCCCAGGAGGCTTTCGGAACGAGCAGAGGGTAGTCGATGTTGCCCGTCCCTCTGACGGCACCGGAAGGCGTGAAGACGATCGCCTTCGTGCTGGTTGTCCCGATATCAAGACCGATAAAGTAGGTTTGCTTCATGTCTGTTCACCCTTTTTGGATACGCTTTCAACCGAGTGGCTTGGTGATAACGCGATTATAGCGAAATTTTTTTCATTTGTTAATATAAAAGAAAAAAATTATTTCAAATTTATCTACACACCTGTAGTATTGCCAAAAAAAGCCGGAGGGTGGACAGAAAATCCGGCTCAGCACCATGGTGGCCTTTTTCCCGCTTTTTTAGCAGAGGGGCAAAAGAAAAACGCCTGATTTACAGGCGTTTGAGCGAGATCGCTTCGCGGATATGCTGAATGTTGGCAATGGTGTCGTCCTGCCGGCGCAGCGATACCGCCACGTACAGCAAATCGATCAGGCAGAGCTGGGCGAGCCGGGAAGACAAGGCTTCTGTGCGAAAAACGGTTTCTCTGGAAGTGGTGTACAGGCACATGTCGGCCTGCCTGACGAGCGGGGATTTGCCGTAGCTCGTGATCCCGATCGTTTTCGCCCCGCGCTGTTTTGCCACTTGCAGGGCGGCCAAAATATCTTTGTTGGAGCCGGAGTGGGAAAAGCCGACCGCGACGGCGCCCTCAGACAAGAGCGAGGCCGACATCACCTGGTAGTGGGCGTCGGAATGGTGAATACAGGGGATGCCTGTCCGCATGAACTTGTGGTAGGCGTCTTGGGCGATCGCCGCCGAGCCGCCAGTGCCGTAAAATTCGATCCGGGTAGCATGCTCCAGACAGTCGACAATTTTTAAAAGCTCTTCTTTGTTCATAATTTGCAAGGTATCGCGCAACGTTTCCAGGTTGGCGGTGAAAATTTTTTCCGCGATCGAGCCGATGTCGTCGTCATCGAGGTTGATCTCCTGGTAGATCGATTGTTTCGGGTTCGTCACTTCGCTGGCAAGCGCGATTTTGAACGCCTGGTAGCCGCGAAAGCCGAGCCTGCGGCACAGGCGGAACACGGTCGCGTCCGCACATTGGCACTGGTCAGCCAGCTCGGTAATGGACAGATGAACAATTTTGCTGGCGTGTTGCAAAATGTAGTCGGCGATTTGCTGCTCCTTGCCGCTCAGTTGCGTGTAGATGGCGCGCAACTGCGCAAGCACGCTCGCCGGAACGTGTGGTGTCGTTTCAGCCATGAATCGGTACCTCCCAAAAAGTGGCGCTGTGCCGTCTATGTAGCGAAAGCTTGTCTGTGTCCAAGCGCAATCGGGCAAGCGAAAACGTTTGCTTTCTGTTAGTATAAGGAAAATGGCTGTCCAATTCCTAGTTTCGAAAAAATTTTCTTCTTTTATGATGAAAGATGAAAATTTTTATCATATAATACGAGATAACGGAGATTACCCCAAAGGAGTGACGTACGCGAATGAAACTTGCGATACTCGGTTTAGGCAAAATGGGTTACAACCTGACGCTCAACCTGCTGTCCCACCAGCATGAGGTAGTGGCTTACGATGTAGACAACAGCCGCGCAGAGGAGCTCGGCCGCGAAGGAGCGATTCCGGCAGCTTCCGTGGAGGATGCGGTGGCGAAGCTGGAAGCGCCGCGCGTCATCTGGCTGATGGTTCCGGCGGGCGAGATCGTGGATCAACTGGTCGACCAGCTTTCCACCATGCTCGCGCCAGGGGACATCGTGATCGACGGCGGCAACTCGCACTACAAGCAGTCGGTTGAGCGCTACGAGCGGTTGAAAGCAAAAGGCATTCACTTCCTCGACGCGGGGACGAGCGGCGGCATGGAAGGCGCTCGCCACGGGGCATGTATGATGATCGGCGGGGATCGCGAGGCATTCGCTCATATCGAACCGATGATTCGCGACATCAATGTGGACAAGGGCTACCTGTACACAGGCGAAGCGGGCAGCGGTCACTTTTTGAAAATGATTCACAACGGCATCGAGTACGGCATGATGCAGGCAATCGGCGAAGGCTTCGAGGTGCTGGCGAAAAGCCAGTACGATTACGACTTCGCGGAAGTGGCGCGCGTGTGGGCGAACGGCTCTGTCATCCGCGGCTGGCTGATGGATTTGACCGAGCGCGCTTTCCGCAAAGACGCGAAGCTGGACGATATTCGCGGCGTCATGCACTCGTCCGGGGAAGGCAAATGGACGCTGGAAACCGCCCTGGATTTGCAAGCGGCCACTCCGGTTATCGCGATGTCGCTGCTCATGCGCTACCGCTCGCTTGACGAAGACACGTTCCATGGCAAAGTCGTAGCCGCGCTGCGCAACGAGTTTGGCGGCCACGCGGTGGAAAAAAAATAACCCGATGCTCGACAAAAAGGATGACGGCAAAGCCGCTCTCTACAAAGGAGAGGCTTTGAGGCTCATCCTTTTTTTGCGCGGCTTTCTTGTCGCTTCCGTGGAGCTCTGATACAATGCCGTCATATTGATTGAAAATGATTATCATGCGCAACATTTGGGAGTGAACGCGATTGTTTCATACACAAGTTTTGCAGCAGGTCATGGCGTACATGGAAGCGCACTACCGCGAGGAGATTAACCGCGAGATGCTGGCGCGAATGGCAGGGATGAGCGTCTGGCACTTTTCCCGGGTTTTAAGCAGCAGTTCGGGATGAGTCCCTCCGATTGTTTGAGCCAGATTCGCATCAACCGGGCCAAGGAGCAGCTTTTGACGTCGCGCTCTCCCGTCAAGGAAATCGCCGCGCAGGTCGGGTTTGCCGATGAATTTTACTTCAGCCGCAAGTTCAAGAAAACGGTCGGCACGGCGCCGTCCGCGTTTTTGGGCAGCAAAAAGTCGCACATGGCGATCATGAACTTTCCGTATGTGGGGCATTTATTGGCATTGGGTGTTGTGCCGAGCATCGGGGTGTACGACCAAAACCGGGACCGGCATCGCCGCGAGCTGCTAGGGGCCAGGTTGCACTACCCGCTCAAGCGGACGAAGCGCTTTGAAGCGCAACTCGCCGACTACAATTTGCAGGCGCTGCGCGAGTCGCGGCCGGAGCTGATCGTCTGCAGCGATTACGACAGCGAGGCGTACGGGCTTTCCACCATGCAAAAAATGGGGCCGACCGTGGTCATTCCGTGGATCTACGTAATGGCCGAGGTCGGCCTGGCGACCTGGCTGCCGACGTACTTGGTGCAGGTGAGAGGGATTGCCTTGACGGAAGGAGCCTTTTACTTGTCCGGGTTTTATCTCGTCTTCACGATAGGGCGGTTGACGGCGCACAGGTGGATCGGCCAGGAGAAGGCGGTGCTGCTGTGCTCGCTTTCCGCCATTGTGGCGCTTGCGCTCGCCATCGCGGGGAGCAGCGGCACGCTCGGCTTTTTCATCGCCTCTGGCATCAGCTTCGCGGCGATTTTTCCGACGATTGCCGCCATCGCCTGCCAGCTCTATCCCGCGCACACGGGCAAAGTTCTCGGATTTTTGTTCACGCCCTCCGGCATCGGCTCCCTGCTCGCGAACGCAGCGATCGGGGCGGCCGCCAGCCAGTACGGCATGGGCTTCGGCTTTTCCCTGATCCTGATTTTTCTCGCCCTCGTCGTGTGCATGGGCAGCGTGATGAATGGGAATAAAAAGAAGCACCAGCCATTGCCAGTCGAGCCGTCTCTGGAAAACGAGTGAGCTGCGCCGGGCAACTGCACAACCGCGCAACCACGTCAGGCAATCGAACCTTTTCTACCGAGAAGGTTCTTTTTTTGCCCGAAAAATCCGGTTCGTAATACTTCTGCCCTGTTCATTCCAGGTGAAATGGCAGAAGATGGTCCTACAGCAGCTTGGGAGGAAGGAGAGAAACGAAAATGGCCATCGTCCAATTGCGCTCGGAGAACCCGGCCTTCTCGTACCTTATCAGGAAAAATCCGGCGTCCGGACTGACGCTCCGGTCGGTTCGCAAAGGCATCGCCTACGGCTGGTATTCGGAAGCCTCCGTCTACCACGTTTATTTTAAAGACGCCGACAACGAAGTATCGTACAAACAGTTTGCAGAGGAGCGGTTTGAATACCTCAACGTGTCCCGTTACAACACGCCTTTGTTTCCGCTCAACGCGATCAATGAATTTTTTTCAACGCCGATGAAAACGCGTGACGAGCGCGACGTCGAAGGGTACACGCACACGTTTTTCATCAACATGATCCACATCGAGCTGGTGCGCTACATCGAGTTTTTCCAGAAGCACGTCCCAGACTTTTCGTTCGACATCCGGCATCACGCCCATAAAAGCTACGCCTTGACCATCCGCACGCAAAAAAGCTTGTACGACCTGCTGCATGTGGCGAGCGTGCTCTGTTTGTTTCTCGCTACGTTTGGCAAGGAGCATCTCGACATTTCCGAGAGCATTCTCGACAAATACATCAAGAGCATCAACGCGATGGATGCCCCGTTTTACATTCGCAGCCTGTTCGCGCGCCAGTTTCTGAATCGGCGGGAGCATTTTCGCAAGTACAAGTCGCAGCTTGAACAGACAGAGCGGTACGCGATTCAGCTCGAATATGGCAGCACCGGATTGCAGCGGAGAAACTTCATCGCATCAAAGCTTTCTTTTGCCCGGCCGATTCTCGACGTCGGCTGCGGCGAAGGGTTTTACGCCTTGCCGTTTGCCGCGAAGCTGGCGCATTGCTACTACGCCGTCGACATCGACGAAGAGCGGCTGGCGCTGGTCAACCGCAAAGCGGCGGCGAAAGAGGTCGACAATATCGTCCTGTTTCCGTCTGTCGATGCCTTTTTGCACGACTACAACGGCGAGCAGGTCGAGATCGTTTTGACCGAAGTGATCGAGCATATGAGCCAGGACGAGGCGCGGGCGCTCATTTTGCAGTTGTGCCGACAAGTCGATTTCGAGCGCTTCATCATCACGACACCGAATGCAGACTTTAACCCGTACTACGAGCTGGCCGGGTTTCGCCACGACGATCATCAATGGGAAATGGGCCAGGCCGCTTTTCAGTCGTGGATGCACGAAATTGTGCATGAAGCCGCCGTCCAGGCGGAGTTCGTCGCAATTGGCGACCGGGTGAACGGCCTGCCGACTACCCAAGGGGTCATTTTCAGAAAAAGGGGACGTAACTGATGCGCATTTCCACACAACTGCACACGATCTTCATGCTCGTCGGCCCGACCGAATGCGGAAAAACGACCTTTGCCACAGAAGTGCTGATTCCGCAGCTTCGCATCGAGGACGCGGCCAGACAGCTCAAGGCGAATGTGGCGTACATTTCCTCGGACGACTTGCGGCAGGAGCTGCTCGGGCATGCGTACGACAAATACGATCAGGTCATGCTGGAGGCGAGCGAGCAGGCTTTTTCGCTCCTGTTTGAAAAGCTGCGCCTCGTCACATCGTTTCCGATCAACGCGCCGTTTGTCGTGGTCGACACGACGGGCCTCGCCGAAGACTTCCGGGCCCGTGTCTGCGAAATCGCCCGCGAAAACCATTACAACCTGGAGGTCATCGTATTCGACTACCGCAAGCGCGAGGACTACTACGCCTCCGAACGGTCGAAAAAGCTGATTACGAGCCACATTCTCCGGCTGAAAAAGGAAGTGTTGCGCGCCTTGTCCAAAGAAGGGTACGCGAACATTCACCGCATCCGCGCCAAAGATTTTTACGAGCCGGCGGAGGCAAAAGCCAACGAAGCGTACCAGGTCGTGATCGAAAACAAAGCCGATTATTTGGCGACGATTCTTATCCCCGACACTCGCTACATCATCATCGGCGACGTGCATGAATGTGTGCACGAACTAAAACGGTTGCTGGCCGCCCACGGGTACCACCTCGACAACAACCGGCTTGTGGTCACAGACAAGGTGCGCAACACCAAAGTCATTCTCGCGGGCGACTGGATCGACAAAGGCAAGCAGACCCGCGAGATCATCGAGTTTCTGTACGACAACCAGGAGCATTTTTTGCTGGTGCGGGGCAATCACGAACATTTTGTCTACCACTTTTTGCAAGGAAAAATCAAAGGAGTCGAGCCAGAGCTGCTCGCTACGTATTTCGATTCGATCGCTGTCTTGCGCGACGATTTGCTGCTGCAACAAAAGTTCAACCATTTGTGCGCGGTTTCCCGGCCTTTTTACCGTTGCATCGCGCTTGCGAATCCGTCCTACTACGTCACCCATGCCCCGTGCCAAAACAAATACATCGGAAAGCTCGATGCCGTTTCCGTGCGCCAGCAGCGAAACTTCCGGCTCGATCGATCCACTTCTGTCGAAGAGCAGCTCGGCTTTTTGCGCGAGGAAGCGGTCGGCAACCATCCGTATCACTTGTTCGGCCACATCGCGGCCAAACAGGCTTTTCGCCTGAAAAACAAGCTGCACCTCGACACCGGATGCGTACAGGGCAACGCGCTGACCTCTGTTGTGATGGGGCACAAGCCTTTGTACAAGACAGAGCGCTCTGTCCATGCGGCGCTTGTGGAGGAGTTGCCGAGCTTGTTCCAGGAACAACGGCACGTCTCGCTGCAAGACCTGGCAGAAGAAGAGCTGCGCCGCTTGCACTACTGCCTGCACAACAAGATCAACTTTATTTCCGGGACGATGCCGCCAGCGGACAAAGACGAAGCGGCAGGCGAGCTGGAGTCGCTTTGGGCGGGCTTGCGCTATTTTGCGGAGCGCGGAGCCAGGCAGGTCGTGCTGCAACCGAAATACATGGGCTCCCGCTGCAATCTGTACCTCCATCGCGAACTGGCACATTGCTTCGCCGTCAGCCGCAACGGCTACAAGATCACGCAGGTTGACTTGACGCCGATTTACGCAAAGCTTTTGGACAAATTCGGTCCGTACATGGAAGAGCAGCAGGTAAAAATGCTGCTGCTGGACGGAGAGCTGCTCCCGTGGCGGGCGATTGGCGAGGGATTGATTGAAAAGCAGTTCAAACCGATTGAAAAAGCGCTGCACAGCGAGCTGTCCTACTTGCAGGAACACGGATTTGAGCAGGCGCTCCGCAAGCTCGTTGACGAATACGAGGCCAGCGGCTTTGAGCAGGACCAGTTCCATCTTGCCAAAAGCGCTTTGACCGAGAAGTACGGCTCCACCCTCTACCAAAACTACAAGCACGTTCGCGAAATCAAAGAAACGCTCGTTCCCATCGAGCAGCAGATGGCTGCGTATGCTACGTATGAACAGCAGCTCGCACTGTACGGCGAGCCAGGCGAGCTGGAATACAAGCCGTTTGCCGTGCTGAAGCTCGTCTACGAAACGGGGGAGGAACAGTTGCCGGATTGGCGAACGTCGGAGATGTATCGGTTTGTCAGCGAGGATGACTGCCTCGTAGTCGATCTGGACGAGGCGGATGCGTATGAACAAGCCGCGCGCTTTTTCGCGAAAACGACGCTGGATCAACAGATGGAAGGGATCGTCATCAAGCCGGAAGTGCCAAACGAAAAGACGGTTCCGGCGATGAAGGTGCGCAACTCCGACTACTTGTCGATCATTTACGGCTACGATTACCGTTTTCCGCACAAGTACCGCAAGCTGATGAAGCAAAAAAACATCGGCCAAAAGCTGCGGACGGCGATGAAGGAGCACGAATTGGGCAAAAGCATGCTGCTCGTCAAGTTCGCGGACATTTCGCCCGCGCACGAGGCGTATCAGCAAACGGTCGCGACGATGCTGTTCGAGGTCGCACAGGAAAAAGAGATCGACCCTCGGTTGTAGGGATTTTTTCATACGGGGGGATCGAGCTTCCAGAGGGGGAAGCCCTCGTAAAAGAGGCCAAAGGCGAGCAGCAGGAACAAAAACCAGATCACCAGCCGGAATTTTTAATAAAAACGCTTCATGCTTTCCTCCAGAGCCCTTTTTCCTCTGATTATAAACCGGGGCAAGCAGGACAGGAAATTTTATCCAGACAACAACCCGGATGTGGCTTTCAACCGCCGTCCCAAAAAGAAAGCCTGGGTCCTCTTGGAAAAGTGGTATTATCCCCTCATGGTAGACAGTGAAAAAAGACCTCATGGTATGATGAGATCAACACTGTTGACCGGAGGGGA
>NZ_JBYSWV010000054.1:0-29382 GCF_058781555.1 Brevibacillus sp. FW306-2-1A-C05A
CAAATGGACAGTGGCTACCTTTTGCTTGGTTGCTGCCGTTTTTGGTTGTGTAGCTGAAAATGTCATTCAGAATACTTCGACAAATTACGAACGCATTTTTTATGCAACGCTAGTGAAAACAAAATTAATATTTATACAATTATACCGAGAAAAAAGGGAGCTTGCCAAGAAGCTCCCCCGCTATCGCTATGAAACGGCCAGCCACGACAAGATCAGAGGCAACAGAGTGAACGCCCACACGACCGTAATCATCGCCCCGGCAATGACGGCCAGCGTCGCGCTGCTCCCTTCCGTGTCGCCGCGCTCGAACGCCTTGACCATCCCGAGCATGTGCGCCCCCATGCCGTACATCAGCCCGATCGAGACGGGATGGCGCAGCTTCATTTTTTTGATAATCCACGGCGCCAGAAAAACGCCTGCAAAGCTGGTCAGCATCCCGAACACCGCTGTCATCGCCGGCATGCCGCCAATCGCGTCCGAGACGCTAAGGGCAATCGGCAACGTAATCGAGCGAGGGATGACGCTGATGGCGGCCGCCTTGCCCAAGCCGACCAGCATAGCTGTCGACACGCCCGCGATAATCGCAATCAGGGAGCCTGCGGCGAGGCTTTGCAAAATCATCCGCTTGTGCGCCATCAAAATCGACCAGTTGCGGTACAGCGGCACGGCAAACGCCACCGTCACTACCCCCATCAGCTCGCTGATCCACGACGTCGCTTCGCTGTAGGCAGCATACGGGATGCCCGCGAGCAAAAGAAAGACAATCATCGCGGCTGGCGCAAGCACGGCAGGGGAAAACAAGAGGCTCGGCCGCTTTTTGTTGATCCGCTTCGCCATGTAAAAAAACAAAATCGTCAGGACTACGCTACACGTTTTCCACAGGATCAAGCTGCTTCACCTCACCGCGTTTGAACAGTCGCTCAGCAACGACGCCTGTCGAAATCATCACGAGCGCGCAACCGCTAGTGACTACCAGCAAAACGAGCAGTCCTTTTCCTCCGAGCAGCCACGGATACTGCATCATGCCGACCAGAGACGGCACGAAAAACAAAATCATTTGCGAAAACAAAAGGGCGGCTCCCGCCTCTACCCACTGCAGGCGCACCCAGCCGTTGTGCAGACAAATGAACAAAAGCAACAGCCCGATCAGGCTGCCGGGGACAGGGACAGGCAAAAACGAAGCGATTCCTTTGCCCAGCCAGGTGAATCCATACAAGAGCAAAACTTGCCCGAGGAGCAAGAACCATTTTTTCATCGAGACCACTCCGGTTCCTTCATGTTGGTACCTTCATTCTAAAGCGTCCCGATTCCATTCGTACAATACATAAATATCATGATTTCTATTCCATTTGGTTATGGCGACAAATGCTGCCGCACAAACTCGATGAAGGCGCGGGTCGCGTGCGACAGGTAGCCGTCCTTGCGGTAAATCAGGGCGTACTGCCAGTCAATCACGGGAGACGAGATGTTTACCGTATGCAGTTGGTCGTTGTGCAGGCGTCTCACAATCGAGCGCGGAAGCAGCGAGATGCCTAGCTCAGTCGCCACCATTTCCCCGACAAAATCCCACAGCGAGCTCATGTAGGCCACTTTTGGCTCAAAGCCGCTCATTCGGCACGCCTGGCGCACGACGTCGTGAATCGCGTACTCCTCTGTGAACAGGATAAAGTCCTCGTCCCGCAACTCCGCCAGGTTCACTTCGTCCGCCCCCGCCAGCCAATGCTGCTGATGCACGATGGCGACGAGGTCTTCCGCCACCAGGGGAACCGCGGAAAACTTTTCCGCATCCGTCGGCAAAACCGTCAGGCCGAGGTCGACGCTCCCCTGCTCCACCTGAATTTCCAGCAGCTTGGCGCTGTACTCCTTCATTTCGATCTCAATGCCGGGATATTGCTTTTTGAACATGGCAATTACATTCGGCAGCAAAAAAGAGCCGACTGTCGGCATCATGCCCATTTTCACCCGTCCGCGCTCGATGTTGCGGATTTGCGCGATGGATGACGTCATCCCTTCCATCAACTGCAGCACTTTTGTCGCGTACCCGTACACCAGCTCGCCCGCTTCGGTCAGCTCCATTTTCCGCTCCGAGCGATCCAGCAGCACGACGCCCAGTTCCTCCTCCAGCGCTTTCATCATCTTGCTGATGGACGGCTGGGAGACATGAAGCGTGTTGGCCGCTTTTGTAAAATTTTTTTGTTTGGCTACTTCCACAAAGTATTGCAGTTGTCGAATATCCATTTGCCGCCTCCACCCGATCCGTTCGCTTTGATTCTTGTCTTTCCCAAGCTTACCACAGCCTTTACGCCGATGAAAAAGCCAGGACGCATGTGCCGCCCTGGCTTGTGACCTGCTTTTATTTGACGGCGGCCTGGATCATCACCCGCTTGCCGCCGTAGGAAGCGGTAATGGTCGCACGTCCTGCTGTCCCGGCTGCGACTTTGCCTTGCGCCACGCTCGCTACATTTTTGTCTGTGCTCGTCCATTCGGCCTCTGCTGTCACGTCAGCTTTCGTCTTGTCGGAATAAATGGCGAACACCTGCAATTGTTGCGACTCGTTGGCTGTGAGCTGGATTCTTGTCGCACTCAGCTCCAGCCGGGATACGACCGCTGCCTCTACCGGAATCGTAATCGTTTTCCCGCCGTAGGATGCGGTAATTTTCGCTTTGCCCGGCCCGATGACCGTCACCACGCCGCTTTCTACCGTTGCCACTTGCCCGTTGTCGGAGATCCACTTCGCCTTGGCGGTGACGTCGGCTTTTTCCTTGCCGTTCACCACGGCCGTGAGCTTGACTGCTTGCGACGAGCCAGGGCGCGCGTACAGCTTCTTCTGGTCACTCTCCAGCTTGGAAACGACATCCACCTCTACCGGGATGGTCACGCTTTTGCCGCCGTACACTACTTTGATTTTCGTTTTGCCCGAGCCTACTGCGGTGACGAGTCCGTTTGCCACCGTCGCGATCTCGGGATCGGCGCTCGTCCACTCGGCATTTGCCGTGACGGCTGCTGTAGACTTGTCTGTAAACGAAGCGGTTGCCACGATCTGCTTGGCAGCCCCTGCGTTCAGCACGAGCTTTTTCTGGTCAACGACAAGCTTGGCGACGACATCCACTTCTGTGGAAATGGTGATGAACTTGCCGCCAAAGCGGGCCTTTACATCTGCCTTGCCGCTGCCTGTCGCCCTGAGCAGCCCGGCCTCTACCGTGACGATTCCGCTGTCGGACGTGGACCACTCCGCCTTTTGCGTCACATCTTCGGTCGTTTTATCCGCATATTGCGCGAGTACCGTCAGTTGCTGTGTCCCGTCTTTTTTCAGTCTGACCGTCTTCTCTTTGACCGTCAGCCTCGACAGCTTTTTGCTCTGGCTTGCTGCCGTTTCTGCTTTCGCCAGTTCTGCCGCTGGCCCGACGCCGGACAGAATCGTTCCGACTGTCAGGACGACGGTCAGCAAGGCTTTTTGCCACCTGCGCAAGTATGTGCTTTTCTTCGACACCGTGCTCTCCCCTTTTGCCGCTTTTCCCGCGAATGCGTTTTCCACTATTTTCTATATCGGCACGGGCAGAGATTTCAATAAATGGTATTTTTGGTGCGAAGTCGTCCTACTCTCCGCTCCACGACCCGGACAGTGGGGCAAAGTGCTGCATCGCCAAGGCCCCTGCGCCCATGACAATCGCCTCTCCGCGCAGTTCGGACGGGATCACCCGGAACTTCCCTTTGAACGGCTCCCAAATCACCTGGTCGCTATGCTCCTCGACCAGCTCGACAATCTCGCGGTAATTTTCCACCAGGTCTCCTGACAAAATGACGGTGTCGGGATTGTACATGCAGACGATGTTGTTGATCGTGATTCCGATGTAGAGGGCGGTGCGGGAGACGATTTCCTTCGCCCAGCGCTCCCCGTTTCGCGCCGCGGCAAACACCTCGCGCACATCGGTGACTTCTTTTACCCTGCGCGCCTCCAAAATCAGCGCGTTTTCATCAATATACGTCTGCAGGCAGCCGCGCTTTCCGCACTCGCACAGATTGCCGTTCGGGTCCAGCGTCGTGTGCCCCAGCTCGCCCGCGCTGTTCGAGCCGCCGCGAAACACTTCGCCGTTGATGATGAGCGCGGACCCGATGCCTGTCCCAATCCCGATCAGGGCGGTTTTGTTCGAGCCTTTGGCAGAGCCGTACAAGTATTCCGAGAGGATTTTGACCTTCAAGTCGTTGTCGATCACAGTCTTGATGCCCAGCTCTTTTTCGATCAGCTCGGCAAAAGCTACGTCCTTCCACCCAAGCGTCGAGGACAACTGGACGACTCCCCGCTCGTAGTTGATGACGCCCGGCACGCCGATACCTATGCCGATGACTTTTTCAAACGGAATGCCCTGCCTCGCGATCATGCCGCGAATTTCCTGGCAAATCAGCGCTGCCGTCTCGGCTGGCGTGCCCGCCAGCGCCTTGTGCTCCACGCGATGGTGCGCGACGATCGTCTCGCTGAAGTCCATGATGCCGAAGCTGATCCGCTTTTTCTCAATGTCGACGCCGATCGTGTAGAGTGCGCCCGGCTCGATGTCGAGCATGATCGCCTTCCTGCCGACGCCAGAGGAAGTCAGCTCCGTCTCCCGAATGACGCCTTCCTCGCACAGCTCGCTGACAAACCGGCCGATCGAGGTCGCGCTCATCCGCGTAATTTTCGTGATCTCAGCCCGGGAAATCGGCCGCTTGTTTTTGATAATATCGAGAATCATCAACTTGTTGTGTTGCTTGATAACGTCCTGATCCTGCTTCACGATTTTTTTCATCACCAAAACTCCCACCTTGCTAATGAGATGCCGCTTGCTTTTACATAGTTATCCTCACACTACCTGTCGGGGTCTGGTACGTCAACTGCAAAAGCAAAACCGCCGCTACATCTTGTCTATGCAAAAAACCACCCGATTTCTCGGATGGTTTTCCGGCTGCTATCTGTTGTTCAGATCGTACGGTGTCTCCTGGTACACGTAATAGTTGAGCCAGTTGGAGAAAAGCAGATTGGCGTGCGCGCGCCAGGTGACGATCGGCTCGCGGCTCGGATCATCGTCGGGATAATAGTTGCGCGGCACGGCGATGTCCAGTCCCTTGTTCACGTCCCGCTTGTACTCGTCCTGCAAGGTGGTCGGATCGTACTCGGAATGGCCGGTCACGAAAATTTGTCTGCCGTCCTTCGTCGCGACGATGTACACGCCCGCTTCCTTGGACTCGGACAAAATTTCCAGTTCCGGCACCTTCTCGATGTCCTCCCGGCGATTTTCCGTATGGCGGGAATGCGGGACGTAAAAGTAGTTGTCATATCCGCGGAACAGCTTCACATTTTGCTTGTTCAACGTATGCGGGAAAATCCCGAACATCTTTTCCGGCAGCGGATGCTTGGGCACTCCGAAGTGGTGGTACAGCCCGGCCTGCGCCCCCCAGCAAATATGCAAGGTCGAGGTCACGTTCGCCAGCTTCCAGTCGAGAATTTGCTTCAGCTCTTCCCAATAAGTAACTTCGGTAAATTCGAGTTGCTCGACAGGCGCCCCGGTAATCACCATGCCATCGAAGCGTTGGTCCTTGATTTCCTCAAACGTTTTATAAAACATCGACAAATGCTCTTCCGATGTGTTTTTGGAGGTATGGCTGGACATGTGCAGCAAGACGATTTCCACCTGCAGGGGCGTATTCCCCAGGAGGCGAAGCAACTGTGTTTCCGTTGTTTCCTTCACCGGCATCAGGTTCAGGATGACGATTCGCAGCGGCCGGATGTCTTGCGTAAAGGCACGGCTTTCTTTCATGACAAAAATATTTTCACGGGCCAGCACTTCCACCGCAGGCAACTCGTCAGGCAGTTTGATTGGCATAAAGATCCCCCTTTCCACTCTTTGCAAAGCAGGTAGAAAAACATTAATCCGACAAATTCGACAAAAATACTTGGGTTCCTGCTTCCACCGGGAAGTATCGCGAAAAATGGAAGCCTGCTAAAACAAGCATGTATCGAATGTATATATGTTTATATATTCTGCAAATTTTTCGTCAAATCATTATACCTTTCTTTCTGGAAAAATAGCAGAACTTTTTCTGGAATGGCGAGAGGACCTTTTGCGCTTAATTGCGACAGCGGCATGAGCGAAAAGCCTCTCGCAAACAACTTGCGAGAGGCTCGTAGATTCGCCCGTTCGTCAGATCCAGCCACGCGCTTCCATGGCTTCCTTGATGCGCAAGAGCGAGATCATGTACGCGCCTGTGCGCAGGTCGACCTTGTATTTTTCCGCAAGCTCCGCCACCGACCGGTAAGCGTTGACCATCGCGGTTTGCAGCTTTTCGTTCACTTCCTGCTCGGACCAGTAGTAGTGCATCAGGTTTTGCACCCATTCGAAGTACGACACGGTCACTCCGCCCGCGTTGGCGAGAATGTCCGGAATGACCACGACTCCTTTTTCGCGCAAAATCGCGTCGGCATCCGGAGTCGTCGGACCGTTGGCTGCTTCTGCAATCCACTTGGCCCGGACGCGATCGGCATTCGCGGCTGTAATCACATTTTCCAGTGCGGCCGGAATCAAAATGTCGACTTCCAGCTCCAGCAACTGTTCATTGGAGATCGCGGTTGCCCCCGGATAGTCCAGGATCGTGGACGTGTCCTTCAACTGCCCGACCTTCGGGATATTCAAGCCTGCACCGTGGTAAATGCCGCCGCGCGAATCGCTGACGGCGACGATGCGAAAGCCAAGCTCGGTCAACAGTCTGGCTGCGATTCGGCCTGCGTTGCCGTACCCTTGAATCGCTACTGTCGTCTCCGCTGGCTTGCGTCCCGAATCTTTGAGCGCCTCCAAAATCGTGAAGACACATCCGCGGGCCGTCGCTTCATTTCTCCCTTTGGAGCCGCCGACCGCAAGCGGCTTGCCTGTGATGACGCCTGGCGAATACGCGCCTTTTAATCGGCTGTATGTATCCATCATCCAGCCCATGATCTGCGGCGTCGTGTAGACGTCCGGCGCGGGAATGTCGGTGTCAGGGCCGACGATGTCCGCAATCGCTTCCATAAAGCCGCGGCTCACGCGCTCCAGCTCGCCCGCGCTCAGCTCGTGCGGATCGCAAATAACGCCGCCTTTTCCGCCTCCATACGGCAGGCCGACGACACCGCATTTGAACGACATCCACATCGAGAGCGCTTTGACCTCATCCATCGTGACGTCGGGATGGAAGCGAATGCCGCCTTTGGTCGGTCCCACCGCATCGTTGTGCTGCGAGCGGAACCCTTCGAATACGCGAACGCTGCCATCGTCCATTTTGACCGGAAAGCTGACTGCGAGCACGCGCTTCGGCCTTTTCAAGATTTCGACGGCGTGGCTTGGCAGACGAAGCAACGCTGCTGCCGTGTCAATCTGCTTTTGCACAATCTCGTAAGGATTCAGGTTTTCTTTTTCTACTGTCTTTTGCATGCTTGATCCTCCCCACCTATCTTGCATCACCCTGGCGCAGAGCTAAAGGATGAATGGAGTTATTATATATGAAACAGATAAATTCAGACAATTTATTTTTGATTTTTTCACATTATTGTGTCATTTGTGCGTTTGTATGAAAAAACGCCTGCTGCATCTTCGCGACACAGCAGGCGTTCCCGCTTTATTTTTTCATATAAGCCTGCATCAGCTTGGTTTTGGTCTCCCACACTTCCTCGCTCACATGCAGGCGATAGTGCTCGGGGTTGAGCATCCGCAAATACTCCGGCCAGAACTGTTTGAGCTGCTCGCGGTGGTAGCTGCGAATCTCCTCCAGCTTCGGCAGTTGATACACCAGCTCGCCGTCGACAAACACCGGGATCAGCAACGCTTCTGCCTT
Source organism: Brevibacillus sp. FW306-2-1A-C05A (assembly GCF_058781555.1). NCBI lineage: Bacteria > Bacillati > Bacillota > Bacilli > Caryophanales > Paenibacillaceae > Brevibacillus > Brevibacillus sp. FW306-2-1A-C05A. The sequence goes on from NZ_JBYSWV010000054.1 coordinate 7,834, forward strand.
GTAGCGGGTCACCTGCTTGTTCCAATACGGGTGGATCGGGTTGAACAGGTTGACCGGAGCGCCTTCGGCAATGGTCGTTTCCTCCGGGAAGCACAAGTAGTCGGCAATCGCTTTGCCCGTATCGGGATCGATCAGTCGGTACATGTCCTTGATGCCGGGAGTCGTCACTTTTTCCGGATTGGACGAAATCTTGATCGTCGGCTGGTACACCCCGTTCGCGTCCTGGCGCGCTACGAGTTTGTACACGCCGCCGAGCGTCGGCTGATCCGCAGCCGTAATGAGCTGTGTCCCCACTCCCCAGCTATCGACCTTCGCGCCCTGGACTTTCAGGTTCATAATCGTGTGCTCATCGAGGTCGTTGGAGGCGACGATTTTCACGTCGGTAAGCCCCGCTTTGTCCAGCATCTCGCGCGTCTTCGTCGACAAATAGGCGAGGTCGCCGCTGTCGAGCCGCACAGCCGTCAGCTTTTTGCCTTCCTGCTCCAGCTTTTTCCCTACGGAGATCGCATGGGGGACACCGCTTTTCAGCGTGTCGTACGTGTCCACGAGCAGGGTCACCTGGTTTGGCAAGGCATCAGCAAAGCGCTGGAATGCTTCTTCCTCGTCCTCGAAGCTCTGCACCCACGAGTGCGCGTGCGTTCCTTTTGTCGGGATGCCGAACATTTTTCCCGCGAGCATGTTGGATGTGGCGTCAAAGCCGGCCAAATACGCCGCTCTCGTTCCCCACAAGGCTGCGTCTGCTTCCTGCGCCCGTCTCGTGCCGAACTCCATCAGGACGTCGTCGCCAGCCACGTTTTTGATCCGGGAAGCTTTGGTCGCAATCAACGTCTGGTAGTTCATGTAGTTCAACAGGGCGGTTTCCACGAGCTGCGCCTCCATGACGCGGCCTTCCACGCGGATCAGCGGCTCGTTCGGGAACACCATCGTGCCTTCCTTGACGGAGTAGAGCGAGCCTTGGAAGCGCAGGTTGCGCAGCTCCTCCAAAAAGCCCGGATCGTAATTCTCCTCCTGCTCCCGCAAATATTGCAGGTCGCTTTCTTCAAAACGCAAATTTTTAATATAATGAACAATTCGCTCCAGCCCGGCAGAAACAGCGTAGCCGTTGCCAAAAGGCAGCTTGCGGAAATACGCTTCGAACACTACTCGCTGGTTGTGCGTCCCGTTTACCCAATGCGCGTACATCATGTTGATCTGATATTTATCTGTGTGCAATGCCACACCAAATGATTGCATATCGCATAAGCCTCCTGTGGATTCCTTTCCAACATCATACCAGAAGCTGTCGCCCGTGCCCATCTGCGGTGGAGCTTGGGAAGAAATATGTGATAGTATGGAATATAAAAAACCAAACGCGCGCCCAGGAGTGGAAGAAAACATGTCCGACCCAAAAATCGTTTCTTTATGTAAAGGATTGCCCAAAAACATCAGTTACAACGGCAAAGACTTCCTCTCCGGCATTTGGAAGGAAGAGGCTGACGAGCTTGTCGTCCGCTCCGCCAAAATCGACGATGACGACGTAGCGAATCACGCCTATCACGGCGGACCGGATCGCGTCGTCTGCGCGTATCCTTCCGAGCATTACACCCATTGGGAAAAGCGATTTGGCCAGCCCTTGACGCCATCCGCTTTTGGCGAGAATCTGACGCTTTCGGGCATGACGGAAGAGCAAGTATGCGTCGGAGATGTGTACCAAATCGGGGAGACGATTCTTCAAGTGTCCCAGGGCAGATTTCCCTGTGCGACGATCAACAAGCGAAACAACAACAACCTCCTGCTCAAAGCTGTCGTGGAAATGGGCTACACCGGCTACTTTTTCCGCGTCCTGCAGGAAGGCACGATCAGGCCAGACTCTGCGGTCACGCTGCTTGAGCCTCATCCCAAGCGCGTAACGGTCGCTTCCATCCACCATCTGTACTTCCACAACCAGTCTCTTACGGAGGAGACGATTGCGCACATGCTGGAAGTCGAGGAGCTGGCTTTGCCGTGGAGAAACAAGCTCTTGGAAAAACAGCAGCAACTAGCGAAAGGAACCACCCATGCGAATTAACAAGTTCATCAGCGAAACGGGCATTTGCTCGCGCCGCGAAGCAGACAAACTGGTCGAAGCCAAGCGCGTGACCATCAACGGCGCACCTGCCGCACTGGGGAGCACCGTCGCGCCCGGCGACGACGTGCGCATCGACGGCAAGCCGCTCGGCGAGAAGAAAAAAAGCGTCTACATTGCCCTAAACAAGCCTGTCGGCATCACTTGCACCACCGAGTTGCACGTCAAAGGCAACATCATCGACTTCGTCAACCACCCGGAGCGGATTTTCCCCATCGGCAGGTTGGACAAGGACTCCCAGGGCCTCATCCTGCTGACCAACGACGGCGACATCGTGAACAAGATTTTGCGGGCGGAAAACAATCACGAAAAAGAGTACATCGTCACCGTCGACAAGCCCGTGACCGCCAACTTTTTGCACGGCATGGCAAACGGCGTGCGCATACTCGGAACCGTGACCAAGCCTTGCAAAGTCACCAAAGTGAGCGACCGCGTCTTCAACATCGTCCTGACGCAAGGGCTGAACAGGCAAATCCGGCGGATGTGCCAGGCGTTCGGCTACCAGGTGCGCCAGCTTCAACGCGTGCGCATCATGAACATCAGGCTGGGCAATTTGAAGCTGGGCCAATGGCGCAATTTGACCAGCGAAGAGTTGCGGGAATTGAATAGAAGTCTTTCCTAGACGCAGCGCGATATCGCGGCGCGAAACACGAAAAACAGACTCCCTTTGAGCGGAGCCTGTTTTTTTATAGCCAAAAGCTGCCCCACAGCGACACAAACGGAGCACGTACTATGCATCTGCGGCTCCCATCAAAACCCGAACCTGCCCCACAAACTTCCTGATCCCCTCCCGAAGCTGCTGCTCATTCAAATACGAATAGCTGAGCCGAATCCACGTGGCAAACTCTCGTTGCGGATCGCAAATCGTACCGGGCACAAACGTAATCGATTGCTCCACGCACGTGCCCAGCAGCTTTTCCATCGGGGTCGAGTCCGGCAGCTTGATCCACAGGTTGAATCCGCCAGTCGGGCGGCTCCATTCCCAGTCCGTCGCAGCCAGTTCCTCCTCCATGATGTCCCGGCGAATGGCGAGCGCCGTGCGCAGCTTTTGCAAATGCTGCTGCATCCGTTCGGAAAAGAAATAGTGCAAAAAGATTTTTTGGTTCAATAACGGCGTTCCGCTGTCGGACAATGCCTTCGCGCTGAGCAGGTACGCCATGAGCGAAGGGCGGCAGGCGATCGTTCCGATGCCGAGGCCGGGAGCCACGTATTTGCTGAAGCTGCGCAAGTAGATGACGTACCCGGACGTGTCATAGGCAAAAATCGGCAAGGGCGGCTCTTGGGCAAAGTACAGATCGCGGCACGGATCGTCCTCAATCAGCAGGCACTGGTATTTTTCCGCCAGCTCCACCAGCCGCTTGCGCTGTTCGCGCGGAACCGTGAAGCCCGTCGGATTGTGAAACGTCGGGTTGAGATAAAACAGCCGCGGCTTGTGCGTCTGCATGAGCCGCTCCACCTGCTCCAGATCATAGCCGTGCTGCCGAATCTCGACCGGGACAATTTTCGCGCCTTGTCTGAGAAAAACATCAATAGCCGGGCTGTAGGTGGGCCGCTCCAGCAAGACCACGTCTCGCGGCTTGACGAGAACGCGGGCAACCAGGTCGATCGCTTCCTGCGAGCCGGACGTGACCATCAGCTCGTCAGGGGTCAAATAAAAGCGAAACCGCTCCGTATAGTAGCGGCACAAAGCCTCGCGCAACTCCTGATCTCCCTGCGTGGTCGAGTACGTGCCCAGCACTTTCGGATACAGGTCAAACACTCTCTTCACGTATTCCGAAAAATACAGATTCGGCAACAGGTTCGGGTCGATCAGCGCCTTGGAAAACTGGTAGGTCGCCTGCACCTGGTGAATTTCCGACAGGTGGCTTTTTTGCACGTAAGCAGACACAATCGGGTCGTTCCATGAGCTTTCCGGCAATAGCCCGCTCGGCTGAACGAAATAGCCCGATTTATCCTTGACGTACACGTATCCGTCTTGCTTGAGCAGTTGGTACGCCTTGAACACGGTCAGGCGATGCACATTCAGCTCCAGCGCCAGCGCCCGGACGGACGGGAGCTTGTCATGCGTTTTCCAGTCCCCGCGCCTGATGCCTTCCAGCAAATAGTCGTAGACCTGCTCAAACAGCTTATCGGCATGAACGCCGGACAAACCTTGTCTTTTCATGCTGGCCCTCCCCTTCCTCTTCCATCGTAGCTGACAGCCTCTGCATCTGTTCTATTCGCGTTCATCTGTTCTGTTCCTCTCCCTGTAAGATGGGGAAAAGGAGGAATCACCATGGTATTTGCCAATTATATCGCGATGTGCCTGATCTTCGGGACGACATTTTTAGCCATTAAAGTCGGGATCGACGCGGGAGCGCCGCCCTTTTTCTCGGCGGGGATTCGCTTTTTTCTTGCTGGCCTGATCTTGTTTGCGGTCATGGCCTGGAAAAAGCAAGCGCCCCTCTCCATCCTGCTCCGCAAAGAGATGGTTTTCACTGGCATATGCCTGACGTTTGGCGTGTTTGCCACCTTGTATTGGGCAGAGCAGCATCTAAGCTCGGGCATCGCGGCGGTCCTGTCGGCTACCGCTCCGCTGATGGTCATGCTGCTGCAAACAGGGCTGTCGCGGCAAAAGCTGTCCGCAAGCTCCTGGGCAGGCTGCCTTATCGGATTTGGCGGGGTCATTCTGCTGCTTTTGCCTGGGCTGACCTTTTCGTTCAGCATGCTCTGGGTCGCTGGCTGTATTGCGGTCCTGTTCGGCCAAGTGTTTTATTCCGCGGGCGCCGTCTATTCCCGCCGCGTTTCCCAACAGTTCAAGGACGTGTCGCCGATCACGTTAAACGCTGCGCAGATGATGTACGGCGGCATCCTGCTGCTCATCGCCTCCGCTTTTACCGAGCAGGTGCACATGGAGTTTCTGCTGTCACCCCAGGCCGTCCTCTCGCTGCTTTACTTGATTTTCGTCGGCTCGATGATGGGGCACACCATCTTTTACTGGCTGGTGGCGAAAACGAATCCCGTCTTTCCTTCTACATGGCTGTATATTTCGCCGCTGATTGCGCTCGCGCTCGGGGTCGCTTTGTACCAGGAGCCGCTCTACCTGTCTTCGCTCGCAGGCGGCATCGCGATTATCGCCGGAATCGTCATGATTAACTGGAAGACATTGCAGCAGTTGGTCGCGAAAAAAGCTCCGATCAGACATGCGGAAAGCCCGACAAAGTAGCCTTGCGCTCTTTGTTGGGCTTTTTGCCATTCTCCTAAAACTGTGCATCCCGCGTGAATGCGTGCTGCTCGTTACTTCGCTTCGTTCAATTGTTTGGCGATCTTAATTAGTTCTTGCTTGGAAACAGTCTCTCCCTGCGCGCGAACGCTGTACTCCAGGTCGCTTCCGTTTTTCACCCAGACATTCCAGTAAAAATCGGGTTTGTTTTCCTTTTTATACGTCATGAGCACCGCTTCGTTGCTGCCGAGCAGCACTTTTTCCACACCGTCCGCATTGGACCCAACCTTGACGCCAACTTCTGCCATCCCCACTTCTACCGTGATTTTGCCTTGATCGGCTCCTTTATGTCCTGAAGCAGCAATTCTATTTCCGCTTTTTCCACCTTCCGGCCCTCCCTTCACTATGAATAACAATCGGCCACTCGTGTTTGTGACATGTATTTTCCAGCGCCCTGTAAGGAGAAAACTTGGCTGCGCCAAGCCTTTGGCGCAGCCTTAGTTGCCCTTATACTGGAGAAGAATCTTATAAATCTTTATCTGTACAAAAAAAGGGGCCCCATCCGTCTCTTGCCTGCGGATGGAACACCCTTTTTATGCGCATTCCTTTTCATGATGCGAAACTTGTTGCTGTCGAATCGTCTTTTCTTTTCCCGGGAAATCGACAGCGGTTGTCGTCTCTTTGTTAGAAATGCTCGCCGTTGGCATAATAGCTTTCTTTTTGATAGGCGACAAAAGCCATCTCTACTTCCGGTATGCCGAGCGAGAGGACGTGTTTGGTCACGATCTTGGCAAACTGGTCGCGTGTTTCCTGGCCTCGCTCAAACCAGCCGACCTCGATAAACGGAAACGACTCTACTACCTTTCCGCCAAAAACGCCTGTCGTCTGCAAGCATTCGATAGTGAAATTGTCTGTCCCGCACTGGCACAAAGCGGCAAGCTCCTCTGTCAGCGGCTCGCTGATGGTTGCCATTTGCTCGGCCTGTATGCCGCGAACGATGAGATGTGGCATGCTCGAACCTCCTGTTGGTGAAAAAGCTGTTTGTTCTATCATACCGCTCGGCAGGCGAAAAGAGTAGTCTGTCCCGATTGGTATCAAAGCGGTAACAAACCTGGCGAAAACGAAATCCGCAAACAATATTGCTATTGACATAGCTCGCAAACTATTGGCAAAGTAAGGATAGTTCGTTTATAGAAGAACGCTTGTTGCCGTGAATGCATGCCAAGATCGCATGGGGACGATTCCGATCGACTCACGGGCTTTTCGAGCAATTACGCAACGCACCAAAATAAAAACATACAGCACGCAATCGGAAAGGTGAGTACATATGGATTTGTGGAACATTTTCGTGGCCTTCGTGCTCGGTCTTGTAGAAGGTCTGACTGAATTTGCGCCCGTCTCTTCGACCGGGCACATGATTATCGTCGACGATACTTTGCTGCATTCAAAAGAGCTGTTTTCTTCTGAAGTAGCCAACACGTTCAAGGTCGTCATTCAGCTCGGCTCGATCCTCGCTGCCGTGATCGTGTTCAAAGACCGTTTTTTGAGTTTGCTGGGCTTGAAAAAAATGTCGCCGGACGGCAACGGCCCCGGCCACAAGCTGCGCCTCTCGCAAGTGATCGTCGGGCTTTTGCCTGCCGCTGTGCTCGGCTTGATTTTTGAAGACTACATTGACGAGTACCTGTTCTCCATCCATACGGTGCTGATCGGGCTTGTCGCCGGGGCGCTCCTGATGATCGCCGCCGACTGGTTCCGACCGGGCCGCCCGAAGGTCACAACCGTTGACCAGATGACGTACAAGCAGGCACTTTTGATCGGGCTGTTTCAATGCATCGCCTTGTGGCCTGGGTTTTCCCGCTCCGGTTCGACGATTTCCGGCGGCGTGCTGCTGGGACTCAGCCACCGAGCGGCATCGGACTTTACGTTTATCATGGCGGTTCCCGTCATGGCGGGCGCCAGCTTTTTGTCGCTGTTGAAGCATTGGCAGTACATCACCGCCGATTCCTTGCCGTTTTTCATCGTCGGCTTTATCAGCGCCTTTTTGTTTGCCTTGCTGGCAATCCGCTTCTTCCTGAAGCTGATTAACCGGATCAAACTCGTTCCGTTTGCCCTGTACCGCATCGCGCTTGCTGCTGTCATCTACTTCTTCATTTTGTAGCAGCGACTTGCAACAGGCACGATCTTAACCAAAAAAGCTGCCTTTGCCGTTGAAGCGCCCCCTCATGCTAGACACAGTGGGGGACGCATTTTAGGCAAGGCAGCTTTTTTTCTTTGCTCAGGCTGGCGAACCGTCCAGTTGCAAAGCATCGCCAACCAGCGTCTGCGTTTCCTTTTGTCCGTGCTGCAACTGATACATTTGATAATACTTGCCGCGCTTCTCCATCAGCTCCTCGTGCCTACCTCGCTCGACAATTCTGCCCCGATCCAGCACCAGAATCTGATCGGCATTTTTGATCGTCGACAGCCGGTGGGCGATGATGAATGTCGTTCTGCCTTTTTTCAGCACTTCCAGCGCGTTTTGGATGATTCCTTCCGTCTCGGTATCAATGTTGGCTGTCGCTTCGTCCAGGACGAGAATCGCCGGGTCGAACGCCAGCGCCCGCGCAAACGAAATCAACTGGCGCTGTCCGAGCGAGAGCGTGCTGCCCTTTTCGATGACAGGCTCGTCGAAGCCGCGCGGCAAAGTGCGCAGAAGCTGATCTGCCCCGACGTCGCAAAGCGCCTTCTCCACTTTTTCCGCGGAAATCGCCGGATCGTCCAGACTCACATTGGAACGGATCGTCCCGGTGAACAAAAACGGGTCCTGCAACACGATCGCCATATGCTGGCGAATGTGCTGCTTGGGCACATCCATGACGTTCTGCCCGTCAATGGTGATCGTCCCGCTGCTGACGTCGTAAAAGCGGAACAGCAGGTTGATGATCGAGCTTTTCCCCGAGCCGGTGTGCCCGACCAGTGCTACCGTTTCTCCCGGCCACGCCTCGAACGAAATGTTTTTCAGCACGTACTGGTCGTCCTGATAGGCAAAAGAAACGTCGTGAAACCGGACGCTGCCCTGATAGCGCGGAATTTTGCCCGAATCGACCTCGATCCCTTCCTCGTCGAGCAGCTCGAACACGCGGTGCGCGGCCACCAGCGACTGCTCCAGGTTTGCCAGTTGATTCACAATTTGCGTAATCGGCTGAAACAGGCGATTGAGGTAATCGACAAACGCGTACAGGACACCAAGCGAAAACAGCGTGCCCACCCCAAGAGAGGCGCCGCCGAAATACCAGATGAACAACACAAACGCCGCGTTGCGCACGAGCTGCACCAGATTGAAGGAAGCGGTGGCGTTGAGCCGCAACATTTTGTTTTGGTAGGTGAACAGCTCTTCGTTCAGTTCGCCAAATTCCCGCATCGCCTCTTTTTCCCTGCGAAACGCCTGGATGATCGGCATTCCCTGGATTGATTCGTTAATCATTCCGTTAATGTCGCTGATGCGCGCGCGAATGACGTGGTTGAAGGCAGAGGCGCGTTTGCGGTAATAGACGATCCAGACCGCCATGATCGGCAAAATCGCCAGACAGACGAGCGCCAAGCGGACATCGAGCACAAACAGCGCAATGAAAATCCCGATCAAGTAAATCCCGCTGGTGAAAAAGGACGCGAGCACATTAGCAAACAGCTCGCGAATCGCCTCGGTGTCGTTCGTCACGCGGGCGACGACTTTCCCCGCAGGCAGGTTGTCAAAATACGTAATCGGCAGCCGCTGAATATGGGCGAACACGTCCATGCGCAGCTTGCGAATCACCAGATTGGCCGATTTTTGCAGCAAATACTTTTGACCGTAATGAAAAAGTCCGGCTGCCACCAGCAAACCGAGATAAGCGGCTGCCAGGACGAGCAAGCCGCTCGTCTCCGGGCCAAAAAATGCGAACAGCTCCTGATTGCTGAGCGGGACGGCCGGATAGACCGCCTGCCGGGAGCCGCTTTCAATCGTCAGCTTTCCGTCGGCGACCGTTCGCTGCCCGTCAAAAGCAAGCGGCTGGTCGATGAAGTAATAGTCGCGTCCGACCTGCAAAATTCGCACTTCCTGGCCTTTGCTCTCGCCTGCCGCCAAGTGATCCTCCCGCGTGTACCACTTCCCCCGGTACAAGACGGAATCTGCCCGTTGCCCGGTCTCGTACCACGGAAATTCAATGCCGAGTATGTGCGTGTCGATCATTTTTTTCGCCAAAAACGGCCCTGTCAGCTCCGCGCCTACAGCAACGGACAGCATCAAGAGAGCGAGCACGATCGTCTTTTTAAATAACCATGCATACTGAAACAGCCTTTTTCCCGTACTCATCCATTCACCCGCCTTCTGTCAACTGTGCTTCTATTTGCTGCTTTTCAAACTGTTCCTTGTACCAGCCGCCGCGCAACAGGAGCTGTTCATGCGTTCCCTCCTCGACCACCTTGCCTTCGTCCATGACGAGAATCCAGTCGGCATGGGCGACAGCAGACAGGCGGTGAGTCGCAATCAGCGTCGTTTTGCCTGCCCGCTCCCGGCGGATGTTGGCGATCATTTCCGCTTCTGTCTTGCCGTCAACGGCTGACATCGCATCGTCGAGAATCAGGATTTCCGGGTCGATCATCAACGCCCGGGCAATCGACACCCGCTGCTTTTGCCCGCCTGACAGCGCCACGCCTTTTTCCCCGACCAGCGTATCGAGTCCCTCCGGCAAAAACTGCACGTCTTTCGCGAACGCTGCAAGCCTAAGCGCGTTTTGCAACTGTTCCTCGCTGCCGTCCTTTCTCCCGAACAAAACGTTTTCCCGAACGGTCCTGGAGAACAAAATCTGCTCTTGCGGCACGTAGCCGATCCAGCTTTTGATGTTGTCCAGCTCGATCTCATCCAGCGGGACCCCGTTGATGGTAATCGTACCTCTCCCGAGCGGAAACTCCCGCAGCAACTGCCTAAGCAGGGTCGACTTTCCGCTGCCGGTTCGCCCGACGATGCCAAGTGTTTGCGAGCGGTGCAAAGTAAAAGAAACGTCCTGCAACTGATCCTGGGCAGTCCCCGGATAGCGAAAGCTCACCCGCTCGAAGCGAATCGTCTCTGGAACCGCAAGCTGCGCCGGACGCTCGCGATTGGTCACGTCCGCTTCGTACGCCAGTGTCTCGTTGACGCGATCGAGCGAGGCGCTTCCCCGCTGCAAGACGTTAATCAGCTCCCCAATGGCGAACATCGGCCAAATCAGCATCCCCAGGTAGACGTTGAACGACACCAGCTCCCCCAGCGTCAGCTCCTGCCGGAACACCAGATAGCCGCCGTAGATCAGCCCGATCATGTAGCTGATGCCCACCAAAATTTTCACGGTCGGTTCAATCAGCGAGTCGACCTTGGCTACTTCGATATTTTTTTGGTACACCTCACCTGTTTTGTCCGCAAACCGCTTCTGGTCCGCCGTCTCCTGGACGTAGGCGCGAATCACCCTGACGCCTGCCACGGATTCCAGCACGCGGTCGTTCAGCTCGCCAAACGAATCCTGCGCGCGGGAAAAGCGCTCGTGAATTTTTTTGCCGTACTGGTTGATCGCATACGCCATGAATGGCAACGGAAGAATCGCCGCCAGCGTCAGCTTCCAACTGATAAAAAAGCCCATCGTCAAAATGATGACGCCTGTGAAGCTGGCCGAGTCGACCAGTGTGAGGATGCCGAAGCCTGTCGTCATCGAAACAGCCTTCAGGTCGTTCGTTGCCCGGGCCATCAAGTCCCCGGTGCGATTGCGCTGATAAAAAGTCGGCGTCATGCGCAAAAAGTGCGTCATCAGCTTGGAACGAAGCGTCCGCTCCGCCAGAAAAGCTCCCCCGAACAGCTTGTAAATCCAGACGAAGTTGACGAAATACGTCGCGACAGCAAGCCCCACGTAAAACAGCAAAATGTGCCAAAGCCGCTCGCCCGTCAATGTCCCCAACTGCATTTCGTCGATGGCCACCCCGATGATTTTCGGCGGGATAATTTCCATGATGCCGCCCAGGATCAGCAACAGAATCGCTGCCGTGTAACGCTTCCAATGCTCCTTGAAAAACCAGTCCAGCTTTGTTAAAACCGAAAACATCTGCCGCTCTCTCCTCTCGTCTCAACCGGGCGTCCTCTTTTTGGAGGCGAAAAAAGGCATATCGCCGCTGGGGCAACATGCCTTTTTATCTGAATCAAAAGAATCAAATAAAAAAGCGCAGGCTACAAAAACCGTAACCTGCGCCGTTTGATGGAGTTGGGAAAAACTACACTGCGTGCATCAAAGGGAGGGTTACGTCATGTATGCAGTTGTGCATTTTGTTCATTACACTGCTTTTCATGACAGACCCACCTTTCCGTAAAATTTTCGTTTTCCAAATAATACATTCTGAACTCTATCACTGATTTGCCGGAATTGTCAACAAATTATTTTTTGCTGCACGCATGGACGCGAATCGATTCCAGATCCTTTGCCTCCCGTAAAAGATACAAAGCATTTTTGCTCTCTAACTTTTTTTGGTATGATTACCTTCATGAAGTTTATTCGGGAGGCCATTCATTTTGTTATCTTCGAATCAAAAACGTCGCTTGACTTCCGTTCAAATTATTGTGTTTTCCTACGTTACGCTGATTCTGGTCTCTGGGGTTATCTTGTGGCTGCCGTTATTTCATAACCAGGGCGTGTCGCTTTCGTTCATCGACGCCCTCTTTACCGCAGCGAGTGCGATCAGCGTCACCGGGCTGACCGTGATTACGATTCACGAAGTGTTCAACCAGTGGGGCATTTTGTTTTTGACGCTGCTCTTTCAGGTGGGCGGGATCGGAATCATGACGCTCGGGACATTTATTTGGATGCTGATGGGCAAACAGATCGGCCTGGAGCAGCGCATCTGGATTGCGACCGACCATAATCGCTCCACCTTGTCCGGACTGGTCAACCTGATGCGCAACATTCTCGTCATGGCGCTCATCATCGAGCTGATCGGAACCGTGCTGCTGGGCGCGCACTTCTTGATTGCGGGCTATTACACCGATTGGTACGAAGCATTTTATCACGGCTACTTTGCCTCGGTCAGCGCCTTTACGAACGCGGGCTTCGACCTGCACGGCAATTCCATGCTGGACTACACGCACGACTACGTGTTTCAACTGACCGTCATGCTGCTGATTATTTGCGGGGCGATCGGCTTTCCCGTACTCGTCGAGCTGCGCACGTACTTCTCCTATCGCCGGGCCAAGGCGCGCTTTACCTTTTCGCTGTTTACCAAGATTACGACGCTCACGTTCTTTTCCTTGGTGGTGGCCGGGGCTGTACTCATTTACGTTTTCGAGCGCCAGCATTTTCTGCTCGATAAAACGTGGCACGAATCGCTGTTCTACTCGTTGTTCCACTCCGTTTCTTCGCGGAGCGGCGGCTTGTCCACTATGGACATCAGCCTGTTTTCCACCCCTACGCTGTTCATGCTGTCTGCGATGATGTTTATTGGCGCATCGCCAAGCAGCGTGGGCGGGGGGATTCGGACGACGACGTTTTTTGTCCTGATCGCGACTGTGTTTGCCAACATGCGCGGCTACAAAGACGTGAAAGTATTCGGCCGGGAGCTGGTGGACGAAGACATCATGCGCTCGTTCGTCGTCTTTTTCATCGCGATCGTCCTCGTGTTCATGGCTGTCATCTTGCTCGTCTGGCTGGAGGATTTGCCGTTCCAGCACATTTTGTTTGAAGTATGCTCCGCTTTTGGTACGACCGGATTGTCTACCGGAGTTACTGCACATCTGGGAACGCCCGGCAAGCTCATCCTGATTATCACCATGATGATCGGGCGTGTCGGGATTATCAACCTGCTCTTGTTCCTCAAGCGCGACGACCGGATCGTGCGCTACCACCACCCGAAAGAGCGGATCATCATCGGGCAGTAACGAACATCGGCGCAGCAAAAAAACTGGGCTGCGCCAAGCCGTTGGCGCAGCGTTGTTGCCCTTATTCGAACTAGAGTCTTCCCTGTACAAAAAGAGCCTGATGCGTTTTTCGCGCACAGGCTCTTCGTCTATGTTCACTTCTATTCCCACTCGCTGTTGTACAAGGCGACGCGGTACGGGTACAGCTCGGCTGTCATCACGTTTTGCCGGACAGCCGGATCGTTTTCCATGACGCGTCTGGCCGCTTCCTCTGATTCCGCGAGAAAAATCGCAATGCCAAACGTCGTCTCGTCCATGTTTTGCGTGCGGCCCGCGAGGATCAGCCTGTTGTCTGCGAGCAGCTTTTGCAAATAGCGAAAATGCTCTCCGACGATCTCGTGCTCTTTGTCCGTCCAGTTCGCCGGGTCGAGCAGCCGCGGAACAAGCCTGATTTTGTACAAATACTGCTGGAGTCCGTCCATCCTCTCATCCCTTTCCGATTTCCTGTCTGTTCGCCACAGCCTGGTTCAGCTTTTGCAGCATAAAGCCGATGCCTTGGCAATCCGCGAGCGGAAAGCTGCTTTTGTCTGCGCCAAACACGGCGTGAATGATCTTCCTGAACTTCTTTCCGCCCAGCATGACCACTTCCTCCACCCCGTCGAGCTGCTTGTCCCGCGCTTGTCGCATCAGGCGGTCGAGCGCGATGATCTCCGGGTTTTTCGTGCCAAAAGCCACATCGTAGTTTTCCGGCACCGTATCATGCGGCAGCAAAAAGCCGTGCTTGGCAGACAAAATCGCCCACTCGAAAAAAAACGTCCGGGCATACGCCTGGCTCGCTTTATGAAACGCGCTTTGATAAACGTACTGCGCCTCTGTCGCTCCCGCCTCCGGGTGTACATCCCATATTTTTTTCGCGCCACAGGCGATGATGCACAAACGTCGTTTCACTTCGTTCTATCTCCTTCCATTTGCGCCCGGCTTTTCCTGCCTGCTTGTCCATCACCCGCATGATCGACTTTTTGTATTCTGAAAAATCACTTATACACTGACGTCCTCTTTCCAGCCCGGACTCTCTGTCGGAGAGCAGGCAACGGGCCAGACAGGCAGCTCCAGTACATGCCGATGCTTGCCAGGGCCGTAATAGTCCTGTTCGGCGTGAGCCAGCCGAAAGCCGTGTGCCGAAAGCGCGCGAAGAGAGGACTGGTTCGTCTCGCTCACGGTGACCAGCACGGTGCGCAGCGAAGGAAAACGGCGCAGAGCTTGCAGCCTCGCTTCGATCAGCCGCTTGCCAATGCCTTGTCCCTGGTATTCTTTACGGACGTTGCTGAACAACAGCCAGCCCGTCGTCTGGTACATGTCGATGCCCGCACAACTGAAGCCGATGAGCTGGTCATGGATTGTCGCCTTGAAAATCAGCTCGGGAAACAGCTCCATATATTTTTTCAGCTCGTGCAGGTTCATGCGATCCGGCAACGTCAGGTCGGCCAGCGTAATCATCTCGGCAAAATCCTCTTTTTTGGCACATTCAATCCGTACTTCCATCCATCCTCCGCCTCCTGTCCGTTTACCCTGTCATCTACACTCTAGCAAACGGATATAAAGCAGGAGTGGATGGCGTGTGAATGATCTGCAAATTTGTGTAAATCTTGTTTCGGCGGGATGCCTGTCCCGCCAGACGTCACGTCGTCCCCCTCTCTACCAGAAGCGGGGGCAGCTCCTTCTCTTCTTTTTCTTTGTGCTGGTGGAGAATTCTGTCGTACAGCATTTCAAAGGCGTATTTCCCCATCAAGCTGCTCGGGCTTGATACTGTGGTGATCTCCAGCAGCTCGCCGACCGGCTGATCGTCACAGCCGACAATCGCCAGGTCTTCGGGGACGCGCAGTCCCAGTCTGCCCGCTTCCTTGACGATCCCCGCCGCGATGTGATTGCAGGAGACGATCAATGCAGAAGGCCGCTCCTTCATTTGCCAGATGCGGTGAGCGATGTCTTTGCCGTCCTGCACGGTCAGACAGTTTTCAAAAGCCCAGTCAGGTGCGGGCGTTACGTCTGCCGATCGAAGCATGTCATGGTAGGCCCGTTTGCGGTGCTGGCTGTTGAAGCTGTTTTTTCTGCCTATGCAATAGCCGATTTTCCGGTGTCCTTTGCCGAGCAAATACTCCATCCCGATCCGAAAGGTCTGATAATGGTCGATATGAACGCTCGATACGAAAGCTGTCTCGTTTGCCTCGCAGGTGATGATCGGGCCGTATTGGGCGTACTCGTCAATCGTTTCGCAGCCATTGGCCCGGGAGCACATGATGAGGCCGTCCATTTTCTTGTTTTTCAGCAGGCGCAAAATGCTCTGCTCCTGCTCGGAACTGTTATTGGTCTGGCACACCATCAGGTTGTACTGGTGCCGGGCTGCTTCGGCGGCGATCCCTTCGATGATCGAGCTGTAATATTGATTGTTGACGAGCGGAAGCGTCACGCCGACCACCATTGTTTTTCCGGTCGACAGGTGGACGGCGTTGCTGTTCTGCACGTAGTTTCGCTCCTTGATGATCCGCATGATTTCTGCTCGTTTTTGTTCGCTGACATACGGATGGTTATTTAATACACGCGACACGGTGGAGACGGATACCCCCGCCAGTCTCGCAATTTCTCGAATGTTAGCCAAGCCTGATTACCCCTCTGTTTTTTCGAATCCGTGATTCTCTCTTCCATAGTAACGGGAAACGCGTCCTTTTCTCCAGTTGAAAAACATGCAGTGCGAAAGCAAAAAGACTGGAAGGCATGTCCGGCACATTTTTTTCTTGCTCTGAAAAGCGTTCCACACATTATCCTGTTGCCAATGGTAGATGAAAGGAGTCGTGCTGTTCGTGTTTCGCTTCAAATTCGAATACGTCCTGTTTGTCACAGGTCTGCTGATTCTTGCGCTCGGCATCAACATGATGACGACGATTACCTCGTTTGGCCTCAGCCCTTATGACTCTCTGTTTATTGCCTTGTTTCAAAACTTCGGCGTATCCATCGGCTTCTGGATGTTCGCGATCAACTTCGCCTTTGTCTGCATCGTCTTTTTCATGGATCGCAGCTACATTACGATGGGCGCCGTTGCCGTGATGGTGCTGATCTCTGTCTTTGTCGACCTGATCGGCTCGATTGACGCCCTGATGGCCGGCATCCGCTCGCTGCCGCCGCTCTTGACCATGGCGCTTGGCAACTTGTGCATCGGCAGCGGCATCGGACTGTACGTGTGCACGCAGGTGTGCACAGCACCGCAGGAAGCTTTCGTGCTCGTAATCTCCAAGCGGATGAAATGGACGTTTCGCCGGACAGAGATCTCGCTTGCCTGCCTGTTTCTCACCTTGAGCTTTTTGCTCGACGGGCCGATTTACTACGGGACGATCGTGCTGTCGTTCACGACTGGCTACATCATTCAGGCTGCCATTCATGCGGGGAACAAGCTTTTGTCGTTCGTCAATCGCGGGACGGAAGCACAGGTGCAGTAGAAGCCGGACGCGCGGCAAAAAGCAGTCACGCCAAAAAAGCCGCCATACTGGACGGCGGCAAATCGCTGGATATTTTCAGAGCCGGGCGGGCGGGGCGCATCCTGTCCTGCCTCGCCTCGCCGCTGACAGCAGCAGGCTGCGCTCCCGTGCCAAGCCTGCTGCCGTCCCGGCCATTGTCTAACGCCTGCGCACTCATCGGCTGAAGCTGCGCAGGCGTTCTTTTTACATCACGCGCAGTCCCCAGCGCGCGGCTTGTTCGGTTCGCTACCTGAAGGCCGTCGGTCGAGCACCTTCTCTTTTTCGCGATCGTCCCCGCTGTCCTCGCATATGGCATTCGGACAGCTCGCTCGTGCCTGTCACTGCACACTGGACTTTTTGTTACGCAAGAACATGGCCCACCATGCGACCAAAAACACGTAACCAGCGAGTACGAAAACAGCCCAGAGAGAGCCTTGCAGCAGCTCCATGACAAAATGCTCGAACTCGTCCATTCCTTCTGCCCGGGCGATGCTTTTCCACAGACTGACGACCGGAAGCAACAGCGCCAGGAGCATCGCGGCAACGGACATCCGCCTGTTTTTCTTGCGTGCGAGGCAGAAGGCGGCTGTCCCTGCTGTGATGAGGAAAAATAGGTAATAGATCGCCCAAAACCATCCGGGCAGACTCTCCCAGTACATGTTGTCCCTCCTGTGTCCGTGTTTGTACACGCTTGTTCTGAAAAACCTACTCTACACTTTCCAATGATAGCATATATTTTCCATTTGTATCCTTGTTCGTATGATATTGCACCCGCCATTTTCCCTTTATAGGTGTCACCTCGAGTTTTTCAGCATAAATCTGGTCTTTGGTCACCTCTCCAGACTGAACCAATCTGTTGTTTGGATCGAACAGTTCAAAAGTGAGGCTTCCACCATCCAAGTTAATCTCATGTTCGATAAGCAGCGTATCGAATCTGGTCTTGTTAACGGTAATTTCTCTAACCACCTGTTTATATTTTTCCTCGTATTCATCGGACAAAAAGACACCTTCTGCTGTCCGCATAAAATGTTCTTGATAAAAAAAGGAGTAGTAGCTGATTCCCCCCGCCAAAGCGATAAAGACGGCAATGAAAACGATCCTCCATTTCATTTGCATACCGTTACCTCTCCATCTTTCGGTCTTCTGTAATGACGCCATCTACAATGCGGATGATTCGTTTTGTATATCCGGCGATTTTTTCATCATGGGTAATGACCACAATACTTTTGCCTTCTTCATTCATTTGACAAAGAAGCTCCATTAACTGCGCCCCGTTTTTCTGATCCAACGCACCTGTTGGTTCATCAGCCAGGATCAGCTCTGTTTCAGCAGTCATGGCACGTGCAATGGCAACTCTTTGTTTTTGGCCTCCCGACAGCTTGGAAACATTTTTATTGCTCAAGTCGGCAATCCCGAGTTTGTGCAAATAATAGTCTACTTTTTCCTTCTTTTCCTTGAGGCTCATTTTTCGTTTAAACAAGGGCAGTGCCACATTTTCATAGACGCTGAAATTGTGCATTAAGGCGAAGTTTTGAAAGACAAAGCTGATCGTTTTGTTTCTGATCTGGCTTAATTCTCTATCGCTCAATTTTTGAATCAAAGTGCCTTTTAGCCTGTATTCTCCTTCAGTCGGTACATCCATGCAACCCATAATGTTCAACAGGGTCGATTTGCCTGAGCCAGACGGACCCATGATCGAGACAAATTCGCCTTTCTCCATGCGAAAAGTTACTTGTTTTAAGGCTACGGTTGCATACTCTGCTTGCCCGAATACTTTCGAAACATTATCAAGCTCAATGAATGCCATTCAGTCTCTCCCCCCTACTAACTCGCGAAGTTGGAGTTTTTTGATCCGAAGCAACGGGATGAACACGGAAGCAAGAACAACCAGGATGGATACAAGCATGACTTTACCGTATAAAGGGAAGGCAAACATCTCCAGCTTTATATTCGCTACCGATGAATCTTCGAAAGCTTCCATCACGTAATTCAGCACAACCCCGGAAACTGCTGAAACCGTTACGATCCATACAAGTTCCATGAGAATGATTACGGAAATATCCCTTTTGGTTGCACCTGCCACCATCCTGACTCCCAGTTCATGCTTTCGGGCATGAATCGACGACAGCGTCACCGAAACGATTCCAATAATCGAGATCACTAAAAAGAACATCCCCATGAACAGGGAGAAATTGCTGACTTGCTTCCTGTTTTCCCTGTAAGCATGCAACTCGTCGCCAACTGTTGTCAGCGTTGGATTTATGCCTAATTCTCTCCCCTTTTCTGAAATGGCCGCTGCGACTTGATTGAACTTTTCTGCGGAATCCAGTTGGATGAAGGTGTTATGCATCCTCACCGCTACGTCCATCGGCTCGCTTTCCCTGACAATCGGAAAAAAAGGAGCAAGAAAAAAGTTGTCCAGGTTATCAACCGGATCAGCAATGTAATCATTTCCAGATAACCATTCACTCCTCTGCTCAAGAACTCCAACAACTTCGTACACTATTTTCTTTTCATGGATGATGGTCTCAAACCGATCACCAAGATTGATGACATCCCGGTAGTTATATCCGATCAAAACCGGGATAACGTCACCGTCCTTTTTGGTGAAATCCGCTTCACCCAGTGGCCTTCCGTTGATGATCTTGAATTTTGCATATGAATAGATGCCTTTATCTAAAAAAACGATCTTGTTATTTTCAATCGCATTCTCCAACCTTGTTCCGGCATACTGTTTTTTGTTTTGTTCAAGAAAAGCGCGTTGATTCGGCAAATTTTCCGGTGTGATGGAGGTCGTATCAAAGGAGCCGTACCTCTGCACTCCGGGCGTTTGTTTGATAAAATTCTCCAATTGACCAAATCGTTCGGCAAACCATTCTGTGTCTTCCACATCCGCAAAAGACAACCGCAACGTTGTATCTTTATCCATCTGCGTTACCGCAAATAGCTTTTTCTCTTGATAATGCACGACATCCATGGAAATAAACGCATGATTCATCACCCAAAAGGAAAGCACAAGCTGCGCCATCATCAGAAAAACAGACAGCTTTCTTTTCCGCATGGATGAAATCGCGATGGAAAGGTGCTCCATTTCTCTTCTCCTTATCCCCTGATAGCCTCAACTGGCTGTATTTTTAGCGCCTTGCTCGAAGGGATGGCAGTAGTGACAAAAGCCGTTGCAAAAACGAACAAAATCGCGGCAAAGATAGTGGTGGAGGTAATCTCAACCGGATAATCAAGCCATTTGGAAAGCAAGCTTCTTATCATCCATTGAATAGAAAAACCTATGACTACCGCTATCAGGTTGATGACGCACATCTCCCAAAAAAGCATGGAGACGATATCCGCATTGCTGTAGCCAAAAGCTTTCCTGATACCGATTTCGTACTTTCTTTCTTGAATCCAAAAGGCTGTAAGGTTAATCGCGTTGATGATTGCCAGCGCGTAAACCATTATGGATATGTAGATTTCGCTTCCCCTGTTGGGCGCAACAATCCCCTCTGTTTCTCCGTACGGGGAGGCTGTACATGTCGCTTCCGGAAATAGACGCTTGGCATTTTGTTTAATCTGTTTTTCGTCTGCGTATGTATCTGTATAACTATTGTGGATCAAGAAAGGAATCGTTTTCGCGCTTTGCAATTTGCTCAAAAGCGTTGAGGAAAGCGACGTGGCCGGAATAACAATTTTGTAATCAATCGCTTTTGTCGTTTTTCCTTTCACGCCGATGATTCCGATCACTTCGTATTCTTCGTTATCCAGCAAAATGTACGGTTTTCCGTTCTTGGTGCGTACATCTTTCCCTCTCGCTTTGCCAACCAGGGCTACTTTTTCTCCATGGATGATATCCGTTACATTCAGATATCTTCCTGTTTCTAATGGAAATCTCTGAACAACCTGTTTTGTCCAATATTCAGGCGTTACCGGAGCCATGAGACCATTGTGAAACATTTTTGCTCGGTCCAGAATAACTCCGGTTTGATCCGATATCCCGTCAAAAACCTTGAACAAAGCTCGTACATCTTGTTTGTCCGAAAGCTCCAATTCTATTTTCGTAGCATTCTGAGGTGCGTAATGAACCTGTTGCTGGATGAGCAAATGCGTATTCCTCACACTCGATATGCCTATTGAAATGAGTACGATGGATATGGTCAGACCCAAGATAATCAAAGCGGTTGTGACGGGATGGGCTTTAAACTGATTTTTTATCGAGCTTAACGTCATGTATAACCGTCTCCTGAGTTTTTCAGCATTGCGTATGGTTTAGGGACAAGTTGCCGTCGTAGCCAAACAGAAAATAAACCGGCTATTCCACCGGTTTATTTTCTGTTTGAATGTTACGGGATTCTAGTCATCGGAGAAAGTATCAACGACAAGTTCTTTTTTCCGATCAGAGCTGTCAATCGAGTGTCTACTTTTGAAATACTCGGCGCCCGCATATGTATAGCGGCATTCAGCAAGGCTTTTATCCCGATCGTACTTGCTGCCAGAAACTCCAGAGTCGTCTTTCCACATTTCCAGTCTGACTGCAACATAGTTACTATTGTTTGGATTAATGAAGTCTGTTTCGGCTTCTGCCTTATCTTCATCTAAAAGATTCCAATCGACGTCCAGTTTGATATCAGCCCGCAAATCTTTATATTGAAGTGTGTCGGTTTGTGTCTCCGCATAAGCAGAATTAGCTGCGGTCAGCAAAGCGAGCGTTGCAGCAATACAAAGAAATTTTTTTCCCAAGTTCCTTTCCTCCCAAACTTACTTTGTCTATATACCTTGGCCAAGGGTGATAAGGAGAAAACAACAACCAATTAGTAGTTTTTTCGTTATCGGCTTTTATTATATTTATCGCTTTTGT